>JAHBVH010000005.1 GCA_019637645.1 Caldilineaceae bacterium
CTACAATATCCGGGAATCCAGCTATTCGATCTATACTTCGCTCTGTATGAAAACCGGAGTTTCGATCTTGCGTAATACCACTTGGTAAACTCCGGTTTTCATCACAACCGCAGTATAACACCCAGAATCGCTGTGGAATCGACGCAACTCCCAGGTACATTTCACCGTGATCCCGCTGATCAAATCATCGTTGCAACGGCGCGAGTACATGGCCTTGCCCTGTTGACAGCCGATGGAAAAATTCGCGATTATCCTCATATAGATCTTGCCACTCGCATCAGAAATGATGCCACTGAAAAGTAAATGATGTAGGGAAAATATGGGTGGGATGTCGAGCCAATGAGATCGCGCCAGTGACATTCGTCGCCAAAGAGCGCAACGGCCCCGGCGAGATCGGATTGGGCTAGTGCGCGTTCCAGTTGGGCCAGCTACTGCGTGGCCTGGGTGGTGGTAGGATCGTTGATGGCGTTCATGTGGATACCCTTTGTAAGGGTTTGTGATTTGTGATTGGCGAGCACCAAAATCCGTCGCGAGTGGTGGGCACCCACCCTTTTGGTGGAGTATAAAAGAGATCGGCCGATCTGCCAACCGGCGTATATTGCCAGTGGATCTAGGTGATGGGACGCAAGTGATCGGGGATTGACAACGGTTGCGGGGCTTGGGTATACTGGAGTTCTCCGGCGAGCTTGCGTCATCGTAAAGTGTCTTGGCGATCTGCGCGCACTGACCGCGGCAATATCTTAAACATCTTGAAACAGGAATTAGATAATGACAAGTACCCAACAACGGGCCGAACTGCAACGCCAAATCTGGCAAATCGCGAATGATGTGCGCGGCTCAGTCGATGGCTGGGATTTTAAACAATATGTCTTAGGCACGTTGTTCTATCGGTTTATTAGCGAAAACTTTGCCAGTTACATTGAAGGGGGGGATGAAAGCATTGAGTATGCCAAGCTCCCCGATGAGGTTATCACCCCAGCCATCAAAGACGATGCCATTAAAACCAAGGGATATTTCATCTACCCCAGCCAGCTCTTTGCCAACCTTGCCGCTAACGCCAACAACAACCCCAACCTAAACACCGACTTAGCCGCGATCTTTGCCGCCATTGAAAGCTCGGCCAATGGCTACCCCTCCGAGCGAGATATTAAAGGGCTGTTTGCTGATTTTGATACCACCAGCAACCGCCTGGGCAACACAGTGATCGACAAAAACAGCCGTCTGGCCGCCGTGTTGAAAGGGGTGGCGGGGCTGCGTTTTGGCAAATTCCAAGATAACCACATCGACCTCTTTGGTGATGCCTACGAGTTTTTGATCTCGAACTATGCCGCTAACGCGGGTAAATCGGGGGGCGAATTTTTCACCCCGCAAGCGGTCTCCCGGCTGATTGCCCAACTGGCGCTGCACCAGCAAACCACCGTCAATAAAATTTACGACCCCGCGGCCGGCTCCGGCTCGCTCTTGTTACAAGCGAAAAAACAGTTTGACGCCCATCTCATCGAAGAGGGCTTTTTTGGTCAGGAAATTAACCACACCACCTATAACCTGGCCCGCATGAACATGTTTTTGCACAACATTAACTACGACAAGTTCAACATCGCGCTGGGCAACACCCTGCTCGATCCCCAATTTGGTGCGGAAAAACCCTTTGATGCGATTGTCTCGAACCCGCCCTATTCGGTGACCTGGATTGGCAGCGACGACCCCACCCTGATCAACGACGAACGCTTTGCCCCCGCCGGCGTGTTAGCGCCCAAGTCCAAAGCCGACTTTGCCTTTGTGCTCCATGCGCTGAGCTATTTGTCGAGCAAAGGACGGGCCGCGATTGTCTGCTTCCCCGGTATTTTTTACCGTGGTGGGGCCGAGCAGAAAATTCGCCAATATTTGGTCGATAACAACTATGTGGAAACGGTGATTGCGTTGGCCCCCAACCTCTTTTACGGCACCTCGATTGCCGTCAATATCCTGGTGCTTTCCAAACACAAAGCCGACACCCAAACCCAGTTTATGGATGCCAGCGGCCTCTTTAAGAAGGAGACCAATAACAACACGCTCACCGACCAGCACATCGCGCAAATGATGCAGGCGTTTGCGGATAAAGCCAATGTTGCCCATTTTGCCCAATCGGTGGCCTACGACGCCATCGTCGCCAACGCCTATAACCTATCGGTCAGTTCCTATGTGGAAGCCGAAGACACCCGCGAACAGATTGATATTACCAAGCTCAATGCCGAGCTGAAAACCACGGTGGCGAAAATTGACCAACTCCGCACTGCGATTGATGCCATTGTGGCCGAGCTTGAAGGCGAGGAGATTGAGGCATGAGTTATTTGAGCTTTATGGAGAAGCTGCTGGATGGGGGGGCCGTAGAGTGGAAGACACTAGGGGAAGTAACGGAGTACGAACAACCAACAAAATATCTCGTCAAATCGCCTAATTATAGCGATGGATTTGCTATTCCAGTTTTAACGGCAGGTAAAACTTTTATCTTAGGACACACTGACGAAACTGAAGGTGTTTACAAAGCATCAGAGTATCCCGTTATTATTTTTGATGATTTTACAACCGCAAACAAATGGGTTGATTTTGATTTCAAAGCCAAATCATCGGCAATGAAGATGATTACATCAAAAGATGAATCTGAGGTTTTGTTGAAATATGTTTATTATTGGCTAAATACATTACCTAATGAACTGAGTGAGGGTGACCATAAACGTCACTGGATAAGTAATTTTTCCAATAAGCAAATCCCCATCCCACCTCCTGTCATCCAAGCGGAAATCGTCCGCATTTTGGACACGTTCACAGCGCTCACAGCCGAACTCACAGCCGAACTCACAGCGCGCGAAAAGCAATACACCTACTATCGCGACCAACTCTTAACCTTTGCCGAAGGGGAAGTGGAGTGGAAGACGTTGGGGGAGGTTGGCGAGTTTATTCGCGGAAAACGTTTTACAAAAGCTGATTATGTGGATAACGGTGTCAGCGTCATCCACTATGGCGAAATTTACACACAATATGGAGTATCAACCAACCATGCAATTTCACAGGTTCGTGCGGATATGGCATCCTCGTTGCGTTATGCAGAACCTGGAGACGTTATATTCACAGATGTTGGAGAGACTGTCGATGAAGTTGGTAAGGCTGTGGCATGGCTAGGAAGTGAAAAAGTAGCTATTCACGATCACTGTTATGCCTTCCGTCATCCGATGAATCCGAAATATATTTCCTATTACATGCAAACAACTGTATTCATTGCCGAAAAAGCAAAATATGTAGCCCGAACGAAAGTTAACACACTGTTAATTAAAGGTTTTTCACAAATCCGTATTCCAATTCCATCCCCTGCCGAGCAAGCCCGCATCGTTGCCATCCTCGATAAATTCGACACCTTAGCCAACTCCATCAGCGCAGGCCTGCCCCGTGAAATTGCATTGCGCCAACAGCAATATGAATATTACCGCGAGCAGTTGTTAAGCTTTCCTCTATTCCCCTCCCCCGGAGGGGTGCCCGAAGGGCGGGGTGGTGCGGGTGGTGCGGGTGGTGCGAAAGGGGTATCGGTGTAATGATGCGGGCAATTAAAAAACACCACCCCGGCAGGCTGCGCCTGCCACCCCTCCGGAGGAGGGGAATAGGTATACGATTCCGACTCAGCCATTCCCCGCCCTTGGAGGGGTGCCCGAAGGGCGGGGTGGTTCTTGTGCGTAATACAAAAAAATACAAATCCTTATCCTACAATCCAGCCTTGCGCCAACAGCAATACGAGTATTATCGCGAGCAGCTGTTAAGCTTTCCCAAAGTAGCGGGGGAGGCATAGTATGGGGCAATCGTTAACTGAAGTTGCACAGCAACTAAAAAATGCTGAACATAGAACCAGGGCAGCAACTGCAACAACTTCCGAGGTAAAAGTACAGCTTATCTATGCGTTTAATGGCAGCGGTAAAACCCGACTATCACGTGAATTCAAACAGTTAATCGCCCCAAAGACGTATGACGATGAAGAGGCTGAAGACATCGAGTTAGCGCGCACAAAAATCCTCTATTACAATGCCTTTACGGAAGATTTGTTCTACTGGGACAATGATTTAGCGCGTGATACCGAGCCGAAGTTAAAAATTCAGCCGAACTCGTTTACGCCGTGGGTGCTGCAAGAGCAAGGTCAAGACCAAAACATTATTACCCATTTTCAGCGCTACACCGATGAAAAATTAATGCCCCGCTTTAGTCCAGATTTCTCTGCCGTCACCTTCTCCTTTGAACGGGGTAATGCCGAACAAACCGCCAACATAAAAATTTCAAAAGGTGAAGAAAGTAACTTTATTTGGAGCATCTTTTACAGTCTGCTTGTGCAAGTCATCGATGTGCTAAATGTCGCCGAACCAAGCGAACGTGAAACCGATCAGTTCAATCAGTTGGAATATGTCTTTGTGGATGACCCTGTTAGCTCCTTAGATGAAAACCATTTGATGCAACTGGCGGTAGATTTGGCGCAACTGATTAGAGCTAGTCGCTCAGACCTTAAATTTATTATCACGACCCATAACCCGCTTTTTTATAATGTGCTACACAATGAGTTCAAGGACGCTATAAGTAAAAAATATCTTCTGAAAAAACGGGACAATGGGAAATTTGATTTAGTCGCCCAATCCAATGATTCACCATTTTCGTATCATCTTTATCTCAAAGCAGAACTTGAAAAAGCGATAGCGACGGGCCAGTTGCACAAGTACCACTTTAATTTTCTCAGAAATATTTTAGAAAAAACCTGCACATTTCTAGGTCATGAAAATTGGGGAAACCTATTACCGCCAGCGGGTGATGGGAGGCAGAATCCTTATGAGACACGAATCATTAATATCTCTAGCCACTCTAAGCATGCTGGTGAAGAAGTGACTGAGCTGACAGACGATGATAAGCGTGTTTTGGGCTACTTGGTAAAGCAGATGAATGAAATGTATCGCTTCAGGTCGAGTGCTCGCTGAATACAGAGATTAATTAATTTACCACAGAGACCACCCCGCCCTAGCGGGCACCCCTCCAGAGGAGGGGAATGGGGACGGATCTATTCCCCTCCTCTGGAGGGGTGGCAGGCGTAGCCTGCCGGGGTGGTTGTGGTGTGGAAGAAGTGGTAAAGCAGGCTACGCCTGCCGGGGTGGTTCTTATGCGTAACACAAAAAAATACAAATCCTTACCCTATAACCCAGCCTTGCGCGACAGAGCCAAGGCGCTCCGCAAGGCAGGTATCCTTCATGAAGCCCTGCTCTGGCTTCAGTTAAAAAGCAACAAGCTCAACGGTCTCGACTTCGATCGCCAAAAAATTATTGGCAACTATATCGTCGATTTTTATTGTGCCGAAAAAGATGTGGTGATTGAAGTGGACGGCAGTTCCCACGATAGCAAACAGCTAGAAGATGCCGAGCGAGATCAGTATTTGAATCACTTGGGGCTAACGGTGATCCGGCTGTCGGCAAAGGATGTGTTGCAGAATATGGAAGGTATTGTTGGTTATTTGAGAGACCACCCCGCCCTAGCGGGCACGCCTCCGGAGGAGGGGTGGCAGGCGCAGCCTGACGGGGTGGTAACGTAACGTGAAAAACTGCTGTAAAAAAGGGATGCTGAGGAATGATTGAATACAAAGCCATTGCCGAATCAAACAGCTTTATCGTTCTAGATAAATACAACAAAGTGCTGCAACTCAAGGAATCCTATCAAAGCGAATATGCGCTTGAGGCTGAGTTCATCCGCGATCTGCAAAACCAGGCCTATGAATATCGGCCCGATTTAAACACCGCCGACAAAATGCTGGCCAACGTGCGGGTGCAGTTGCAAGTGCTGAATCAGATGGCGTTTCTAGATGGGGAATGGCAACGCTTTGTGGAGAGCTATTTAGACAAACCCAGCGACAACAGCACCGAAAAAACGCGCAAAATTCACGACGACTATATCCACGATTTTGTCTTTGATGATGGGCATATCCAAAACATCTATCTATTGGATAAGCAAAACCTTGCCCGCAATAAAGTGCAGGTCATTAAACAGTTTGAGCAAAAAGGAACGCAGGCCAATCGCTACGATGTCACCATTTTGGTTAATGGGTTGCCCTTGGTGCAAATCGAGCTCAAAAAACGAGGGGTCGCCATTCGCGAAGCCTTTAACCAGGTCCACCGCTACAGTAAAGAAAGTTATAATGCCGACAACTCACTGTTTAAGTATATCCAGCTTTTTGTGATTTCAAACGGCACCGATACCCGTTACTTTGCCAACACCACCAAGCGAGACAAAAATAGCTTTGATTTCACCATGAATTGGGCAAGAGCCGATAACAGCCTGATCAAAGACTTAAAAGATTTTACCGCTACCTTCTTTCAAAAAAACACCTTGTTGCATGTGCTGATCAACTATGCCGTCTTTGACGTTAGCGACACCTTGTTGATCATGCGCCCCTACCAAATTGCCGCCACCGAGCGCATTTTGTGGAAGATCAAAAGTGCGTATCACGCCAAAAATTGGAGCACCCCCGAAGGGGGGGGCTATATTTGGCATACCACCGGTTCGGGTAAAACCTTAACCAGCTTTAAAGCGGCGCGCCTGGCGACTGAGCTCGATTTTATTGATAAAGTCTTTTTTGTGGTTGACCGCAAAGATCTCGACTATCAAACGATGAAAGAGTACCAACGCTTTTCACCCGATAGCGTCAACGGCTACGACAGCACCGCCGGGCTCAAGCGTAACCTGGCGAAAGATGACAACAAAATCATCGTTACCACGATTCAAAAGTTGAACAACTTGATGAAAAGTGAAGGCGACTTGCCCATCTACACTAAGCAAGTGGTCTTTATTTTTGATGAGGCGCACCGTTCCCAGTTTGGTGAAGCCCAAAAAAATTTACAGAAAAAATTCAAAAAGTTCTATCAGTTTGGCTTCACGGGGACACCGATTTTCCCCCAAAATGCCCTGGGCGCAGAAACCACCGCCAGCGTCTTTGGCCGTGAGTTGCATTCGTATGTGATTACCGACGCCATTCGCGATGAAAAAGTGTTGAAATTCAAAGTCGATTACAACGATGTCCGCCCCCACTTTAAGGCGCTTGAAACCGAACAAGACGCGCAAAAACTGACCGCAGCCGAAAATCGACAAGCGTTATTGCATCCCGAGCGGATTCGCGAAATTGCCCAGTACATCCTACACGCCTTCAGGCAAAAAACCCATCGGCTCCAAGCGGGCGCGAAAGGCTTTAATGCCATGTTTGCGGTGAACAGTGTGGATGCCGCCAAACTGTACTATGAAGCGTTTAAGCGTTTACAGCAAGCGCATGACAAGCCGCTGCGGATTGCCACGATCTTCTCGTTCGCGGCCAATGAAGAACAAGACGCCATCGGGGAAATTCCTGATGAAAGCTTTGAACCTACGGCAATGGAGAGCAGCGCGAAAGAGTTTTTGAGCGCTGCCATTGCTGACTATAACGCAATGTTCAAGACCAATTACGGTGTTGATAGCCAAGCGTTTCAAAACTATTACCGCGACCTTGCCCAGCGGGTAATCAATCAAGACGTTGATTTGCTGATTGTGGTGGGCATGTTTTTAACCGGCTTTGATGCCCCCACGTTGAACACCTTATTCGTCGATAAAAACCTGCGCTACCACGGCTTGATGCAAGCCTATTCACGCACCAACCGCATTTATGACGCCACTAAGACCTTTGGCAATATCGTCACCTTCCGCGATTTAGAACAAGCGACCATTGATGCCATTACGTTATTTGGTGACAAGAACACCAAAAATGTGGTGCTGGAAAAGAGTTACAAAGAGTACATGGAAGGCTTTACCGATGTGGCGACGGGTGAAGCACGGCGTGGTTATTTAGAGGTGGTGGCGGAGTTACAACAACGCTTCCCCAACCCGGATGAAATTATTAGAGAAAATGATAAAAAAGCGTTCGCTAAATTATTTGGCGAATATTTGCGGGTCGAGAACGTACTGCAAAACTACGACGAATTTGCTGGCTTAAAAGCCCTGCAAAGCGTCGATCTCGCTGACTCAGAAGCGGTCGAAGCGTTTAAAGTAAAATACTATTTGACCGATGATGACCTAGCCGCCATGCAAGCGATTCCGGTACCAACCGAGCGCACAATTCAAGATTATCGCTCCACCTATAACGATATTCGTGATTGGCTGCGCCGCGAAAAAGCGGGCAACGAAACCGACAGCGCTACGATTGACTGGGATGATGTGGTCTTTGAGGTGGATCTCCTCAAATCACAAGAGATTAACCTGGATTACATTCTGGAGTTGATCTTTGAACACAATAAGAAAACGAAGGATAAGGCTGCTTTGGTGGAGGAGGTCCGCCGGTTAATTCGTGCCAGCCTGGGCAACCGCGCCAAAGAAAGTTTGATGGTAGATTTTATTAACCAAACCAACTTGGACAACATTCCCGACAAAGCGAGCATTATTGAGGCTTTCTTTACCTTTGCGCAAGTTGAGCAACACCGTGAAGCAGCGGAATTGATTAGCGCTGAGCAGCTGAATGTAGAAGCCGCTAAACGTTATATCACGGCATCGTTAAAACGTGAATATGCCAGCGAAAACGGCACAGAACTCAATGCAGTTCTGCCCAAAATGAGTCCGCTTAATCCGCAATACTTAAGCAAAAAACAGACTGTTTTCCAAAAAATTTCCGCTTTTGTTGAGAAGTTTAAAGGCGTGGGCGGGCAGGTTTAATCCATGTATTGTTGCGCGATTCTCCATCCTATCCTATTGTTAACAAATTCGCCCACACAAACTTAACTTTCAGCTCGTTACAATGAGAAAACGGCAAAACTTTATCGTGCTGGAGCCGCCCCACAACGATGCCTGGTGCGATATTCTGGTCTGTGGCAAACTGACGGATATCGGCCTTGCTAAAGGTTTTCCGGGTCGAAACAAATTTTTGGTAAGCCGTAGGATCGATCAACAAGTTCGCGGCAAATTGATTCGCTTCGCGTTCTTTCTGTTCGCTACGTTCAGGATCGGCTGTATTCTCATCCTCAATAAAAACATCTTTTTTGCCATGGCGCAGAATATGGCCGGCTTCGTGGAAGAACGAAAACCAAAATTGACCATCTTCTTTATCGCGTAGACTTAGTTGGAGCAAGGCCTTTTCGGCTGTAATCCAGCGGGTTGCACCGCTGACCTTGGTTTGCTTGAGCTGTGGCACTAACACGAGTGCAACCCCTGAAGCCGCGCAAAGCTCGGTTGCTCTATCAACAAAGACAGCAGGAGACGCAACAGTCAACTTGCGAATTTCGATCAGTGCGGCCTGAAAGTGCTGCGCATCAAAGGGGTGGCAATAGAGATGCTGCGCCTCTAATTCGCCTTTGCGTAACCACGCGGCCAGGGCTTCGGGTGTGCTGGAATAGGCGAGCGACTTGCGGAAAGCCACTTGGGGATTTAGCCAAACTTCATTCCACTGCTTGGGCGATGCAACCCCGAAAAAGTTGAGTAGCTCCTCGATTTGTGCGATACTGTCGCTCATCTTGCGAATCCAGCCACGCTTGACCATTTCCGCAACGGGCATGCGTGCCAGCCAATCCGTACTTCCTTCTAAGCGCGTGCGTTCTGTGGAACGGGCCAACGCTTCACGGTACTGCTGTTCGCGATTCATCCAAAAGCGCGCGGGAACGCCCAGAACTCGCTCTAGCTGGAGGGCTGTTTCCGGCGTAATGGCTGCCTTGCCGTTAATAATTTCGTTCACGGTTTTCTTGGGGCGTCCCATCCGTTCTGCCAGCTCGGCTTGGCTCATCCCATAAGATTCTATCGTTTCCAACACGGTCTCGCCGGGGTATGAGACCATATCTGGCATGTAGCTATTTTTGATCTGACTATTCATGGGTATCCTCTATGCCCAGTACGATAATTGCGGTGATGCGCGTCCAATCTAAGCCGCCATCTTCCTTGGTTGGTACGGGCTCCGTCGGCGCGAAAAGTAAGCGGTAGGGATGATCCAGATCAACCGAAAGTTGACCGGCGCGGTCGCCTCTCAACTCATGACAGCGCGGACCCGGCAAATTTCGCATATCTTCCAACGTCACCGCGGCATGAAGTTCATCCAATCGACGCCGAATCAGCCTTGCCCGTCTATCACCATGCCGCCGGACTAAGAGTGTGGAACTGTTGACTTCTTTTTCGAATTTCCTGGCGTCGAACGCTATATCCACAGGTTACCAAATATGAGAAAGATTAACGTTAAGGGTTAATGAGAATTGTATCAGGTGGTTCGATAGTAGTCAAGAGGGCGATATGGTTGAATGGATTCTTTGCGATCAGTAGATTCTTGCCTTGGAATGCCGCATTTGCCGTTTATCTGGGCGCTGGGATGCAAATGATATGAGATTGACAACGGTCGCGGGGGTGGGTATACTGGCGTTTGACTTCGGTGCTCGGTTTAGCTGTTGGACTAGTGGCGATGATAGAGGCTGCGCAATTACGTATCTATCCCGCCACCACAAGGAGATTTGTGATCATGACTAATTTACCGCATCGTGATGTCGAGAAGGTCTATTCTGTAGCAGATTTCGTGGCCAAGCTGCGCCGCTTGGCGGATGCGCTGGAACAGCAACAGCCCTTTACTATCCAAGTTGCTGGGGAACGCTTTACCGTTCCGACCAATGCGACGATCAGCATTGAGCATGAGCGTGCGGAGGATGGCGAAGAACTTGAATTCCAACTCAAGTGGCAACGGCGGTAACGAGTCCACGCTCTTCTTGAAGGCCATCGCAAAATTTAACGCCGCCACAAAGCCACCCGAAGCAGAAGATTCGCTTCGGGTGGCTTTGTGGCGGCGTACAATCCACTTCGTGAAAAGCGGTTGTTTAACTCTCAACACTCGCTAGCTTGTAAAGGGATTTTCTACCCACGGGAATTTATGCAAATCCACGCGTGTGTAGGGAATTTCGGTAAAGCGGGGCGCGACCGAACCGGGCGAGGCCATATAGAGGATCTCAGAGGCCACCGGTTCAAAGCCCGCATAGAAGTGCTGATTGGATTTGACGACGAGCAAGCGTTTCTGGCTGATGTCAATGCCAAAGTTGGTGAAGACCATGGGGCCAAAGACCTGGACGCGCTTGGTGTTGACAATAATGTCGATGCCATGACAGTGGAGGCAAACGGCGGTGCCACACGGAATGCGCATGGGCTCCCCCTGCTGCGGCCACTCTTGAATCATATTTTCCACAATGCCGGTCACGGTGACACGCAGATCGAGGGGATCGCCCGAGACTGGCCCCATCTTGCCCCCTAAGCGCAGATCGAGCGTTGCGCCTACGCCGCCCGCCATGGCTACACTGACGGCAATGGGGTCCCACATAAGCGCGAGGGCGGCGTTGTCGATCCCCCGCTCCAACAGTCGCCGCAAGACAAAGGTCGAATCACTGGGCGCGCCACCACCAGGATTGTCGGCCCGATCCGCGGCCACGACGGGCCATGCCGCGATCGCCAGCGCCTGATCCAGCACCTCATCAATCGTATAGTTCTTAATCGCTAGTTCGTGACGTAGGCTAAAGAACTGCTGGCCGACCTCCGCCGCCACTGCCGCGGCCTTCGCCGGATCGTTGTCGGTAATCGCCAAAGCTGTCGCCCCGCAAGTCGGCACGTTGGACCAAGGAAAGCAGTGGGCCAGCGATACCGAAAGTACGCCATCCTTGCCCTCCCTGGCGATCATCGCATCGACTAGGCTGCGCATGGGCTCAAAGGGGGTGGCAAAGAGCCCAATCATCTTGCAGTCATAGAGCGCCATCGTCGGCTTGGTCTTGCCCTCCGCGGCATCGGCAATGATCGTAAAGAGATCATCGGCTCGGTTGACTACATCAATGTGAGGATATTCTTTGAAGATCACAATGGCGTCGGCCTGGGTGATCATCTCCTCGGTCACATCACAATGGAGATCCAACTCCACCCCGATCTTGGTCGCTGGCCCCACCACGGCCCGCACTCGGTTGATCATATCCGTCTCGCAGTCGTCATAGCCATCGGCTACCATCGCGCCATGTAGGGAAAGTAGCACAATGTCCACGGGGAGCGCCGCTTGTAGACGGGTTAGCAGCTCGTCGCGCAGACTTTCATAGGTACTGCGCGTGGTGTTTCCTGCTGGCTGCGCACCGGCAGAGAGCCCAAAGACAAAGTCCCACCCCCGTTCGAGCGTACGTTTTTGGAAGTGGTCGATCTCAGGGGAAATGCCTTCCGCTGGAATGGCGTCCGGTCGGACAACGGTGAAGTCCGCCATGCCGGTGGGCATGGGCGAGAAGGTGTTGGTTTCGGTGGCGATGCCGCCGGCAAATACTTTCATCGAGGCTTCCTTTGCTCTGTTGAACGTCAATCCGCAGGGGGCAGATCGCACAAGTGGAAAATAACGCGAGGTCGCGTTTATTATACTGCCTCTTCACAGAGATGGAAAGTATGGGCAGAACCATGCCAGGAGAGGCGCGAACTGTGTAACTTCGCAAGCAATGGTTATGCGCTTATTTCCGGCAATCCTACTCCTCACCCTATACTTACAGTGATTCCTGTTACTATCAATTGCCACGTGTAAAGGAGTAAGCGTGTACTATGAAGACTGCTCAAGATCCACAAGCCACCGCAACCTTCCACATTGGCGTGGCGGGGCTCAGCTGTGAATGCTGTACCTTTTCGCCGCTACTTTCGGGGGAACGGGACTTTATCGTTACAGCGGGCGCAGACTTGACCGCCAATTATGGCTTTTTTGCCGATTATCCTGAGATCCAGGTGACGGGCCTGCGCCGGGCGCGGGCCTTGCCCGGTGGCTCGATTGAACCAGCTTTCTATGATGCTTTTAAGGAGCAACTGCTGGCCGATCTGGCTGCGCATGCTCCTTATGACGGCATCTATCTAGACATGCACGGCGCGGCCAATGTCGCTGGTCGCGATGATGTGGAAGGCGATATGATCGCGGCGATTCGGGCCGTGGTTGGCCCTGATTGTGTCATCGCGGCTAGCTATGATCTGCATGGCAATGTCTCGCCGCGGGTGATTGCCAGCCTGAATTTGCTGACTGCCTATCGCACCGCGCCCCACTTGGATTGGTATGAAACCCAGCAACGCACCTTCGCTTTGCTGATGCGTACCTTGCGCGAGGGGAGTAAGCCGACCCTGGCTTTTCGCACCGTGCCGATCCTGGTGCCTGGCGAGCAAAGCAGCACCGAATTTGAACCCGCGGCCAGCCTCTATGCCACCATTCCCCCGGTGATCAGCGACTATGCGTTGTGGGATGCCTCGATCTTGATCGGCTATGTCTGGGCCGACGAACCACGCGCCACGGGGTCGGTGGTCACGATTGGGACAGACGCGGCCCAAGCCCAGGCCGCGGTCAGCGATCTGGCTCAGAAGTTCTGGGCCGTGCGTGAGCAATTCCGTTTCGGCGTCACCGCGGGCACGGTCGATGAGTGTATTCAACTGGCGTTGCAGGAGACGGTCAAACCGGTGGTGATTAGCGATTCGGGCGACAATCCGACGGCGGGTGGGGCGAGTGATATTCCCTTTGTCCTGGCGCGCCTACTTGCCTTAGCCGCCACCAATGCCTTAGTCGCTGGGATTACCGATCCTGCCGCGGTGGCAGCCTGTGAACAAGCCGGGGTGGGCGCGACCGTGGCCTTGGTGTTGGGTGGCAAGCTAGACCCCCTTCATGGTCGGCCTTTGCCCATTACGGGCATGGTGGTATCGCTCCATACGGTACCCTGGCCCGCCAATGCCAAAGCCGGCGCGACCGTTCTCGCCAATCGCATTGCCGTGGTCAACGTGCAGGGGGTTGATGTGGTGATTACCGAGCGCCGGACGCCCTTCCATCATCTCAGTGATTTCACGAAGCTCGCTCTTGATCCCATTCAATATCAAATTGTGGTGGTGAAGATGGGCTATCTGGTGCCGGAAGTCGATCAACTGGCCCGCCGCGCCCTGTTGGCGCTCAGCCCTGGCGCCGTCAACCAGGATATTGAAAACCTCCCCTATCAACGGATCCAGCGGCCTATGTTCCCGATGGACAGGGCAATCATGGGCTAGCCGCAGGAACCAATAACGAAAACTTTTTAGAAGTTACGCACTTGGACAAAACCTGTCAGGTCTCTGGTCGTACCACCCAACTGCGTAAGTCCTAACTTTTATTGGATTGCTCCAACCAACAAGAAAAGGTGAATCCATTGGATACCCATAATCCAGACATATCGCTTCCCCTGAACTACACTACGCCCGAACGGCTGCTGCTGGACTTTGCCATCCGTGGGCTCGTTGTCCTATCGCCAGAAAGCCTAGGCATCCCTGCCGAGGTTCATACGCAGGTTTATAAGCAGGAAAAGGCGGTGCATGACACCGGCGTGCGGGTGACGCCAGCCAACGTTCCTGCTGTGCTTGATCTCCTTAATGCGCCTGGCTTGGTGGCCGCGTGTAACCAACTTGTCGGCAAAAATTGGGCGATTGTGCCCTTCACCCACAATGCCTCCTTTACCAGCGGCGCACGCGATCAACATTGGCACAAAGATGACAACGGCCCCTATAACAGCCGCAAACAGCGTCACCACCAGGCTGTGCAGATTGAGATGCTCTACTACCCGCAAGCCGTGACGCCGGAGATGGGGCCAACGGCGACTGTCCCCTATTCCCAATATTGGACCTTCAACCACGAAGAGAATCACGACAACTTCGCCGGTGCTGATCATCTGGACTTTGCCTATGTCCTGGCCGGGATGGAGCGGGAGCCCGTCAGCGGGCCGGATTCAAAATATGCGTTGGATGACATCATCCACGCACGCACGGCCCACGATATTCGGATGCGCGAGGCAGTCACCAAGACCGGTTGGCCGCTCGTCTACTCCTTTGCCGCCGCGCCCCTCCGGGCTGGCAGTGTGGTTCTCTATTCGCATAATACCTTTCACCGGGGCAACCATCGCCGCGATGATTGGCGCACTTGGCAGGACAATCCCCGCTTTATGTGGCGCTTCTGGCTCTATCGCACCACCGACCCGGATGCGACGGACGAAGAGCTAGCCACCGATCCAGCTGTCACCAAAATCAGTTGGCACAACCTGGGCGTGGACCCAATGACCAACCTGGATCTCTCCCAGGTGAGCGATGACGTTACCACCGTCTGGCGCTATCACTATCATTGGCTCAAGAGCGGCCAAACCCCACCGCCCCGCCCAGAAGCTGTAGACCTTGCACCGGACGCCCTCGCCCAGGAGGCCGAGCAGCTCTTTGCACAGATGCACGCCAAAGAAGAAGCGGCTGAACCACTTCGCATCGGTGCCGCCTATAAGTTGGCGTCGCTGGGTGATCCAGCCGTCGCCATACCATTGCTAGAGAAGGCCCTCTACACCGACCGCGAGAGTGTGCGTCGGGCGGCTACCTATGGTCTGATTGCGGTGGGGGCGGCGGCCACCGATACTTTTCTGCGGGCGGCCAACTCGCCGATCAAATGGGTGCGTAAAGCGGGGGTCTATGGGCTAGGCGATGCTAGCCCGCTGACGGAAACTGTTTTGCGAACCGTGGTGGCCCGTCTTCAGGAAGATTCCTCTGTCTACATCCGTTCGGTCGCGGCTGGTACGCTGGGCTGTTTGGGGCGGCGGGCCAGCGCCACGGGCATTGGCCGCGACTTGATTCCCCACTGTTTAGCGGCATTGGTGAAAAGCCTCGCCGGCGAGGAAAATCGCTTGGCGATGAGCAAGGCCCAAGGGCGCTCGATCAAATTTGTGCGCCCCACCGATGAATGTGATGTGTGTGAAGGGGACGGTGTCGATTTTGGGTTGGCACGCTATGCGCCGGTGCGCTCGGCGGTACGCGAGAATGTGCTGTGGTCGATCGTGATCCTCTGTTCACATGGGCCGGAACACCTTGGCACGGCGCTCGAATCAACTGTCACTGCCTTGCAAGAAGTAATTCGTGCGGATAAGAACGTCATTGCCGTCGGCTTTGCCATGGACGCGCTGGCCCGGCTTGCCAACCTACAGGCCACCGCGGACGAACCGCAACTTACTGCGCTACAAACCGACTTACGTGCCATCCTCGGCGAGTCGCCCATGCAATGTTGGGAATCCCTTGTCCGCGCCGCTGTGACGCCGTAGCCGCAAGCGCCGACTGGTGGGAAAATCGGACGCGGCGTGCCGCGGATTGTCGCAGATGAAAACAAATCCGTGTCACTCCGCGCAAATCCGCGTCCGAAAAGTTTTCATCGGTATCGGTGTATCCACTGCCTGTTGCTTATGGATATTTTCAAGCGTCGCCGGTCGTCAAAGAACTTTCTTCGTCCAAGTGGGACTATCTTATAGAGGCCAATTGATAAGCATCATGAGCTAAATCTGGATAATGTATGGGTGACCTAACGTCGTTGATTCTGCAAGCAAAAGAGGGAGATGTGGCGGCCTATAGTGCGATCGTGCGGCGCTTTCAGGATACCGCGGTTGGCTACGCCTATGGTATCTTGGGCAATCATGACGCTGCCAAGGATGCCGCCCAAGAAGCCTTTCTTGAAGCGTATGCCTGTTTGAGTGAGCTACGCGAGCCAAGAGCCTTTTCCGCGTGGTTGCGCCGTATCATTTTCAAACAATGTGACCGCATCACGCGCCGGCGTACGCTGACCCAAGTGCCGTTAGAAGTCGCCGAGGGAGTGCCAACTAGTGCGCCTGGACCAGTAGAAATCTATGAACAGCGCGAATTGCAACTCTTTGTCGCCAATGCCCTGCAACAACTGCCCACCGAACAACGCCTTGCCATTACCCTTTTCTATCTCAGCGGATATTCTCACCAAGAGGTAGCCGACTTCCTGAACCTCACGAAGTCACAAGTCAATAATCGCCTCTACCATGCCCGCAACACGCTGAAAGAAAGGATCTTTGCCATGACCAAAGCAACGCTAAGCGAACAACGCCCGTCTAATGACGAGCGCTTTACCAATCAGGTCATCGACCGCATTCGCCTAGCCAACCCAATGGAGGATTTTCCGCGGATCGCCCAACTGCTCTCGGCGGATGCCCTGGAGACGACCAGTGCCCAGGATCTACTCGACGAACACAAGGTTGATATGCCCGAACGGATTCTGCGGCACGCGGTGGCGATCAACCATCAAGGTATAGTAGTTGGGTTTAACTTTGCCGGTCACTATCCCAGTATGAAACCTGGGCAATATTCCGTCAACGTCGTCGTTGATGCCGCCCACCGGCAACAGGGCATCGGCAATCAACTCTGGCAGGATCTGCTCAAGTATCTGCAGGCACAAGGGGCAAACGCCCTCCTTGCTGAAGTACAGGAAGGCGATCCAATCCCCTATCAGTTTGCTGAAAAACGTGGCTTCACTCCGCGTACTCATCAGCTGCGGGCAATCCTCGATCTACAGCACTTTGATGAAGGCAAATTTGCGGCTATCACGCCCCAGGTCGAAGCTATGGGCATTCGCCTCGCGGCCTTTGCCGACGTAGTGCAGAGCGAAGAAAATATTCGCAAACTTTACGATATCAACGGGGTGGCTGCGCTTGATGACCCAGCTTCGGATGGGGCTTATATCAACTATGAGAACTGGAAGAAAGTGATCTGGGGGGCATCGTGGTTTCAGCCAGCTGGGCAGATGGTTGCGTTGGACGGCCACAAGTTTGTAGGGCTGTCGGCCATTAGCTACAACGCAGAGGAACAAACTGGATATATCTTGATCTCCGGTGTGGACGCTGCCTACCGCAACCGAAAGATCATGCAGGCGCTCAAATTGCGAGCTATTACTTATGCGCGGACGCAGGGCGCGACTCGCATCGTGACCAATGTCGAAACGGTCAACGCCCCCATGCGCGCCATCAACCAAAAGTTTGGTTTCCTGGAAGAACCAGGGAAATATGAGATGGAAAGAAAATTGTGAGTTTGGGCCGTGGTGCTGCTCTTTGCGCTCTATCGGGATTTTGTCAAATCCCCACCATTGTGGTACAGTTCTTGACTATTAACGCAATTTACTGATTCAACAATTTACTGATTCAATCAGTGCTAACGAAAGGAGGTGCAGGCATGACGAACCAATGCTATCTATCCCAGTCAGGGAGCTTGGGTTTTGTGACTTCTTTGAATGCACCACCGTTCGTTGGTGATCACTGCGCTTAGCCGTTGGCTTTGGCAGATGGTACGACTGTCAGGTATGGGTGATCTTCAAGTCATAGGGCTTTTGCTCTGTGACTTTTTTATTTCGCACTGGTTACTGGACTACCCACACGCTTGGGTAGCTGTGTAAGCAGGGTGATTGGCTCACGGGATAGATATGGGTGCCCGTGACAGATAGGATTGGCTGGAAAGAGCCACGGGCATATTTGTCCGTGGCTCTTTTTTTGTTGCTCAACTGATGTACGAGTCGAAAGGGAGAGATTCGTTGAACGTGACAATCAAAAATATCGGCATCTTTGCCCACGTCGATGCGGGCAAGACGACCTTAACGGAACAATTGCTCTACCAAACGGGGGCTATCCGTCACTTGGGCCGCGTCGATCATGGCACCACCCAAACCGACAGTCTGGCCTTGGAGCGGGAGCGCGGCATCTCGATCATTTCCATGCCCACCTCCTATACCTATCAGGGGCAGAAGGTGAACATTATTGACACGCCAGGCCACGTAGATTTTATCGCCGAGGTCGAGCGCTCCATGTTGGTCCTCGATGGCGCAATCTTGGTGATCTCGGCCAAGGAAGGGGTGCAGTCCCACACCAAGCTGCTCTTTAATGCGCTCAAGCGCATGGCCGTACCAACGTTATTGTTTGTCAACAAGGTTGACCGCATGGGGGTGGAGGTTGCCAAGGTCTTGGCCGAGATTCACAAACATCTAACCCCTGCGCTCTGTGTACTGCAAACGGTCTATGGGGAAGGCTCGAAACAGGCCCAAGTGCAAGCTGTGCCGCTGGAACCAACCGATGCATTGCTCGAACTCCTGGCCCAAGTGGATGAGGCAATCTTGGTCGATTATCTGGAAGGAGCCGCACTTTCCCAAGCGCGTCTGGGGCAGACGTTACAACAAGCCGTGGCCGCGCGCGTGCTCTACCCAGTCTTGTTTGGCAGCGCGCTCAATGGGATTGGCATTCCAGAAATGTTGGCTGGCATCCAGCAATGGTTGCCAGCCTTTGAACCACTGGCGACCGACGAACCGAGTGGTGTTGTCTTCAAAATTATGCACCAACATGGCAAAAAAGGGCGCACCTGTGTGATCAAGCTCACGGCAGGGCAGGTGTTCTTGCGTGGCTTCATTGGGGCCGACCGCGTGACCGGTCTCTCGCGCTGGCAGCATGGTCAAGTGGAGGCTGTTCCTGTGTTGCAAGCTGGGGACATTGGCATGGTGATCGGCCTGCATCAGCTCAAGGTTGGTAACACCTTTGGGCAAGGCACGCATCACAAAGGCTTTGCGCTGGGTAAGCCTACGCTCAAGGTGAAGATCCAGGCGGAGCGTTTGCTGCAACGGCCAGAACTGCTCGAAGCGCTGACCGTGATGGCGGACAATGATCCCTATCTCTCCTATCAGCTTAACGAGTTCAACGACGACATCTATATCACTCTCTTTGGCTATGTGCAGATGGAGATTGTGCAGGAGATGCTCAAGCGTGATTATGGCATCGAGAGCCACATGACGGACCCGATGACCATCTATATGGAGACGCCGTGCCAGATGGCCGAGGCCGCGGTGACCATGCACCAGGATGGGTTGCCCTATCATGCCGCGGTGGGGTTTCGCGTGGAGCCGCTGCCCAAAGGCAGTGGCATTGTCTATCGTTCGGCAGTGCCGACCGGCCACCTGCAACAGACCTTCCAGAATGCCGTCGCGGATGGGGTCTATGCCTATTTGGACCAGGGGCTCTATGGGTGGGAGCTGACCGACATGCAGATTACGCTGAACAGCTATGAATATGACAGCGTCACGAGCACGCCCCGCGATTATCGCGAACTGAGCCCGTTGGTGCTTTTTGAGGCGTTGAAGAAAGCGGGGACCAAACTCCTCTGGCCGCTGGGTGACTATCGGCTTGTGGTCCCGACCCTGCATATGGGACGGGCGATGGCCGATCTACGGCAGATGAAGGCGACCATGGAAGAGCCTGTGCTAGAAGGCGACCTCTGTACGCTGACGGGGATCATCCCTGTGGATCTTTGTCCTAACTACCAAATGGCGGTCCATCAATACACCAGTGGCATCGGCTACTTTGAGAGCAAGGTCACTGGCTATGCCGACGCCCCTGCTGAGATCACCAAAGAACGACCCCGCTTCAAGCGGGACCCAGCCAACCGCGGCACTTATTTATTAGGACTCGTGAAAACACCTTGAATAGCTAGGTGTGCCACCATCGCTGCCAGTCTTTGCAACTGGTCAGCGATGGTTGGTTGCGTCTCTACTCTACACCCGCTATATCACCTACAATAACGCTGAGGCCATCCGTGCGATACTGTTCAATTTTTCTATCTTGGGTAACGAAGGTATAGCCGTTTGCAATGGCTTGCCAAATGAGTAGGCGGTCAAAAGGATCTTTGTGGTCCGCTTTCTTGGGAAGTTGATAATAGGTGGCTAATAAATGATTCTCTAAAGCCGCAACTTCATAACCCGCTTCTAACAATTGTGCAAAGAGCTCATGTGGATTTGTATCGCCAAGTTCTAGCTTCCCTAAAGAATATTTGAGCGAAATTTCCCATAAATTGATGCCTGATATCAGTTTGGTATCATGTTCGTTTTCCAAGAGTCCACGAACAAGTTCGTTGATTTTCTCTGGTTCAAAGAGCGACCAAAGAAGGTAGTGCGTATCAAGCAAATAGATCATAAATCCAATAACTCTTCCTCTGTCATTTTGAAATCATCGTGAATTTTTAGGGCTTTATTTTGCAAAAGCCCAAGTCGAATCTTTTTGCTTTTATAAGATGCGTAAGGGATGAGGACAGCAATATTCTCTTTGCGCTTGCCATAGGTAATCAGTATCTCTTCTCCCGCGCGCACTTGCTCGATGATTTCTGAGAAATGAGTCTTGAACTCGCCAACCGGAAATGTTTTCATAGCGATAGTATAAAACAATTCTTGACAACTTGTCAAGAAAATCGTCGATCGTATACATACAGACTACACGGCTTTTCCTGGCTAGCGATGATATAATAGCGCTATGCCCACACCCATTCTCGCTACCAAGCTCTATCGTCCACCGCTGCGGCCAACACTCGTGCGCCGACCGCGCCTTTTGGCGCGCTTGAACACGGGCCTCCCGCGCAAATTGACCCTGATCTCGGCCCCTGCTGGCTTTGGCAAAACGACCCTCGTGAGCGAATGGATCACTCAAGCGGCAGAAGCCACGAAGCCGCTTCCGCCTCCCCGTGTTGCCTGGCTCTCCCTCGACGAAGGGGATAGCGATCCCGTCCGCTTCTTGGTCTATTGGGTGGCGGCTCTCCAAAGTGTGCTGCCCAGCGTTGGTCAAGGAGTGGCGAATGCACTCCAGTCACCGCCGCCGCCGCCGCCATCCACCCTTTTGACCACGCTCCTCAATGAGATCACAACCGCAGTGGCACCCAGCACCGGCGAGCGGATCATCTTGGTATTGGATGACTATCATCGCCTAGAGGATGGGGCAGTGGACCCACTTTTAACCTTCCTGCTGGACTATTTACCGCCACAGTTGCACTTGGTCATCGCCACTCGCGAGGATCCCCCGTTGCCCCTGGCTCGCCTACGGGCGCGCGGCCAGTTAACCGAAGTGCGCGCCGCCGATCTGCGCTTTACCCCTGCCGAAGCGGCGGATTTTCTCAACCAAGCCATGGGCTTAGCGCTTACAACGGCGGAAGTGACAGCCTTGGAAGCCCGCACCGAAGGCTGGATTGCCGGTCTCCAATTAGCCGCACTCTCGTTACAAGGCCAAGAGCCACGCACCGTTGCTAGTTTTATCCAATCGTTTAGCGGCAGCCACCGTTTTGTCATGGACTATTTGGTGGAAGAAGTGCTCCAGCAGCAACCAACTGCTGTGCAACATTTTCTCTTGCGCACCGCCATCCTCGAGCGCTTCTGTGGCCCCCTTTGTGACGCGGTCCTTAACATGGGGGAAAAATGGGGGATGAACACGGCGTCCTCTGATTCCGTGTTCGTCCCCCATCCTTCCTCCCCCATCCTTGCCTACCTGGAACAGGCCAACCTTTTCATCATTCCCTTGGACAACGAGCGGCGTTGGTATCGGTACCATCATCTCTTTGCCGAGCTGTTGCGTCAGCGCCTCCAGCAAAGTATTACCAATGGGACGAGCAGAGAAAGCGTTGCTGAATACCATTTGCGTGCGAGTGATTGGTATGCGGCCAACGGGTTTGCCATCGATGCCTTTCAGCATGCTGTGGCGGCCCAGGATGTGGATCGCGCGGCGCGGTTGGTAGAAGGTGACGGGATGCCCTTGCATTTTCGCGGGGCGCAATTGCCGATCCTCAAGTGGTTAGCATCACTGCCTACAACGGTATTGGATGCTAAGCCAGCCCTCTGGGTCATCTATGCGTCGGCCCTGCTCTTTGCCGGTAAAAACAGTGATATTGAACAGAAGTTGCAAGCGGCTGAAGCGGCACTGAGTCATTTTCCCGCCGATCCCGTTCACCGTGATCTGCGCGGCCATGTGGCTTCGATCCGCGCTTTTCTGGCAATTGCCCAAAATCAGGCGGAGGTCATTGCCGCCCAATCCCAGCGCGCACTGGACTACTTACTGCCAGAGAATCTGGCCGTGCGCACCGCGGCTACTTGGTCACTTGGCTATGCCTACCAACTTCAAGGCCAGTGGGCAGCGGCCAAGCAGACCCATCGCGCCGCGATTGCCATTAGCCAGTCGATTGGGCATACCATTATTCAGCTTTCTGCTTCAATCGGCTTAGGGCAGATCCAGGAAGCCGAAAATCAACTGGCCGCGGCGGCGGCGGCCTATCAAAGCGCGATTCAGGTCGCTGGTGATCCACCTCTGCTGGTGGCCTGTGAAGCCTATTTAGGGCTAGGCCGCGTTCTCTATGCCTGGAACGACCTGGCTGCGGCACAGCAAGCTATTCAACAGGCACTTCAACTGGCCAGCCAAATTGAGCTGATCAGCACTTGGGCGGCTTGCCAAGTCTGGCTGGCCCGCCTACAGCTAGCCGCTGGGAATCTAACCGGCGCGCTGGCACTCCTTGCCGAGGCGGAAACCTTTGTCCAGCAACATCACTTTATAGAACAACGCCGGGCGATTATCACCACACAAGTACGTGTTCTTCTGCAACAGGGCAAGGTGAATGAAGCTGCTCAACGGGTGCAAGCGCAAGATCTGCCGTTGAGTCAGGCGCGTGTCGCGTTAGCCCAAGGCGATCCAACCACCGCACTGGCTCTGCTTGTTGCCCAACGCCAAGCACCCCTGCCCGCTCAACCCTTTGCCGAAGCGCTCGAAGCCATGCTGCTCCAAGTGCTTGCCTATCAGCGGCAAGGTCTAACGCAAATGGCCTTGGATCTGCTCAACAACGCGCTGACGCAGGCTGTGCCAAGCGGCATCATCCGCCCCTTTGTGGACGAGGGCCAACCTATGCATATCCTGTGCCGAAGGATGCAAGAGGAAGGCGGAGGGATGAAGGATTACCTGGAGCAAATCCTCGCCGCCTTTGCGTCATGTCCAGATGCTCACGCTGCTGTCGCCGTGGAACAGTCACCCGCTACCCTGCAGCCTGCCGCTTTCATCCCACAGCCATCCCTCGACCCCCTCAGTGAGCGGGAACTTGAAGTTCTCCACCTCATTGCTCAGGGGCTCTCCAATCAAGCGATTGGTGATCGCCTTTTCCTCGCCCTGGATACAGTCAAAGGGCACAACCGCCGGATCTTTGCCAAACTCCAAGTACAACGGCGTACTGAAGCGGTCGCCAAAGCTAGGGAGCTGAAGCTGATTCGTGAAGCGTGATGCGGGCTTGCGCACTAGGCTGCATGGGCCATAGAACAACATCACACGCCAAATAACACCCTACAATAACACCCTACAATAACACCCTACAATAACACCCTACAATAACACCCTACAATAACACCAAAGTGTCTATACAGCACCCCTGCCTTACCTCTATACTGTTGCTATCGTATGCAAGGGCGTCAAACGCCATATGGATAGGGGGACACAATGACCGACCAAGCCGCCACCGACCGGGAGCCACCGCGCACCTATCAACTGCGTCTCCAAGGGCAGTTAGGGGTCCAATGGGCGACCTGGTTTGATGGTCTCGCTATTAGCCACACGGCCACTGGCGATACCCTGCTCACCGGCTTGGTTGCGGATCAAGCCGCGCTCTATGGTTTATTGCGCAAAGTACGCGATCTGGGTCTGCCCTTGCTGGCCTGTATCTGTTTAGATCTCAATGGAGAAGCCAAATGAAAGCAATTCTCTTTCCTTCTTATGGTCCACCAGAGCGATTGGTGCTCCAAACCGTGGCAAAGCCCGCGCCGACCGCCGAGCAAGTGCTGGTCAAAATTGTGGCAGCGGCGGCCAATCCCGCGGATTGGCACCGAATGCGCGCCGATCCCTGGGTTGTGCGTTTGAGCGATGGCCTGCGCAAGCCCAAAGATCCCCGGCTTGGCGCGGATATTGCCGGGCGGGTTGAGGCAGTGGGCGCGGCGGTCACTCGCTTCAAGCCAGGGGATGAAGTCTTTGGTGAGGTGGGTGCTGGCGGGTTTGCCGAGTATCTCTGTGTCAAAGAAAGTGCCTTGGCACCGAAACCGGCTTCGCTCTCCTTTGCCGAAGTGGCCGCGGTGCCAGTGGCGGGCTTGACGGCCCTCCAGGGACTGCGCGACCATGGCAAGATCCAGCCCGGTCAGCAGGTGTTGATCAATGGCGCATCGGGCGGGGTGGGGACCTATGCCGTC
Organism: Caldilineaceae bacterium; assembly: GCA_019637645.1. The sequence continues at coordinate 24,857 of JAHBVH010000005.1, forward strand.
CAATTGGCGAAATACTTTGGTGCAACAGTGACCGCCGTGTGCAGCACGCGCAATCTGGAACTGGTGCGTACGCTGGGGGCTGATCAGGTGGTCGATTATACCCAAACCGATTTTACCCGCGCCGGTCAACGCTACGATTTGATCTTGGATGCGATTGGCAACTATGGCGTAGCCGACTATCGCCGAGCCTTAACCCCGCAAGGTCGCTGTGCAATTGCCGGTTTTACTTCGTTGACCCGCCTGATCAGCGTGGCGCTGTTGGGGACCTGGGGCGGCCAGCCCGCCGCGAATTTTCTAGCCCAGCCCACTCAGGCCGATCTGCTAGTGCTCAAAGATCTGCTCGAAACCGGCAAGATTATCTCCGTCATTGACCGCACCTATTCGCTAGCCCAAACTGCTGAGGCGATCCGTTATCTGGAGACTGGGCGAGCGCGTGGCAAAGTGATTATCAACGTCACTGCAAGTGAGCCAGCCTAAGCATGCCTGTAGTGTAGTCATCCAGGAGGAGAAACTATGAAAGCCATTGTCTACACCGAATATGGGCCGCCAGAGGTGTTGCACTTGGCCGAGGTTGCCAAGCCGACGCCCAAGGAAAATGAAATTCTGATCCGTGTCCACGCGGCACCAGTCAACTATGGTGATACCCTTGCCCGGAACTTTGCCAATGTCACTGCTCGCGACTTTAACATGCCTGCTCCCCTGTGGCTGCTGGCCCGGCTAGCCTTTGGCTTCCGCCAACCGAAAAAGCCGATCTTGGGCAGCGAGTTAGCTGGCGAAATTGAAGCGGTCGGCAAGGCCGTGACCCAATTTAGGCCCGGCGACCAAGTCTTTGCCTACAGCGGTATGAACATGGGGGCCTATGCCGAGTATCTCTGCCTGCCTGCCACTGGGATGGTGGCCCACAAACCGGCAAACTTGAGCTATGCCGAAGCCGCTGCGTTGCCCTATGGTGGGATCATGGCGCTAGCTCTGTTGCGCAAGGCCAATCTGCAACCAGGGCAAAAGGTGTTGATCAATGGCGCATCGGGGGGGATTGGGGTGTTGGCGGTGCAAATTGCCAAACATTGGGGTGCCCATGTGACGGGCGTCTGTAGCACGCTGCGCGTCGATTATGTCAAAACATTGGGGGCCGACCAGGTGCTGGATTACACCCAAACCGATTTTACCCAAAGCCAGGAACGGTATGATCTGGTTTTTGATATTCTAGGGCGTAGCTCCTTTGCGCGCTGCCGCCGCGTGCTCCAGCCCAATGGGATCTATCTGCTGGCGAGCTTCAAAAGTGACAAACTATTGCAGATGCTGGCGACTGCGTGGCGTGGCGGGCAGAAGGTTATCTGTGCCTTTGCCAACGAGCAGGTGGCTGATCTCGTCTGCTTGAAAGAACTCGCTGAAGCCGGTCAAGTCAGAACGATCGTGGACCGCTGCTATCCCCTCGCCGCGGCCGCTGCTGCCCATCGCTATTATGCAACTGGTCAGAAAGCTGGTCATGTGCTGATCACCATGACATAACCAGGAAAAATCTAAGGAGAAAGCCTTGCTCATGAGCCAGATGAACGTCGTTATGTGGACCCAATATGGTCCGCCTGCTGTGCTCTAATGGGGTACCGTGCCCAAACCGTTGAAAGCCAAGGGGCGTTACATCTTGGGCAACCCCAATTTGTGGGCGATGCTGAGGGCAACCTGGGCCAACTGAACGACGGACAAGCAAGTTTGTTTTAACATGGCCGATTATCAACTCGACGACCTGCACTTTCTCCGCGCCCAAGCCGAAGCGGGCACGATCAAAGCCGTGATTGACCGTACCTATCCGTTGGCCCAAACAGCAGATGCGCACCGCTATGTGGCGACAGGGCAGAAAATGGGCAACGTGATCATCAGCGTACAAGATTAAACACCAGATCATGCGCCCAAACCTCATTACAATGGGACCGACACGCCAACATGCCGGTCCCATGCTTATCATCTCCCATTACCCGACTGGTTTTATGCCCCAACCAGCGCGGCTTGGTTGGCCGTCAAAAAGTCGCGTACACTTTGCGGCGCGCTGCCGGTGAGATCGGTGACCGCCGACGAAACTTCACTGAGAAAGCCTTGGGCGGTTGCTGTTTCAAAGGAGACTAGCAGATTCGCCACGAAGGGTGGGAGCCCCGCGCCGACCAAGGCATTGCTTTTCTCCTCGGCACTAACCAAGTTGACCTGCAGCGGTTTTCCCGTGATTTCACTAGCGATTTGGGCAATTTCGGCATCGCTAAGGGCTTGGGGACCGGTCAGCGTAAGGATCTGACGGCCTGTTGTCGTGGCCGCGAGAGCTGCCGCAGCGGCACGCGCACAATCCTCACGTGTTATATAGGCCGTTTTGTTGCCATTGCCTGCCGAGAACCATTGGCCTCTGCCCAGCGTGGCAGGCAAACTCCCTAACAAAAGCTCCATATAAAGATTATCGCGTAAGATGGTCCAGTCGAGGGCCGTGGCGGCCAGCGCCTGTTCGGTGGCATAGTGGTCAGGCGCGACGGCGGCGGGGTTACCCGGCTCCGGGTTGGGGAGAGAAGTATAGAGCACATGCTTCACCCCGGCGGCGGCGGCGGCGGCAATCGCAGCATGCTGTTGCGTCTGTCGTTGCTCGCCGATCACATCTAAGCTAATCAAGAGCAGCCGATCGACCCCAGCAAAAGCCGTCGTCAAAGTGCTGGGATCACCAAAATCAGCCTTGCGCACGTCAACGCCGCGGGCGGCGAGGTCGGCTAACTTTTCTGGCGTGCGTGTCGTCGTAACGAGCTTGCCAGCCTTGGCGTCGAGGAGGAGTTCGAGCACACGCCGGCCTAAGTGGCCGGAACCGCCAGTAACCAGTAAGGTTTGGGTTGTCATCATCTAGTTCCTATCAATGATTGAGTTAGCTACTTGTTGTAACAATATTGATTACAACAAAAAATAAAAAAATTCGCTCTGGGATTAGATCGAACTTTTTGACAAAATGGTTGCTTGGCGTTGGGCCAAGCCTTGGACGATACCCGCCATGCTCTGTTGCGCCAAAACCTGCTCCATGGCCCGTTGCGCGGTCGCAAAGCTTTCTTCCAGGATGGCCTGGATGTTGGCCCCAACCGGGCAGGCTGGGTGGGGATGTTCATGGATGGCAAAAAGCCGGTTGGCGTCGGCATTTTCGACGGCGCGATAGACATCGAGCAGGCGAATTTCGGCCAACGGCTTGCGCAATTCCGAGCCGCCCACCCCCGCGTGAATCTCGATCAGCCCAGCATTTTCCAATAGCTTGGCAATCCGGCGTACGACGACGGCATTCGTGCCAATGCTTTGGGCTAGAAACTCCGAGGTTGTATGCATCTCTTGGCTGGCATCCAGCAGTGCAAGGATATGAATGGCGACGGCAAAACGACTGTTAACCATAGTTGTAATCATTGTAGTTACAACGGATTGGTTTGTCAAGCCCCCAACATGGAATTTTTCAAAAGGTCTTTGCCAAAACGCTGATCTGGTAGAGACCTGACAGGTTTGGATAACCTGTCGGGCCTCTGTCCCAATGCGTAACTCCTTCGGCTATCTAGATCCGTAGCTGCATGTTATAGAGATTGGCATAGGTGCCTTGGCGTGCCATCAGTTCGTCATGGGTGCCTTGTTCATCGATGCCATTGTCGGTCAAGACGAGGATGCGTTGGGCGTTGCGGACGGTCGATAGGCGATGGGCAATGACCAAGGTGGTGCGGTTATTGCTTAGCCGTTCTAGCGATGCCTGTACTGCTTTTTCACTTTCGTTGTCTAGTGAACTGGTCGCCTCGTCAAAAATGAGAATCGGCGGATCTTTGAGAAAGACACGGGCAATGCTCAGTCGTTGCTTTTGCCCGCCTGATAATTTCACGCCGCGTTGCCCAATATCGCTGTCATAGCCTTGTGGTAGTGCCATAATAAAGTCATGGGCATTGGCCTGTTTGGCCGCGGCCACAATCTCGGCCCGGCTCGCATCGCGCTTGCCATAGCTAATATTGTCGGCGACCGTGCCCGCAAAGAGATAGACATCTTGTTGGACGATGCCGATCTGCTGGCGCAGCGAGCGCAGTGAAAGCTGCTTGAGAGGCATCCCATCCAGCCGAATTTCGCCCGCGGTGACATCGTAGAAGCGCGGAATGAGCGAACAGAGGGTGGTTTTCCCCACGCCTGAGGCACCCACCAAGGCAATATATTCGCCCACCTGAATATCTAGCGAGATATTTTTGAGAACATAGGCTTGATCCGTGTTGTACTTGAAGCTCACCTTATCAAATTCAATGTGGCCTTGGGCTGCGGATATGGTCATTGCTCCAGGGCTATCTTGGATATCGGGCTCCACCTCTAGCATTTCCATAAAGCGTTCAAAGCCAGCCATCCCCATTTGATAGAGCCGCGTAAAATTGGCAAAGCGCTGAATGGGCTCAATGAGAATGCCGATGTAGAGCAAGAAGGTGAGCAGATCGGGCAAGTCTAACGTGGCATTGACAATGCTGATGCCGCCAAAGACAATCACCGCGATGCTCATCAGTTGGGTAAAGGCCACCAGTCCACTATAAAAGAAGCCTTCGCTCCGGTACCCATCGCGACGACTATCGACAAAATTTTGATTGGCTTTGGCAAACTTTTCCTGCTCAACTGCTTCGTTGGTAAAAGATTTAACGACCCTGATCCCTGCTAGCGTATCTTCTACCTGAGTATTTATGTCGCCAATGCGGTCTGCGCTGCGGCGCAGGGCGCGTTTCATCTTTTTGTTAAAATAGATGGCATAGAGCGCCATCACGGGCAGAAAGAGGAAGACAATCACCGCAAGCTTCACGTTGATCGTCAGTAGAATGATAAAGGCCCCGACGAAATTCAGCGTCGCGATAATGATATCCTCGGGACCATGGTGGTAAAGTTCCGAAAGGTCAAAGGAATCATTGGTCAGCCGCGTCATGAGTTGACCAGTTTTCTGCTCATCATAGAAGCGGAAGGAGAGCTTTTGGTAATGCGCAAAGAGTTCGTGGCGCATGTCGCTCTCCATCCACGCGCCCATCATATGCCCCTGGTAGTCCACAAACAGGTGGCACAAAGTATAGATAATCACCAACCCCACCATGACCGCACCCATGAAATAGATTTGGGAAAGGGCATGGGGATTGTTCTCCTCCAGTAGATTCTTGGTGATATACCTGGCACACAGCGGCAGCACCAACGTGATCGCCGACACCAGAAAGGCACAGGCGAGATCGGCCAAAAAGAGCCCGCGGTAGGGCTTATAATAAGACAAAAATTTCTTGCTGCGCGAATTCACAAACTTTCTCCTTGCATGGATTGCATTAAACTTGTTACCAACACAAAAAGGGCCACGGGTTGCCGACACCGTGGCCCTTTTTGTCGCTCGCGCTCTGTAGGAGACACCGCATCGCGCTAGTGTAAAAAGAAAAGTCACGGGGTAGCCGAAGCCTATCCCGTGACCCAATCAACCTTGTTGGCGACACCCTGTGGTATGGGCGATATACATCATTCCTCAGTCTTGCCTAAGGAAGTTGTCCACGCCTTGCCCCCGTTGTCGCTAAACAAAGTTGCTGCTAAACAAAAAGTCACAGGGCAGATGCGCCTGTGACCATTGTCTCACTTTTGATACTCTCTCGCGGTTTGTAAAGCCAGCGTGGCTTTAGTCATTCTGCCGTAACGGTATGTGAAGACAAGCATGGGGCGCGCTACCCTGGAGTCGGGATAGATAGTGCCATGTTGTCATCTCCATACCTCCTTTCTTATCAGCAGAAATCAAATCAAGTAAAGTGTAACGATAGGCTCTATCGTAGCGAATTTTATCCGGGCTGTCAAGAAAGCGATGGCAAAATGCAACAATCATGCCAACCAAGGTCCGTTTGACGCCTGCGCGGAAGGCGTATGGGGCTTATCAAAGCGACGCTGATCTACTTGTCCCGTTCTGGCGGATTTGTCATTGCCCATCAAAGAACAAAATCGCATTTATTTGACACTCTACTGACGCTTTGTTATACTCCCTGGCCCCTCTTTGATGGCGGTTTGCGTCTCCACCCGCGCGTGTATTTGCCCTAGGCTGAAAGAGTATATAATGTTACATTCTCTCGCTACCCGTCTCCTGCTTGCGCTCATCGCTGGGCTTTGTGGCGTTTCTCTCTCCCTGCTGCCCCTGCTTGCCCAAAGCCCGGCGGACACTACCATCTGGCTGCCGCTTGTCACTACCGCGCCCACCGCTACGCGCCCGGCGAATCCCATCCACCAAGGTATTGCCACCTACTATGGCGCAACCGGGGCGGGTGCCTGTTTATTTGATCCATCCCCAGAAGATTTATTGGTGGCGGCCATGAACGCCGAAGAATATGAAACCGCGGCGCTCTGTGGCGCGTATCTCCATGTGACAGGACCCTTGGGCGAAGTGACTGTGCGGATTGTTGATCTCTGCCCCGAGTGCGCGGCTGGTCATCTGGATCTGAGCCAAGCGGCTTTTGCCCAAATCGCTGAGCCCATCCAAGGGCGGGTTGCCATCACTTGGCAGCTCGTCAGCCCGGCATTGACAGGGCCGCTTCAATACCACTTTAAGGAGGGGAGTAACCAGTGGTGGACAGCCATCCAGCTGCGCAACCACCGTAACCCGATTGCCAAGTTGGAATATCAGGTCGATGGTCAATGGGTCGCCGTCCCGCGTACGGAGTACAACTACTTTGTCCAGACCAATCCGGGGATGGGGCCAGGTCCCTATACCTTGCGCGTGACTGATCTCTATGGCAACGTGCTGATCGACAGTGGCATTCCGCATCGGGAAAATGGGCTTGTGGCTGGGCAGGCGCAGTTCCCGGTTGGCCCCTAATACCACCCTTGTTCTAGGGGCGTCCCTGGCTCTGGGCGTAGTGGCGTACTGCTTTTTGCTGCGCTAATTTTTCTTTTATGCGGCTGGTGCTATAATGCCCTGGTGTGTTTGAACCAGAGAACAACAGAGGAGCCTTTGCATGACGAAGTACCGTACCGCCATTATTGCTTGTGGTGTCATCGCCCGTGTCCATGCCCGTGGTTGGCTTGGCGTCCCCGGCCAGCCCACCCAGATCGGCGCTTTGGCGGACACGAACCCCGATGCCCGGCGCGAGTTTGGCGACTTTTTTCAGGTCGGTGTGGAGCAGCGCTATGCCGACTATCGGGAGATGTTGGATAAAGAACGGCCCGACTTTGTGGATGTCTGCTCTTGGCACCAGCAACATGCCGAAATGGTGATTGCCGCGGCAGCTCGCCGCCCCAAGGCCATTATTTGCCAGAAGCCCATGGCTGTGGATTTGGGTGAGGCCGATGCGATGCTGACGGCCTGTGCGCGCAATGATGTGAAGTTGATCATCGCCTATCAGCGCCCTCACCATGCCACTTGGCTAAAAGCCCGCGACCTGATCCGCCAAGGCGTGATCGGCAAGGTGACGCAGATCCAGCTGGATGATGGTGGGAATCTGTTAAATACGAATTCCCATAATATTCGCTTAGCGCTTTTCCTCATGGATGAGCCCAAGGCTGAATGGGTCTTAGGCACAGTCGAGCGTACGACCGATCTCGTCGAGCGAGGGTTGCCCGCGGAAGATGCCTGTATGGGCTTGGTTGGCTGTGCCAATGGCGCAACCATTCTGATCCAGGGCAACCTCGTGCGTGGGCTGGGCCAAGGTTGCCGCGTGATTGGCACCGATGGCATTATGGAGTTTGATACCACCCACCATCCGGATGAGATGATCCCGTCGGATGCGCCCATGTACACGCCGGAAATCCCTTCGGCGCGCTATAACTATGAGATTGGTACCGTCCGCTATCTCAACGCCACGACCGCAGGCTGGCAACAGGTGGAAGCACCTTGGCACGACTGTTGGAGCCACCAATGTCAAGAGGCCATTGATTGGGTGGAAGGCCGGATCGAACAGCCCATTAGCCGTGCCGAACGGGCGCGGGCCGTCCAAGAGATCATGATGGCTTTGTTTGAATCGGCCCGCAAACGCCAACGGATCTATCTGCCGCTGAAGACCAAGGTCAATCCGCTCAAGCTTATGGTCGAGCATGGGGATCTGCCGGTCGAGTGGCCTGGCCGCTATGAGTCGCGCGCAAAGCTCGTGCGTGGGGAAGCTATGTCCTGGCAACAAGCGGGCGGCTGAGCAAGATGACGCAAGCGATGACAAGCTACCAAGTTACCTTCCCCAACCAACAGACTTTGCTCCTGCCAGCAACGACGGCGACAGCAATTCTGGCGGCCAAGGCCAAGTATCCGACCCCGCTATGGCAATACCGCGCCGAGCGGACCCTCAAACTAGGGGGGCATCAATGGATCTACCCCACCGATGTCGCAGCCGCACAGCGCATCAATGCGTTGCATGACACGGGGATCATTGGCACGGCCTGGAAGCTCTTTAACCGGGGGTGGGCCGCCGCGGCGGAAGCCTATTGGTTGGACACCGCAACCTACCCCGATCACCCGCGCCATTTTGGTGCTGGTGTGATTCCATTGGTGGATGAAGATCAAGCCGCGCAACAGATTGGCTGGGTGCGCATTCTCCAAGCGACGACCGCGGATGAACACTTTGCGATCTTTGTGCAATTTGCTCTGCTGGCGCTCTTTCCACCGCGTCCCTTGCCTGCTGCCTATCAGTAGCCGCGAAAGAGCTGATAGCGTCTTTCGTTGGCGGTTGTGGGAACCACAGAGCCAACCAGATGACAAGGTTTTCTAAACCGGTCAGTTCTCGTGTTTCTCTAACTAGGAGGGAGTTTCATGACCACAATCACGCATCTAACGACCGCTGAACTGGAAGCCGGCCTGGCGCTGATCCGCCAATCACCGAAAGAGAACGGTACACTTTCCTTGATCGTGCGGCGTCCCGTCGCGGAAGCCCGCGAAGTGCTACAAGAAGGCCAACTCGACGCAACCGAGGGATTGGTTGGGGACAACTGGCGTACGCGCGGCAGTTCGCGTACGGCGGATGGCTCTGCCCATCCTGAAATGCAACTCAATCTCATGAATACGCGGGCGATTGATCTCATCGCCCAAGATAAGGCGCGTTGGCCGTTGGCCGGTGATCAACTCTTTGTCGATCTAGATCTTAGTGTAGAAAACCTGCCGCCGGGGACTCGCTTGGCTATTGGCTCTGCCATCATCGCAGTGACACCTGTTCCCCATACTGGCTGCAAAAAATTTGTTGCCCGTTTTGGGCTGGATGCCATGCTCTTTGTCAACTCGCCTGTCGGCAAAGAGTTGCATCTGCGCGGCATCAATGCCAAGGTCGTTCAAGCCGGCACCATCCGGGTCGGCGATCTAGTGAAGAAATTGACCATTACCTAGGACACAGTTAGAAGTTACGCCGTTGGCTGGGTAACTAGAGAGCTGACCAGTTTTCCAAACCGGTCAGCTCTGGTCTAAGGGCGTAACTTCTAACTGTGATGGAAATGCGGGTCTTACTTGAGAATAACGGTATGAACCTAGTGACACCACTGAATACTGTTGAACTTTTCCCCGAACTGAGCCAACAATTATTGAGTATTCTCACGCCTTTGCCGCGCGCTGCTTGGGCCAAAGAGACGGCTTGTGCTGGCTGGTCTGTCCACGATGTCACCGCCCATCTGTTAGGCGGCAATCTATCGCGCCTTTCCTTTGGCCGTGATCGCCTTGTGTTTGCTAATCGGAGCCCCTTCCCAGCGGACTATCGGGAACAAGTGGCCTATATTGACCAGCGTAATGCGGAGTGGGTGAATGCCGCGCGCCAGATCAGTCCACCGTTGTTGCTCGAATTTTTGGCGAGCACCGATGTACAACTCTATCACTATTTCCAAAGCCTGCCGCTGGATGATAATGGGATTGGTGTCACTTGGGCTGGCGAACAGCAGTCACCTAACTGGTTTGACATTGCGCGTGAGTACACCGAAAAATGGCTACATCAGCAACACATCCGTGAAGCCGTAGGGCAACCGCTGCTCACCCAACGTCAGTGGCTTTTTCCCGTTTTAGATACCTTTATGCGCGCCTTGCCCCATGCCTACCGCGCGGTGACCGCGCCGAGTGGGACAACGATTGGCTTTCATATCACCGGCGCGGCTGGTGGCACGTGGGTGCTGCTCCGCCAGGCCGAGCAGTGGCACCTGGGCTATGGCACCACGTCCGCCGCCGCGGCGATGGTCCAGCTCGATCAAGACTTGGCGTGGCGTTTATTCACCAAAGGGATCGCGCCAGCGGTGGCGCGCGAGCAACTCCAAGTGGAGGGCGATGCGACCCTGGGCTGGCCGATTTTAACGATGGTATCGATCATGGCATAGCGCGCCGATGTAGCCGTGGTTGATGAAGATTACCCATTACATTCGGTAAACCAACGCTGATTGAAATCAGCATCTGCTCGGTCAAGTTGCGCTCAAGCGCACTTCGGTTGTAGCCCGCTTGAGCGGGGCTTCCGCTACCAGCCACAGGGCTTCAGCCTGTGGCTTCTGGGCCAGAGGATGAACGTAGATGGATAGTACAACAACGTTGGAAACACACTGCCCAGAGTGCGGCGCACCCTTGGTCGATCGGCTGACCTGTTGGGAACAACTGGGTGCGCTGATCGCCTGGGAGTGGCAAGATCCAGAACTATTGGCCGAACATTTTTTGACCGTCGCTTCGTATAACCTCCAACATCCGGCTCAATTTACGGATGAGGCCATTGCCGGTCTACGCACCGTCTTTTGTGAGCGGTTGGATCAAAATCTCTCCATCGCCGCTGTGCGGCAGCGGGTGGGCGCACTGGCGGCGGGCAAGAAGCGCGTCTTGAAGGCTGAAGCTGAACGACAACCAGTCTTGCGCTCCTGGTCGATGACCATTGCCGATGTCTACCTGCCTGATCAACCCGTGGGTGCGGCTGCCCGGGTTCGTGCTTGGGCCGCGGCCATCCGGCAAGAACTGGGTGCAAAATAGCTGATTGCTCGAGCGTCCTACCCCCTCATTGGGCTGATCCCCACCTTGCGATAATTCTTCTGCCCCACTTGCGCATTGTTCCTATCGATTAGCTTAATGGCATAATAGCGAAGGTCCATTGTCCCATTGGCGTATCGGGCGGATCAGTAAATGCGGGAATCCCCTGTGCATCATGACAGGTGTGAATTGTTGAGTAGAAAGATGAAATGGATTTCTGAGTATGATTGAAGCAATTATTTTGGGGCTTGTGGAAGGTCTAACCGAATTTATTCCTGTTTCCTCGACCGGACATCTGATCCTTGTCCAGAATTGGCTCAACTTTACTGGTGAGAAAGAGAATGCCTTCCTCATCTTTATTCAGTTGGGTGCGATCTTAGCCGTGCTTTGGCTCTACCGGGTTAAATTGTTTCGCGTCGCCGTCACTTGGCCCCATGATGAACCGGCGCGGCGCTTAATTATCAATCTGATTTTGGGGACATTGCCTGCTGTGCTCATTGGCTTGCCCACCGAAGAATGGATTGAGGCCAATCTCTTTAGGCCCTTTCCCGTGGCCTTGGCGCTTCTTGTGGGTGGTATTGCCATTTTGCTGATTGAAACCATGCGCAAGCGTGTTACGGTCGCGACCGTTGATGATATCTCGATCAAAAAAGCGTTGGGGGTAGGCTTGATTCAGGTCCTAGCTATTCTTTTCCCTGGCGTTTCCCGTTCCGGCGCGACCATTATGGGGGGGCTTGTCTTAGGGCTCTCGCGGACCGCGGCCACTGAGTTTTCGTTTTTCCTTGCCATCCCAGCGATGATCGGCGCTTCGATCATTAAATTGGCTGGCGTCAGCGATCTGATTACGACAGCCGATCTGCCCATCTTTGCCGTCGGTTTTCTTGTGGCATTCCTATCGGCATTAGTGGTGATCCGGGGCTTGTTGCGTTTTGTTACCCAACGCTCCTTTGTGCCCTTTGCTTGGTATCGCATTCTCTTTGGTTTGATTCTCATTGCCATGTATTGGAATAGCAACGTTGGCTTCTAATAGATAAAACCCATCAAAGTCGCACAAATAGATGGGTATGTCTCTGGGTGCGCATGGGCGACTTTTCTATGGTTTGTGGATAAGAAGCGACTGCCGGTAAAATCGATTATTGACAATTGGCTAGTGTCGTTTGATAATGCTTAGCAAAGCCCGACGCTGCATGTTGACTCAACAACATGCAGCGTCCTTTTTCATCAGTTACCCTGCTACCTTCAAAGAGAAAGCGCAATCATTGTGACACTTGATATGATGGATCTGATTTTCATTGCCTTGGCCGCGGTAGCCGCTGGTGCGATCAATGCCCTGGCGGGCGGCGGCACATTGATCACCTTTCCTGTGCTCGTGGCCGTGGGCATTCCAGCAGTGGCGGCGAATATAACGAATACGGTCGCCCTCTGCCCTGGCTATTTGGGCGCGACTTTTGCCCAGATGAAAGATCTGCGCGGGCAAGAAAACCGCCTCCGCTTGTTGTTGTGGGTCAGTGTTTTGGGGGGCATTGTGGGCGGTGTTTTGCTGCTCAACACCGGCGAACGACTTTTCCGAAATTTGGTGCCCTATTTGATTTTGTTGGCAGCTGGCCTGCTGGCCGTCCAAGGGCCGGTCCGAGCCTGGATTGTCAAACGGTCGGCAAGCACAGGGGCAGATAACCATTCCGAAGCCTGGGCCATGTTACCGGTTGGGCTGGCGGCCATCTATGGCGGCTATTTTGGGGCAGGGCTGAGTGTCATCGTGTTGGCCGTGTTGGGATTGGTGTTGGAAGATTCCTTAACGCGGCTCAATGCCTTGAAACAGGCGATTTCGTTCAGTGTGAATATTGCTGCTGCTATCTTTTTTCTCTTCTCCGGCCAAGTCGTTTGGCTGGCCGCGGGAGTCATGGCTGTCGGTGCTTTAGTTGGGGGCGTTTTGGGCGGGCGGCTCGCGGGCCGAATTCAACCCTCGGTCCTCCGGTGGCTGGTGGTGACCATTGGTGTCGTAGTCGCCATTATTTATCTCGTCCGCTAACGCAAAGCGCTGCGGCTTCGGGTATTACGTTCTGAGAAACGGTTTGATAAACGGTATGGAAAAGAGCGAGAAGCATAGTGATGCATGACTATAATCAGCTCAGAAATCAGCTCGGACAGCCGATCGGTTTTGCAGTACCCGCGTGGATGCCGCCGCCGGTGCCCTCCCGGCTTCCATTAGGGGGGCGTTTCTGCCGCGTGGAACCCCTGGTGGCGGAGCAACATGCCGCGGATCTCTATGCCGCTAATCAACTTGATTCCACCGGGCAGATGTGGACTTATTTAGCCTATGGCCCTTTTGCCACGCTCGACGAATATTTGGCCTGGATGGCGCGTACCTGCCAGGGTAGTGATCCGCTTTTCTATGCCATCATTGACGTGGTGACGAACAAAGCGGTGGGCGTTGCCAGTTATCTACGCATCGATCCTGGCAACGGGGCTATCGAAGTGGGGCATTTGGCCTATTCGCCAGCCTTACAACGGACTCCTGCTGCTACCGAAGCCATGTACCTCCTGATGGAACAGGCGTTTCGTTTGGGCTATCGCCGCTATGAATGGAAGTGTGATGCCTTGAATGCCCCTTCGCGGGTAGCCGCGCAACGGTTGGGCTTCTCTTTTGAAGGGCTCTTCCGGCAGGCAGTGATCTATAAAGGGCGGAACCGCGATACGGCTTGGTACTCGATCATCGACCGCGATTGGCCTGCCTTACAAGCGGCCTTTCTGCAATGGCTTGCTCCCACGAATTTCGATGAACAGGGTCAACAGCAGGTACGCTTGACCGAACTCACGCAACCTTTGCTCAAACCGCTCTGCTGATCAAGGGGTCGGTAGAAAAGAAAAGGATCAAAGATGGATCAAATTGCGCTGATCTCGGATCTTCATGGGAATCTGCCAGCGCTTGAGGTTACGCTTGCTGATATCCAACGGCGCAAGATCGATCAGATCTTCTGTTTGGGTGATTTGGTAGGCAAGGGGCCCCATTCTGATACGGTAGTGGATATTTGCCAACAGGTCTGTACGCGGGTCGTAAAAGGCAATTGGGATGATTTCATCGTTGCCGAAACAGACAAGCCGACGATGGCTTGGCATCGGCAACGGCTGGGGCAAGCCCGGCTTAATTATCTCAAAACCTTGCCGGGAACGATTGATTTTGTGATGAGCGGCAAGCAGGTACGCCTTTTTCATGCCTCACCCACCAGTGTGTATCACCGTGTACGCATGGAAGATCCGCGTGAAAAGCATTTAGAAATGTTTGCCAACACGGACTTCACCGGCTATGACGTAGTGCCAGATGTGGTGGGCTACGGCGATATTCACGCCGCCTATCTGAAAAGCTTTCAACACCGGATTCTGTTCAACGTTGGGAGTGTGGGCAACCCCTTGGATTTAACGCTAGCGGCCTATGCCATCCTAGAAGGCCACTACGATAGCGCAAAGCCTGGGCCATTTTCCGTGCAAATGATGCGCCTCCCCTATGATATCGATCTTGCCATTCAACAAGCTGCCGATGAAGCGATGCCCGAACTTGATTTGTATGCCAATGAATTACGGACGGCGCGCTATCGCGGCCTTTCCTCCCCACCACCCAGCGAGGTTACCACATGAGAATAGGCCATCTTGCGCTGTGGGCCAGCGATATTGAAGCCCTGAAAATCTTCTATGAACGCTATTTCAATGCCCGCGCCAATGCCAAATATAGTAATGAGCGGAAGCACTTTCACTCCTATTTCCTGCACTTTGCTGAGGGTGCAACTCTAGAGATTATGCAACGACCTGATATTACCGCCGTGCCCAATGCCGGAAACCAAGAATTTCTCGGCTATGCCCATCTTGCCATGGCCCTTGGCTCAGTGGAAGCAGTGGACAGCCTGACGGCGCGATTGGTTGCAGATGGCTATTCACGGCTCGATGGCCCGCGTTGGACGGGCGATGGCTACTATGAGAGTGTGATCCTCGACCCCGAGGGTAATCGGATTGAGCTGACCGTTTGATCTGTTTCGCTACGCTGCTCTTGGGTGTGTTGTGACGCCGATAATAGACCATAGATAAGTCCCGCAATTTTTACCGCGCGCCTTTTGGTGTATAATTTCACTGTGTCGCAAAGTCGTGGGACTTACGCATCCAAGGTGCTCCGCCACTAGAAAGATAGCTCATAGCTCACTCTTGTGGCATGAACTGTGGGCGTGCCTCTTGGATAAGCCCTACCATAGATCATTGAGGAGGAATCGATATGGCGAATAAAGATGAAAAAGATAAAGGCAGTCGCGAACAGAAGAAGAAACCCAAATTAACCCTCAAGGAGAAACGAAAGCAGAAGAAGGAAAAAGAGAAAACGAAGTGATCTACCCTTGCCTGTTGCCAGAAACCGTCCTTTCCGCAACGGTGAAGGGTCGCTTCACCCGTAATACCGCTGTGGGAATGGTAGGTAGTCGCCGTTGCGTTCGGCTGCCATCATTCCCACGCCGGTTCAGCTTGCATGGTCGCACTTTCCACGCTGCCCCCTCCTTTTTGCTCGGCAATCTTCATCGTTTATCCCACGGCTAAAAAACAATCCCCCTCAATTCGATTCACTAGGCGCTCGATCACGATATATCGTTATGCACAAAAGGAGAAACCGTCATGGGTCGGTCCTACTCACGCATTCTGATTTACCTCTTGGTTTGTGCTCTGTGCTACACACCCATGGCTGACCTTCAGGCCAACTCCCCTATAATTCGTGTAGCCTATGCTCAAAGTGCTACTGCCACCCCGACACCTACCCCAACACCTATCCCGACACCTAGCTCGCTGACCACCGACCCGCTCGCTCAACTGATCACGAAGCTACCCACGCTGAAACGCTTGGTCGAACGAATCCAACGCCAATTGGATCGTAGCCAAGTGGATCTCGACGATCTTGCCCTCAGCCTGGGTGGGGATGGCGATGCCTTGGTCGAGTGGGTGCGGACGAACATTGCCTTTGAACAATACCCCGGGCTGTTACGTGGCACGCGTGGCACCTTGATCGGTCGTGCTGGGAATGCGTTGGATACCGCTTTCCTCTTGGCCCACCTCTTGGCGGACGCCGGCTACGAAGTGCGGATTGCCCGTGGCAGCTTGTCACCAACTGTCGCGCGTACGCTGATTGACCAAATGCTTGCTCCCCGTGCCGCCGCCGCCCCAACTGGTGATGAAGCGGCCTTGATTGCATTACTGGTCGAACTCGGTGAAACATTGGGGCTCAGCGCCAGTGCCAGCCGTGCCCAAGTCGAAGCCGCACTCGCTCCCGATCTAACGGAGGATGTGGGATTTGTTGCTGCCCAAGAAGACACTGCCTTTATTTTGGATGCGCTTGACGATGCTGGCATCGTACTCGGTGATGAGGCCGCCGTGGATGACCTCGTGACCGAAGCGGAAGATTACTTCTGGGTTCAATATCGCCTCAGTGTGGGGCAACCTTGGCAGGCGGCCCACCCAGCCTTTAAGGATCCCGCGGCGGCACCTACCCAGCTAAAGGCTAGCACAACCTTTCTGGATGAAGTACCACCAGAATTACTGCACCGGATTCGTATCCAGGTATCGATTGAGCAAAAGGTGGATGATGAACTGGCGACCGCTGTGATCATGCCTGCTTGGGAAAGTCCAGTGGCGGCCTTGGTGGGGCAACCGCTCATCTATCGTAACAATCCCGTCTCGCTGGAAAATCTGGAACAGTTGTTGGATGTTGAAAGCTTCCTGGCGAAGCCAGTGACCTTTGTGCCTAGTTTTAATAATGAACTTGTCCTCAATGGGCTGGGTTTTGATCTCAACGGTGCCACCTACGATGTCGGCCTGCTGGGGGGTGACACCTTGGCCGTGACCCAAATGGGGCAAACTATTGGCAATATCCTCGAAGAAGCCACCGGCGCACTCGACGGGGCAGAACCAGAACCCGGCGCAACGCCCGAAGCAGCCAGCGACCTGATCACCCTCACCGGCCAATGGATTGACTACACCCTGATCGCACCCGGCGGCGTGGAACGGACCTTCCGCCGCACGATCCTGGATCGGATTGGCGCTGAGAATCGCGCGGCCGGTTTGGTGAAAATTGCTGTGGGTGAAGAACTACCAGCCGCGGCCACCACGCTCCTGACCCAACATACCATTTTGGTGCTGCCGAGCACCTACAGCCAAGCGTATGTGGCGCAGCGCTTTCTTAGCCAATTGAAGAGCGCCATCGATCTGGTAGACTATCTTCAAAAACAGCGCCCCTTTACCGATGCGCTAGTAGCGCCACCGCTGCCCCTTTTGATGGCCGCGAGCTCCTTTGATGACGTTCTGCTCAACACGCTCTTTGCTCGGAACCCACCCGCCGATGCCAATCTAATCTCCTATCGACCAGAGCCCTACCTGGTCGTTTTGGAGGATGGCTTGCTGCTCAACCGCACCCAACCAACCGGCTTTCTGCGGGTGGATGTGATCAACAATACGCGCCGCACCTTTACCACAACTGGGGGTGAACTCCAGGTCGATGCTACCACCAATGTCTTAGCGGGTGCCTGGGAGACGCGCGCCGAGCAATCCCCCTTTGCCCATGTTCAGGGCCAACGTTTTAGCACCTTCACTGCTTTTCTCGCCGCCGCGGAAGCCGGTGTCCCTACCCAAGTCATCACCGCACCCGATCCGGCCTTGCTGGCTGACCTTGCCTTGCCTGCTATGGCACAACAGGCGATTGCGCGCGATCTGGAAAATGGCTATATCGTCCTCGTCCCCGAAGCGATTGCCTCTGGCGATGGCGCTGCCGGTTGGTGGCGGGTCAACCCCCGCACCGGTGAGACCCTGGGCCTAGCGGGCGATGGCCGCGGGACAGATACCGTGGAATATTCATTCCTGCTGGCTCTGAAAGAGAATCTGATCCTGGGCGCGCCGAGCACCATGGCCGGTTTTGCCATTTGTATGGCTGGCGCGTCGGGTAGTGCCGGTTGCTGTGCTGCCGACGCGGCTGCCGCCTATGGTGCCGGTGCGGTCTTGGGCGCGCTCGTGGCGGCCCGCTCAGCCTCGGCAGCCATTCTCCTCGGCGAAGCGCTCAAATTTGGGGGAATCATGGGCGGTGCTGCTGGCGCAACACCCAGTTTCTGCAATTTGTAAATCAAATCCAACGCTTCGGCACCTTGGCCGCGGTGTTGGGTAGATGGGATATGCTTATGCTGTTTTTGATAAGGATTCGCCTCATCCGTGCTCTGCTCAGTTGCCTACTCTTGTTGATCCTCGGGGTGACAGCCATCGCTCCGCTGCGCGCCCAAAGTTGTCGCACCGAGCAGGAGCCCAATGACCAACCGGCACAGGCAACTGCCATCAGCGGTGCGGAATGTATCAACGCTGCTATCACCGAAGGCGATCAAGATATATACGAGTGGACGGTAGGTGAAAACGCCGCGCGCACGCTGTGGACCTTTACCCTCCAAGGGATGCCAACCGGCTTGACCACCCTGCAACTTCTGCGGATCACCCTGGCCGAGAATGGCACCGATGTCGCCCAATCGGAGAAGCTCTACGAAATTTCTGCGCAGCGCGGCGCGACGGTCACCACGCCCCCCGTACTCTTGTTACCCGGCACCTACTATCTGGGCATTGCCGCGGCAGGCGGGCTTGGGGACTATCGTATTGACCTCAACGCGGCGGCTGCCTTGCCCGTGGCTGTCGATCCGGCCTCTACCCGCGATGTCCCCGCACCGTTACCCGCAGCGCAAGCGGATAGCATCACGTTGGTGGGCGACTTGCAAGGCGAAGATGATTATTTTGCATGGACCCTTACCGAAGCGCAGACCAGCCAGCGTTGGCGGCTGACTGTTCAGTTGCCCCTCGCCGCCGGTGGCTATCTCTATCTGGATGATAGCCAGGGTAATCAGGTGGCTTACCGCGAGGTCAGTCCGCTTGGTTGGATCGATCTACCGGCACTGGGCCTCGCTGCCGGTGACTATCGCCTGCGCCTAAGCCCGGGGCGCGAACAACCGACCCCTTATCAGCTACAGATTCAGCCCGATGGTGAACGCCGCCCGAACTTGGAAGAAGAGCCCAATGACGATTCGCAGCATGCTTGGCCTTTTGATCCAGCCGTGCCGATGGAAGGTGCTTTCCCGGCGGACCACTATGACATGGATTTTTATCGCTTCAGCGTGGATGAGACGCTAGCCGCCACCCAATGGCAACTGACGGCCACGCCCGCGGCCCCTGGCGACTATGAACTCTGCCTCCTGGACGAACAGGGTGGGACCATTCAATGTCGCAGTGGTGATGGGGTAGATCTGCTCCCGACCCTAAGTGACCTTGCCTTGCCTCTCGGTAATTATTATCTGACCTTACGCAATAAGCGCTCAACCGCGGCCACCTACACGCTGGCTCTCGAAGCGATCGGCGAACCGTTGGCGCAGCAGGAACGCGAGCCCAACGACACGCTGCTCTATGCCACTCCACTTGACGAATCCTTGACCATCCAAGGGCGTTTTGTCGGCACCGAAGATGACTACTTCCGCTTCAGCGTCCCTGCCCCGGCCCAATTGTGGCGTGTACAGGCGACTGGTGAAGGCATGGAGGTACTCGCTTTGGCCGAGTTGGATGGCGGCGAACTTGTGCGGATCAACAACAGTGGCCGCACGCGGCTGCGCATGGACGATCTCTATCTCCTGCCCGGCGACCATTTTGTACGGCTGCGCGGTACGGATGGCGCGTACACGCTGCGGGTGCTGCCCCTCGGCCCACCGGTGGAGACGGTGACGATGCCGCTCTTGACAGCCGACGGGCTGATTGACACCGACGCACCACCAGCACCGGGCAGCCTAGGGGTGACCGAACGCGAGCCTAATAACAGCGCGGATCGGGCCGAGCGCCTGCGCTTTGACACGCCTCGCAGCGGGCGCTTGAGCAGCCTTGACGACCGGGATCTCTACCGCATCTCCCTTGCTGGCCGTGAGCATATCCGTTTGACCATCGTGCAACCGTCCGATGGTCGGCTTCGGGTGAATTTGAGTGATTCTATGAGCAACGCCCAGCGGGACAATGGCGCAGCGGTGGTCTATGAGACGCTGTTGGAGCCAGGGGATTATGTCATTGCCCTGGACGCCCTCCAACCCAGCGAGGATCTCTATTATCTCTTGCTAGAACGCTTGGACCCGCTGGACTTGCCCGCGGATCTGGAACCATTCAACGGCGACCCAACGACTGCCGCGCCGTTACCCCCTACGCTGACGGTACAAGGCCGGGTCAACCGCAGCGAAGATTTTGTGGATTGGTATGCGCTGCCAACTCCAACCGACGCGACCGCGATCACGTTTACTGTAATTGCGAATCTCTCTGCTGGCTTTTCTCTAGAAGCGCGGGCCGATGATGCCCCGCTCTATCCCCTGGCGACTGACGATATGCGCACTGTCTATACCTATACCCTGCCAACGCTGACACCCCTTCTCTTTGGCGTAAGTGGCGACGGTGCCTATACCCTGACGCTAGCAACGGCACCCCCGTTGGCCCAACCCGCACCGGAACCGCTACCGCTCACCTTGACCCTCACCGCGCCAGCCGCCGCGGTCGCTGGCTTCTGGCAAGCAGGGCAACAGTTGGCGCTGGCCGTCGCCCTAACCAACACCGGGAATACCCCGCTTGACCTGACGTTGGCCGCGGTGAGTACTGATTTTGCGTGGCAACTGCACAACTTGGTTGACCAACCGGAAATGGTACTGACGCTCGCCCCTGGGCAGAGCCATACCGTGCCGCTGCCGGTGATGATTCTCCCCGACGTGGGTACAAATCTATCGACGCGCTTTAGTGTACGCGCTACGGCGGCGACGGGCGCATTTGTGACAGCCACCCTCGATCTACCCGCGATCTGTGGTGTGCCGCCCGTGAACCCGACCGGCGCGTGGACCACGGCGGGGGCCTTGCGCGGCGGCTTAAATGTCGCTTGGCTGGGCTTGGGTAGCCAACCGGTTAACGATCAGGCCAATGACCGTGTCTTTGATCTCTTTGATGAACTAGTCAGCCCTGCCAATGGCTGGGTCGGCCAACCCGAAGATCGACTAACGGTCGCCTTAGCTGGTGAACGCCCAATACCGGTTGCTGGCTTGATCCTGAATCCCTTTGGCCGCACGGACACATCCGAAGGGCTACGCCATTTTGAGTTTCTCCTTTCCGAAGACGGCCAAGAATTTACCGTGGCGTATAGGGGCGAGCTAGCCCAAGTGCCCATAGACCAAAGCTTTGTCCTCACCCAACCCGTGACGGCGCGCTTTGCTCAACTGCGCCTGCTCGATAATTGGCGGGGCAACGAGCGGATTGGCGTGGGCGAGTTCAAGGTGCTTGCTCTCAGTGACTATCAGCCGCCGACCCCCTTTAATCTACTCAGCCAGACCTTGGGCGGCCATGTCGTCGCTAGTGAACCACTCCTCTCTAACTTGCAGGATCTAGTCTCCGCGGCTGACGAAGAACCGCGTCTCTACCCGGAAACCGCTGGTCAGCCCGCCGAATGGATCGTGGCCTTTCATCACAATCGGGCGGCCCAAATCACGGCGCTCCATTGGCGGAATTGGGCCAACGGCATGCCGGAGCAACGCTTCCGCACGGTCGAAATCCAGGTGAGCACCACTAGCCCGGTTGGGCCATGGCTGCCCTTGGCGACTTGGGAACTCGACCCAACCGCGACCACCACCCAAACCCTGACATTGGCAACCCCAACGTGGGCGCGCTTTGTGCGTTATGTGGCGCAGGCGCCGCCCGACGCCCAGTGGTATGAATATCCCGACACACTTGCCATTGACGAGCGTCCGTTGGGAAATAGCTACCGTTCCATCTTGGCCGAATGGGGGGGCAATCAGCCCGTTGCCATCTATGAAGAGATGCAGGCGATCCATGCCCTCGGCAGCCAACTGAATGAAGTGGAGCCTAATAATGAGCAGGCCCAAGCCCAGCCCTTGGCTGATGGTCAACCGGTCAATGGCACCACGTTGGTCGGGGCAGACGAGGATTGGTTCAAGGTGGTGGTGCCTGCAGCGGTGAACACCCTCTATGCCACCTTGAGCGGTGATCCGGTGGTCCGGGTGGACGCCGAACTAATCGACAGCCAAGGTGCGCCCATCAGCTATACACGGGCCATAACCGGTGGTCAATTGCAACTCAAGGCCGCGGTGACACCCGGTGAATATTACCTACGGGTGCTTGATCCCCAACGGTCAATCGTCTTCACCTGGGATACCAGTGGCAGTGTTGGCCCTTACTTAGCGACCATCTACCAGAGCATGGCAACCTTCACCCGCGATATCGACCCTCGGTATGAGCGGGTGAATCTGCTGCCCTTTGGCGATCCCGGGCAATTGCTCCTGCCGACCTTTAGCGGTGATCCCCCAGCGGTGCAGCAAGCCTTTACCAACTATCCACGCCAAGAAAGCTCGAGTAGCGCCGAAACCAATCTGCTGGCCGCGACTGAGGCATTAGCTCCCCAGCCGGGCGTCCGCGCCGTGGTCTTGATGACCGATGCCGAAAGCGGCAGCTATGGCGAGACAGCCAAGCTGTGGCGGGCGTTGACGGCTGTGCGCCCCCAGATCTTCAGCTTTGAAATCAGCAGTGGTGGCTCGGCCTATAGTCAAGATCTAATGCAAGATTGGGCCGCGGTCAGCGATGGGTATTATGCCAACATGGCTACCTTGCGTGCGTTTGAACAGGGCTTTGCGCGTGCCAGTTGCTTGTTGCGCCGACCAGCGGAGTATGGCGTAACCGTAGCCCTGCGCCAGGAAGCACCACCACCCACGCCAACACCGCCGCCCACCGCCACCCCGCTCCCCACCGCGACGCCACTGCCTACGGCTACCCCAGTCCCGTCACCCACGCCGTCGCTACCGGGCGCGCTCGCGGTGGTAGGCGCCACCGTGGCCCAAGGCGAAGCCGCGCCGGTCATTGGCGGCGGCGCGGCGGAACTGATCCTAGATGCTTCGGGGAGTATGCTACAGCAGTTGGACGGCCAAACGCGTATTCAGATCGCGCGCGAAACCCTGCTCAATCTGACCAGCAATGTCTTGCCTCCCGATACCCCCATTGCCCTGCGCGTCTTTGGTCATCTGGAGGCGGACTCGTGTCGCACTGATTTAGTTTTGCCCTTGCAGCCCCTTGATCCAACCGCGGTCAATGCCACTATCGCCGGGATCAACGCCAAGAATCTGGCCCGGACGCCTATTGCCGCTTCCCTGCGCTTGGTCGCGGAGGATTTAGCCGCGGCGACGGGGCAGCAGGTTGTCGTGCTGGTGACGGATGGCGAAGAGACCTGTGATGGTGATCCCGCCGCGGAGATCGCCAATCTGCGTGCCCAAGGGATTGACGTGCGGGTTAACATCGTTGGCTTTGCCATTGATGATCCCACCCTACAAGCGACCTTTGCGGAGTGGGCCACCCTTGGTGGTGGGGCCTACTTTAACGCTACCAACGCTGGCGAGCTGGATGCCGCGGTTAGCCAAGCACTCGCGGCCCCTTTCCAGGTGCTCGATGAAAATGGGGCAGTTGTTGCCACGGGCGTTGTCAATCGCGACCCGATCACTCTCCCCGCGGGCCGCTATACAGTTGAGGTGCTCACCGCGCCAGCCCAACAGTTCCCCGTGACGATTGGCGGTGGCGAAACCGTGACGGTGACGGTCGAATAGCATCCTGCCAGTTTATCGCCAGAGCTGACCGGTTTTCAAAACCGGCCAGCTCTTTCGCAGAAACCCCAACAGAAATGGATGCAGCTCCATGAGCGAACATGAAAGCGAACTTCAATTACAGATGGTTTGGCCGGAGCATCGATTGGCCGTGCCACCATCGATCAGCGTGCCAGCGGGTTATACATTGCACACCTACCAGCATGGCGATGAGCCGGGGTTTTATCAGGTGATGGAACGCGCGGGCTGGCCGGGCTGGCATGCGGAAAAATTGTCCCCTTGGTTGGCGCGGATTCCACCGGGCTCCTGGTTTATGATCAGCCATGGCGCCAGCCAGACCATCGTCGCCACGGCCATGGGCTTGCATGATCATTCCGCCGATCATCCCTTTGGCGGGGAACTGGGTTGGGTGGCGGTCGATCCAGCCCACGGGGGCAAAGGGCTGGGCACTGCGGTCTGCGCCGCGGTCACGGCTCGTCTGATCGCGGCTGGCTATGAGAATATCCATCTCTATACCGAGCATTGGCGGCTAGCAGCCCTAAAGCTCTATCTGCGGCTGGGCTATGTGCCTTTTCTCTACACCCCCGCGATGGCCGAACGCTGGCAGAGCCTTTGTACACAACTAGAGTGGCCCTTTACCCCGGAACAATGGCGGGGCGCAACGGTGGCTTCGTAACTATTGGGGCTCAGCAAGTCATGGACTCGCCTAGCGTGATACCGATGTCAACCAAGCTCGCGCTGGCCCTGTCGTAACTATTCTACAAGCTTTGTCGGTATTGGCTCACATGATATAATCCGCAAGGGGTTGTACTATATCCAACTCAGCGATGCCAACCAAGCCTTTTATCAACGATGCTTATGACCACTGAAAATCCACAATTGATTGTCGATGGGACGCCCATTGAATTTACCCCAGGTGACAGCCTGTTGGTTGCTCTCCTGCGGGCCGATCGCCACCCAACGGGTGGTGGTTGTCTTTGTCTAGCCGGAGATTGCCCTCACTGTTTGACAACAGTCGATGGTGTCTCCTATGTGCGCGCTTGCCAAACCCCGGCCCGTCCCGGCCTGATCGTAGAACGCCACCACGCGGCTGGTTATCCACCCTTGCCGCTGGATGCCAAACCCAATCAACCTGACATTCCCGCGCATAACCACCACTGTGATGTAGTGGTGATTGGTCAGGGCGAAGCTGGCCAAGCCGCGGCCACGGCGGCCCAACAGGCCGGCCACGCGGTGATTACCTTGGATGCCGGCGCGGGCCAGGAGGTGATCGGGATCTATCCTGGGCCGTTGGTGGTGGCGCGCACGAATGCCGGAATGCTCCATATCCATCCCCGTGGCGAGATTGTGATCGCCACGGGCGCGACGGAACTCCAGCCCATTGCGCCGGGAAATCAGTTGGCGGGCATTGTGACGGCGCGGGCCGCCACCCAACTAGCCGCGGCGGGTGTCGCCTTGGGGCGGGTGGTGGCGGTAGGCGCGGCCCCGGTTGGCTTGGACGCCCAACCTGTCACTGGCGAAATTGTCCGCTTTGAAGGGAACACCAAAGTAGAAGCGGTGGTTGTGGCCGATAGCGACGGCCAAGAGCAGCGCTATCCTTGTGACACTGTGGTCGTTGGGCTGGGGCTCCAGCCGCGTGATGGCTTGGCACGCATGGCGAATGGACTGCCCGGCATTGCGATCCGCACGGTTGGCGAGGCTGCCGTGGCTAGCCCGCTCCCGCCTTGTCCCAAGGCTGGTGTGGTCTGTGCGTGCGCGGGCGTGACCATAGCCGATCTTGAATTTATCTGGGGACGCGGCTTTCATGAGCTGGAATTAGTCAAACGCGCCACCCTCTTTGGCACAGGCACCTGCCAAGGTGCGGGCTGTATGCCCTATGTGCGCAGCTTTCTGACCCAACAAGGCGAAACGCTTCCCGCACCCTTTACCGCGCGCCCGGTTACACGCCAACTCACCCTAGGCGAAGTGGCGGCGGGTTCCTATCATCAGGCCACGCCCCGCACGGCATTAGATGGTGAACATCGGCGGCTAGGCGCGCAGATGGAGCGGGTCGGCGGTTGGTGGCGACCATGGCACTATGGGAATGGGCTTGAGGAATATTGGGCAGTGCGCACCGCGGTATCGGTAGGGGATGTGAGCACGCTGGGCAAATTGCAGGTGGCTGGCCCCGATGCGCTGGAATTCTTGGAGCGGCTCTACCCCACCAAGGTCGCGACCATCAAGCCGGGGCGCGCCCGCTATGTGCTGTTGCTGGATGACCGGGGCTATGTGCTGGACGATGGGCTGATCGCCCGCGACGGGGATAGCCGCTTTACCTTGACCTTTACCAGCGGGGGCGCGACGACCGCCGAGCTGTGGCTGCGTGATTGGGCCGACGCTTGGGCTTTGGATGTACGGATCTTGAACCAGACCATGGCGTTGGGCGCGATCAATGTGACAGGCCCCTTTGCCACAGCCTTGCTCCGTCGCGCCGGGCTGACCAATCCGCCGCCCTACATGGGCCATCTGACGGCCACCGTCGCCAATGTACCCTGTAAGATCTTCCGCTTGAGCTTTACCGGTGAACTCTCCTATGAATTACACCACCCCGCGGCGGATTCGGTGCGCCTCTGGCGGCGTTTGTTGGTGCTTGGCCGCGAATGGGGCATCAAACCGCATGGGATTGACACCTTGCTCAAATTGCGTCTGGAAAAAGGACACTTGATCGTCGGGCAAGATACCGATTTTGATTCGACCCCGCGGCGGCTGCAACACGAGTGGGCTGTGCGCATGGAGAAGCCGGACTTTGTGGGCAAGGCGGCCCTTGTACGCACCAATAAGCTGCCGCTCGACCGGCAATTGGTGGGCTTTACCATGGCGACGCCTGCCCCGCTGGAAGGCTCGGTTATCTCTTATAATGATGAGTACGCGGGCTATGTAACCTCTAGCTTTGCCTCGCCCCGGTTGGGCAAGACTGTACTGCTCGGGTGGCTTCGCTTTTTCCAAGGGGAACTGCCCACCACAGTGACCATTGAGGGGCGACCGGCTCAACGCGTCGCTCCCCCATTCTATGATCCGGAGGGAACCCGTGCCCGTGCTTGAGCGAATCCAAGGAACACGTATTGTGGCGACGCCCGCCGCGCTCGATGCGGCTCGCTGGCCGGATGAGGCCCTGGTCTTGCGCTTGGCCGCGGACGAAGCCTTTGTCACCGCGGCGGTCAAGGCGGACGCGGTCGCTGATCCCCATGCCATTGTGGTGCCAGATGGTGGCTTTGCTGGCGTTTGGCTACCGGCCACCACTGCCCTAGACTTTCTTGCCCGCACCTGTGAATGGGAAGTGCCAGCCAGCCGTCCCACCTTTGCCCAAGGCATGGTCGCGGGTTTGCCCGTCAAGCTTTGGTTGGAAACCGAGCGGGTACTTTTGCTGGTGCCCGCGCCCTATGCCACGGATCTTCAGGAGCGCCTCGCATGAACGAATTTATGGAAAAGAAAGTTCAACTCCAGTGGCATGCGCCCAAGCCCAGCTACGACGTGGTGATTATCGGCGGCGGCGGCCATGGTTTGGCGACTGCCTATTACCTGGCGACGCGCCACGGGATCACCAATGTGGCCGTGTTAGAACGGCGCTATATTGGCTCCGGCAACTCCGGGCGCAATACGACCATCATCCGTTCCAACTATGGCATTCCCGAAGCCGTCCGCTTCTATCAGCATAGCGTCGATCTCTATAAGTCGCTCGAACAAGAGACCGACCGCTGGATTATGCACAAGCAAAAGGGTCTGCTTTGGCTGGCGCACACCGAGGCGGGCATCCGGGGCGAACGCGCGCGTGCCGCGGTCAATACGGCCTTTGGTGCCAAGACGGACTATGTTGGGCCCGCGGAGATCAAAGAGATCTGCCCCCAATTGGACATGACCGGCGCAGGGCTCTGGCCGGTTGTCGGCGGTTCCTATCACCACGAAGGGGCGACCGCGCGTCATGATCGGGTGGTTTGGGCCTTTGCCGAAGGGGCCATGCAGCGGGGCGTGCATATCCATCAACGCACCGCGGTGACGGGCTTGCTGAAAGCGGGCGACCGCGTGGTTGGTGTTGAAACCGATCAGGGGCCGATTGCCGCGGGGATTGTCCTTTCGGCGGTGGGCGGCCATGTGACGACCTTAGGCGCGATGGCTGGGCTACGACTGCCCATCCGCACGCATCCCTTGCAAGCTTATGTGACCAACCACTATGCCCTGCAATTTGATGCCATTGTGGCCTCGACCTCCTTGCTCTTCTATGCCTCGCAGACCGCCCGCGGGGAGATGTTGATCGGCGCGGAGATCGACCGCCAGCCCAGCTATGCCTACCGCTCGGGCCACCACCTATTGCAGAGCTGTTCCCATCACGCCATCACCCTTTTGCCCTTCCTGCGCGATCTGCGTATCCTGCGCCAATGGACCGGTGTCTGCGACATGAGTCCTGACTACTCGCCGATTATGGGCAAGACGGGCGTAGATGGCTTCTACATCACCACCGGTTGGGGTACTTGGGGCTTTAAGGCCATCCCCGCCAGCGGTGAACAGATGGCCGAATTGATTGCCACCGGCACAACGCCACCCCTGATCGCCCCCTTTAGCCTCGACCGCTTTGCCAACGACCGTACCTTGGCCGACCGCGGTTCGGCAGGGACGCATTGATGTGGTCAGACCTGACAGGTTTTCCAAACCTGTCAGGTCTCTTGCGCTTCATCATCTATCAACGGGAGTCGTACAATCCATGAACATCTCTATCCCTTGTCCCCACTGTGGCCCTCGTCCGCTTCAGGAATTTATCTATGGCGAGATCCCCGCAGTGCCGGAGACGATCACCGACCCCGATGCGCGGGACCTGGACCGCGCCTTTATGCGCAGCAACCCCGAAGGCCCTACCACCGAGCGCTGGTTTCATGCCTATGGCTGCCGCCGCTGGCTGACCCTCCGCCGCGATACGCGCACGGATGAGATCCTGACCCCTGTTACTCACCAAGCCTAAGGGGCAACTGGTAGCGTTCGCCCGCCTTGATTGTGAGCGTTCCCTGGATCGCGCCAAGGGAACCAGGTGCTTGGAGCGTGTACTGATAGTCACCAGCGGGTGCACAATATTCGCGCTCGGCATTGGCGGCCAGGCTGAATGAAGCGCGCCAGCCGTCGGCACGGCTCAGGGTAATGGTGAGATCAAACCCTAGCTGATTGCTCAATACATAGCAGCCATCGGCGGCTGCTACGACAGGGGTGGCTGGTGCTGCTGTTGGCGTGGGGGGTGGTGGCGCGTTGGGCGCGGTTTGGGCCAGGGCCGAGCAAGGAACCGTCATGGTGACATATTGGGCACTGCCCGAGATCCAGCCCAGCTCCTGCCCCGCCGCTTGCACTTGAATCCAGCTACAGTTGGCCGCGCTGCCGAGAATTGTCAGGATCTGCCCCGCATTGACACTTGCCACCACCGGATAGGTAGTGCCTGGGCCACTCCGTACATTGAGGCCACGCACGTTGATCGTCACCGTTGCCGACGTGGCTGCTGTCGTTGCACTTTGCGCACTTGATACTGCTTGGGTGACCGGTGTGCGCGTCAGGAGCACGAGGATGGCCTCGCGCGTTTGGACCAAGGCCGTGACTGTCGCCGCGGCGTCAAACGCCTGCTGCCCCCATGCGCTGTTGGCCGCCGGTGGTAGATAGAGTACATAGAAACCAAGCACGCCGCTGATGAGCCATAGGCTGCAGCCTAGCCATCGCTTTTTCATGGTTTACTCCCCATTGCTCACCAACCTATACGTAACGCCTAGGGTCCCCAACTGAGCCGTTCTTGGTACCATTCATAATTTCCACTGCCGTAGCTGCCGTTGAGGTCAAAGAGCTTCTGTTGGTTGCTGCCGTCCAGGTTCATGACATAGACGGCCCAAGTGCCCTCGCGATCACTGACAAAGGCGATATGTTGGAAATCTGGCGAGGCCGTTGCCAAGCCATCGCGGCCCGGGTGGTTGGTCAGTTGGGTCAGCGCGCTACCATCGCCATTGACCACATAGACATCCCAATTGCCATTGCGGTTAGCCGTAAAGAGGATCTGGTTGACAAGGCTATCGCTGGGAATATCTGCGGTTTGATCGGTGGCTCGGCTGGGCTGGCCGCCATTGGTATCGGTGGTGTAGATGCCACAGGCACTGCCGCCTGCCCAGAAGTTACAGCCCTGGTAGGCAATGCGCCAATTATCGAGATAGACGGGGTAGTTGCCAAAGAGTTCGCGCCCGCTATAGACCAGGGGCGGTGCGTCGAAGCGCCCACTGGCATCCTGTTGCCAATAGATGCGTGGTTTGCCATCGCCCTGGTGTGTGGACGCATAGACAATACTTTGGCTCGACTTGGACCACTGTGGATAACTGTCTTCGGGGTGCATCGTCACCCCCTCTTCCCCGTTTTGGGTAATGCGGACAATGTCATTGACATCGCCACCATCGCCATTGACGATGAGTGTTCCCCCGCGGCTGAAATCAGGCTGCCGCCGGTTGGCTAGCCGCCATCGGTTGCCGTTGGCGAGGTTATAGACAAAAACATCCATGCTCTGGCCGTTGAAGACCGAGTAGGCAATCCGCCCAGCCAAGGCACTGGTGTTGATGACGGGTGCGCTGGCCGCTGTGTTGCTCTCTGTGTCCGATGGGGGTGCTTCGGCTGGCGGGCTCGCTTCATTCGTAGTGCCGCTACCCGTTGCGGTTGCCACGGTAGCCGGTGCGGCAGGTACTGCGGTTTGCGGGATCGTTACGGTTGCCTCTTCGCTGGCGCGCAGTGCATCGAGATAAATAACGCCGCTACTCGCTACGCCATCCGGGACGCCATCCAACACCAGCGCTTTGATGGCGAGTGGGGGTGTTAGTTGCGTGGTTTCACCGCCACTGATCGCACCGACCGGCCAAGGCTGGCTCAACGCCAACGGGGCTGTCAAGGTGGCCCAGCCGCTGTGTCGGATCTGGCCAAAGGTGAATTGCCAAGTATGATTAGCGGCATCGGCTACCCAGAGATTGAGGTAGTGGCCGCGGCCATCGCCATAGACATTGAGTTGGAGTGCCGCCGGGTTCCCGGCTATGCGGAGGGCTGGCGCGGCCTGGAAGACGACATAGTTCCGGTTGCCCGCGGCCACGGGGAAATCGTATTGGAACGCGGCGGCAAAGGCTCCTTCACTGACTTCTACTTTGGATTGGGTCAAGGTCCCGTAGGGTTCGTCGCCCCGTTGCCAGCTGCCAAAGGGCTCAAAGCCGGTAATCAAACCGGCTTGGACGGGCTGCGGAGACGTGGTGGGCGCTGCTGGCGCGCTGACAGGCGTCGCGGTCGCCGTTGGTAGGGTGACCAGCGGCGTGATGGTTGGTGTTGCTTCCGCGGGGGCAAGGAAGGGTGCGAGCGCGGTTAGCTGCCGATCAATGGCGGTGAGTGTGAGCAACAGATCCGGTGTTGGTGTAGCTGAATGGGCGGGTGCCGGCGTAGAGGTTGGTTGGGCCGTTGGTGTATCGGTTGCGCGCGCCGTTGCCGTCGCGCTTGGCAAGGGTGTTGCTGTCGCGCTTGGTTTGCGCGTGGCCGTGGGCAGGGCCGTTAAGGTCTGGGCCACGGAAGTCGCAACTAAAAGCGCTTGGGCGGTCGCGGTGGCGTTGCTATTGGTGGTGGCGGTGGGTGGTAAGGTTGGCCTGGGCGTAGAGGTTGGCGGCTTGGTGGCGGTGACGCTGGGGGCTGCGGCCTGGATCGCTGCTGATGCCGTGGCCGTTGGCACAGATGCTACCGTCGCGGTTGGGATCAGCATGAGCGTGGCGGTGGCCGTCGCTGCTGGTGTAGCGGTTGCCTGTGGTGTATGGGTGGCCGTCGGCGCGGTGGTGGGCGTTGTGCTGGGGCTGGCCGTTGGTGTCGGGTCCGGCAATATAACTAGGCTGCGCAGGATTGATTCGTATAGCTGATCCATGGCTATTGCTTGGGTGGGCTCACTGCTCAAGCCAATGACAAAGGCTTGGTCGTCGGTCAAGAGGCCAAGTAAGCGTATCGCAGCTTGGGCACCGCCAATCAGGGTTGCGCTGTAGTTTTGGCGATAGCCGGTATAGCCCCCAACTGAATGCTCTTCTTCGCGCAGCAGTGCTGTGGTGCGAAAGAGCGTGTCCTGACTGGCGAGGTAGTCAACCAAGAAGGCTTGCGCGGTCGTGCTGGTCGTCCTACGCGGCTGGCGATCAAGAAAAAGCCAGGCGAGCTGATCGGGCGCTTCAAAATAGAGTATCCCGTTGCGCTCGGTGCGCACCCATCCTTCGGGGAGATTGAGCTGCACGCCCAACGCCGGTTCGGTGATCGAGACGAGGATCATGGGCGTGGGTGCTACGGTGGGCGGCACGCTTGTCGCGCTGGCTTCCGGCGTTGGCGTGGCGGTTGCGGTTTCTGTGAGAGTTGGGGCCGCGCTGATTGTTTCGTTAGGCGTAGGTGGTATGGCCTCTGCGACGGGTGTTTCTGGTTGGAAGAACTGGTTCAAGACGCGCATAAAGGTGACGTCGCCACCTGGGCGTAAGAGGAGAAAAGCCGCCACCGTCACGGCAAGGATGCCAAAGAGCAAGAGGAGAAATCCCGTCCGGCCACGCGTTCCGCCTTGTGTCATCGGTGGGGCTGATAAGGTGAACGCACCTGTAGCCGAGGTGGTGCCACGCCCTGCTGTCAATGGGCTGGCGGGAGCGGGCTTGGTGAGGGCCGTCCACTCTTGGCGGCTGGGGGTCCAGGTGAGGCCGCGCTCGATTGCGTCAACAAAGTCACCCGCGGTGGCGTAGCGCTGTTGGGGGCTCTTCGCCAGCACACGTTGCAGGGCATAGATAACGCCCGGTGGCAGCGCAGCATTGACCTGTTCCGGCGGCATGGGGGCTTCGTCGATGATCTTGCGCAGGAGGACCAATTGGCTGTCGGCATCAAAGGGGAGGGCATGAGTCAACATGGCATAGGCCACCACGCCCAAGCTATAGATGTCGGAGCGCTGATCCAGATCATAGTCGCCGCGTGCTTGTTCGGGGGACATGTACGCTGGTGTGCCAACCGAGTAGCCGGCTAAGGTGACCACTGTTTGGTCGGTGGCCATGTGGCGGGCGACGCCAAAGTCCGAAAGCAGGATCTGACCACCGCTGCCGATGAGGACATTGCTTGGCTTAATATCGCGATGGAGGATACCGCGGTGGTGCGCATAGTCAAGCGCAGCCGCCACGCGGCGTAGAATCGGTACCGCGTCTTGCCCACTCATGGGGTGGGTCCGCTCTTTGAGCAAAGAAGCCACCGTGCCGCGGCTGGCGTACTCCATGCTAATGTAGTAGTAGCCGTCGCTACTCCCGGCTTCATGCACGCGCACAATGTTCGGGTGGATCAGCCGCCTGGCATT
This sequence comes from Caldilineaceae bacterium, assembly GCA_019637645.1. Next base: position 57,801 of record JAHBVH010000005.1, read on the forward strand.
CTCTCCCTCTTGTTGGAAGCGCCGCAGCGTAATGGGGTCGTGGACCAGGTGCTCCAGCAGTATCTTAAGCGCTACCTCCTGCTGGTTGCGCGTGTCGATGGCATGGTAGATGATCGACATGCCACCCCGCCCGATTTCACGGTCGATCTGATAGGGTCCCAGTTGTTTGCCGGTTAGATCCATGGTTATTGCTGGACTCGATTCATAAAACTTCTTAGTGAAGAATGATTGGTGTGGGTGATAGTGGCTAGGCCGAAGCTCTGGTGCCACTGTACACCTGCACTCAATCGTAAGGGAATCATTGACTATCGTTTAACGGTGGGTAAATATAGATAGTGTGGTGGGTTACGTGTACTATTGCTCCGTTTTTGGTAGCGTTGACCGTTATAAGTCCAACTGATGTCCATCCCATCATTGTAAATCGCTTCTTCTTCGGTAGGCACCTGTTCGCGCCTAGTGAGTACCGTGTCGGTAGTCGTTGCTGTGCGTACTATTTGATACTGAACGTAGCCACTGCTATCTTCCCCTAGCGGCCTTTGCAATGTCCATGTGATGATACTATTTGGCGTATGTCCTGAATAGGTATAGGTCAAATCAGCGCTGGCGCTAATTGTATCAGTAACGAGTTGTGTATGTGCTGGAATAGTGTCTGTAATGATTACATCGGTGAATCGATAGCTACCAGAACTGTTTGTGGTATAAGTAAGCGTGAACATAAGATGGTCATCAACATCTATTTCACCGGCTTTGCTTGTTTTGAGCTCGAAATCCTCCATGCCAGGTAGGGCAGTTGGCACTGGAGTAAGTGTGGGCGTAGGGGTTGGTGTGGCTGTGGATGTTGGAGTCGGTGTAGGAGTTGGTGTTTCGAATTGAATTGTGAGCATTGGGTACTTATCGGTCCCACATTCTTGTGGATTGCAATCTTTGGTCCAAAAACTACGTTCATGTTGACCAACGCTTTCATCGCCTTGGAGCATGATCCCTAAATAGGTAGTTTTCGGATTGCTGTTCAGCCAGTCTTGAACGAGATTGGTGATTTGCCATTCATAGCGGTTAAGAGTCGTAGAAACGGACGTCGATGCAGCATTAGCATCTGTTGTTTGAAATTGTGAGTGGCGTTGCCAGGTCATATCTTCGCTGCGGTTGTTCAGCCAATTGTTGGTATCAAGATCATTAATAATTCTTGAAGCTTTTATACTCATCGCTGGCGTAGTAGAAGTTGCGCGTGCAAGATAAAGCGAAAGGGTAACAGACTTGACGATACTCCCTTGAGGAATGGAAGAAAGATCCAATTTTAACAAGGTGCGTTGTGCTTGATACCCGCCTGACCGATCATAGCCAACCCACATATATTTTAGCTGAGGTTCGTTCAAATTGGGACGTCCGGCGGCAACATAAGTATCTGCTACAATGGTTGCTGAAGTAACTTTATCTACCACGTTTTGCCCCTGTACATCGGGGGCAATATAAAAGAAAATAGACGCTAACAATAAGCTTGCTAGCAATGCTTGCGTGAGTTTGGCCTGACAGGCTAAAAGTCTCATGAGTTTCATAAAATTCTCCTCGTTAGGTTGAGAAGTCTGTTCGCTAAATCATCAGTTAGAATAAAGAAAGAGTTTATTGGCTACTTACAAGTCTGTTTATCAGGATTACATGATGGTCCGGAGGTTGACAACTTCACATGGAGTTGCCGCTGAGGACCGAGATAGGTGACTCTTTGATAGGGTTCAGTCTTCACGAGAAGAACACCCCAGTAATATTCGCCTTCCCCAGCGGCCCGAAAAACTTCGGTCGTGACCGAAACGCTGGTGCCGGTGGTCGCGCCGCCGTAGCCACGGCCATCCCCTATTGGGTTTTGGCCAGCCCGCCAAAAAATGGGTTCGAACTGATAGCCGTCTGGCAGGGGGCCATTGGCTTCCCAACTAAAGGTGAGCTTGCTGTCGAGGGTGTCTCCTTCATTGGGGGTAAGCAGTTTTACCGTGGTAGGGAGGCCCGCGGTTGGATTGTTGATATTGCTGGCTGGCAATGGTGTATTCACCGCGGCTGGTGTGTTGACGGCTGCTGTTGCTGTCCGCGTCTGGTTCAGGGCCGGATTGGCGGTTGGGCTGGGCGTTACGGTTGGCGTCACCGTTGGTGTTTCGGTGGGGGTGGATGTTGGTGGTTCGGCGACGGGAGTTGAGGTGGGGGGGCGCAGACGGGTGGCGGTGGCGGCTTGCGTGATGCTGGCAACTGGTTGAGTTGCGTTCTCGATAGCTGGATCCTCGGTCAAGATATTGGTTACGCTTATGGCTGCGTTGGCGGCCAAGCTATCCGCCGTGGCTAGAGGATCGGCAGGACTTTTCGCCCCATTGCTGGTCGATACTGCTGCGCTCGTCGCCGTGGCTGAAGGTGCTACGGAAGCGGTTGCCGCTGGTTCGGTGGTGGGCGTGGCTGGGATGGGCGTTGCGGTGGGTGCGCTGGTGGCGGTGCTTTCAGCCGTGGCGGCTGCTGCCACCGCCAAGGCCGTGGGGGCTTCCGTCGCCACTGTGGTGGCTAGGCTTGGATTGGCGTTCTGATTGCCCAAGAAAAACCAGGCGGCGAGCGCGATGATAACAAGTAGCGCGCCCAAGGCTGTGGCCAAGAGGGGAGAACGCCTCTCCCCAGGCGCGACGGGCAGACGCGGCGTACCCCGCTGTAAGATCAAGACGGTGATATTGTCTGGCCCGCCAGCGCTGTTGGCAAGATCCACTAACTTGCGCGCCGCGTCTTGGGGCTGATGCCGCGCGACTGTCTGCTCAATCTGTTTGTCACTGACCACGTCGGTGAGGCCGTCGCTACAGAGCAGCAAGGTGTCATGCGGTTGCAGTTGGAGATGATCATTTTTGGGCCAACTTTGGCTTTGTTCGGGATCGAGCGGGCCGCGGTTGATATCTACGAGAGAGGAATCGATGTCAACCGTGGGGGCAATGCCCAAGTAGCGCTTGATCACATGGCGGTTCGGATGTTCACGGGCTTGGGCGGCTGTGAGGCGACCAGCTTCGATGGCCTCTTGGGCCCAGGTATGATCCAGGGTTAGTTGGTGGGCCTGACCATGGCGGATGATGTATGCGCGGCTGTCGCCAGCATGGGCCAGGTAGAGTCGATCTTGGACTAGGGCTGCCGCTACGACGGTGGTGCCCATGCCTTGTAGCTCCGGCTGCGCTTGGCTTTTCTGATAGATGGCCTGATTGGCGCTGTCGATTGCCGCGCTTAACCGCTGCTGTAACCGCTGCTGGCTATTGGCTGTAAACGTCTCGTAAAAAGTCTGTGCTGCCAGATGGCTAGCCATTTCCCCGGCGACATTGCCGCCAATGCCGTCGGCCACCATGAGCACTTGGACGGTCGTTTCACCAGCCAGTCCCTCTTCATGGCTTGTATGTGCTTCAAAGGCGACGAAATCATCTTCATTATTTTTGCCACTACGGCCAGCGTCAGTCAAGGCGGCTATACCAATCGTCGGGTCGCTGATTGTACCTAGAGATCGCATTGTTTTCTGTCCCTCAACGGTTTCCTATTGCTTACTTATCTGCTCGTAGAGTGGCTAGAGCCCTGCACCGTATAGCGCCAGCCGCCGCCTAGAAATTCGACTCGTTCATAGGGATTGGTCTTTACCAAAAGGACACCCCACAAGTAGACATCCGGTGTGGCCGCGTCAAAGTCGATCACATGGCTGGTGGCTTGGCTCGTGCCTCCCCAGCCCAGGCCACTGACCAGCGGCTCCTGCCCTTGCCGCCAAAAGATGGGTTCAAAGGCTTGCCCGGCCTCCAGTGTGAAATTGGCTTGCCAGCGGAATTCCACCTTGCCTTGGCCGCTCGCCCCATCATCGGGGGTGATCAGCTGGACGGTTCGTGGGATTCTGGGCGTGGGGGTCGGTGGGCGCGGCGTTGGGGAGGACGCCGCCGGCGGTGGTGTTTGGGTATTGGTGGGCGCTGGCGTCGGCGTGGCCGCGGGGATCGCGGTGTGATCCGGCACTGGCGTTGACATGGTAAGCCCTGTGCGTGGGGGCGTTTGTATGCTGCTTACGCTGGTTGCCGTCGCGACCAAGGTGGCTTCCTTGACGGGCGTCGAGGTTGGGGCTCGTGCTGTCAAGGTGGCCGTGGGGCTGGGCAGCACCGTGGCGGTGGCTGGCGGTGGCAGTGGCGTTGGGGTTGTGGTAGAGGGCAAAGTTGGCGTGATGTTCACTGCCAGGCTAATCGCTGATGGGGCTATGGCCACCACGGTGTTAGTTGGCGTGGCGCTTGGCGGCGCGGTGGGGGGCTCTGTTTTCGCACCAGCATCGCGCAAGGGCTGGATTAGCTTTTGGATGGTCTGTCTTAACTCTGGTTGGGAGGCTGGCCAGAGGCGCCCCGTTTGGGCATAGGAAACGGTCTCTAGGGCGATGACAAATAAGCCGAGAAGTGCAAGGCCATTCAAGAAGGGCTGGAGGCGTTTCCGTAGTTTCCAGGTGCGGCTGGCCCCGATCTGCAGGGTGCCAGAAAGCTGTGGCTGAGGTGAGGCTCCTGTTTTGGCGATAATTGTTTCCAACTTCTGGACAAGTTCGCCCGCGGTCGGGCGATTGAGCGGTTGGCGGTCCATGGTTTGGAGAATTAACCCTTCCACCGGCTGTGAAACATCACCGCTGTAAAGCGAAGGTTTGGTCGGGTTACCAGCCAAGATCGCCGAACTGATCCCTTTGTCGGTGCGGCCATCAAAGGGGCGGCGACCGGTGAGCATTTGGTAGAGAACCACGCCCAGCGAGTAGACATCCATGGAAGGCTGCGGGCGGGGCATTCGCTCGGGTGCTACATTGCTGCGGTTGATCTGGACGCGTTCTGGCGGGGCATAGAAGAGGGTCCGCGCCTCTAGCCCTTCTTGGCCCGTGTTCCGCGCAATGCCAAAATCGATCAAAACTGGCTCAATGCGTCCACTGCTTTCCAAGGGATGACGAAAAAGAATATTCTCTGGTTTGATATCCAGATGGACTTGGTCATTCCGGTGGATATAGTCCAGCGTTTCGGCAAGGCTACGGGCGATTTGGATGGCTAGGGTCGGCTGCAAGTTGCCATGCTGCTGGATCAGATCGGTTAGAGAGCCGCCCGCGAGATATTCCAGGACCAGAAACCAGGGATTGCCAGGGAGGAGATTGGCGCGGGCGGCATAGGGTAGCTGGCGCATGGGGTTATCGGTCTGAATCGGTAAAATACGGACGATGCCAGGGTGGCGTAACTGGCGTAACCGTTCCGATTCGTTATAGATCGTATCCTTGAAAAAATCTTGGTGTTCGTTTTGGGCTTTGGAGATCTTGATGACAACCAAATCCGCTGGCACAACCGGTTCCGTTGCACTGGTTGTTGCCAGGTACACATCAGACATGTTCCCATAGCCATACCCAAGCGGCTTGATGAGACGATAAGGGTAGGGCCCAATGCGACTACCGGCTTTTATTTTTGCCATGCGCTCCTACTTCTGCTCTTTGGCCGCTGACTCTCTAAACATCTTACGGGCTTTGCTGAACGTGAGAATGTTTAGAGAGTCCTGCTCGCGGCACTCATTGGGGAATTGCGGCGTGATGGGTGGACAACGGCCAACGTTGACACCGCTGTTCACGGGCCGTCTTCTTGGCTGATGCGTGCCTACTCGTGACTTCCGATTTTGACTTCTGTCTGGCTAGCCGTGGTAGGAATGCGAACATAGGGCTCCGTGTTGTCTTCCCGGTCAAACGGGCGGCTTGGTTCGGCATTACCAGCCACTTGCAAGCCGACAATCTCAAAGCGGTAGATCAAGGGGCCAATGCCCACCACATCGTTGGCCTGGAGCACTCGCCCATGGATATCGACCTCTTGATCATTGACATAGGTGCCGCTCGTGCTGCCTTCGTCCAGAATCCGATAGCCACTGGTGGGGCCATCTTCCACAATGCGACAATGGAGCTTGGAGACACGCCGGTCGGCCAAGGGGACATTGACGACGGCTGGATCGCGCCCGATCCGCACCCCAGCCCGTGCAAGGGGAATCACGGCTGGCATCCCCGGTGTGCCGCCATCATCTACCAATACCAGTTGGGCGCGTGGCTCTTGGCTAGCCCCTCCACGCCGTGGCCGAAAGGGCTCGGTTGCTGCAGCAATGGTGCCGGTGATGATTTGCGTGGCCTGCCGCCGTCGATCACGGCTGCTGAGGACATAAATGGCATAGGCCAAGGCGATGACCCCAAAGGCCGTCGCGGCAATGGTTGTCCAGGTGAGGGTTTGTACCTGTCCAATTGCATCATCCGCCGTTGCTTGTAACACGTCTGCCCGTTCGGACTCGCTTGCTAAGCGTGTGGCGGCAACTACGGCCTCTTGGGTGGCCGCGGCCGCCACTTGCACGGCGTTGGTCGCTTGGACCACAAGCATTTCATCGGGGGTTGGGGTGGGCGCGGGGGGCCGAACGACTTCAATCGAGAAGAGCTGTGGCTGAGATTCGCCAATCAGCCCTAGTTCGTCGATGGCCCGGACGCGCACCGAATAGCTGCCGGTGTCGAAGGTGTCGATGGGAAAGAGAAAGGGCTCTTCAAAAGAGGGCTCCTCGCGCACTTCAATCCGTTCCCCAACCTGATATTCAACCCGTCGTAGGCGTCGTGGGTAGCCATCATCCCAACGGAAGCTAGCGGAAATCGCTAGTTGCTGGGGACCAAGCTGGGCCAAGGGCGTATCGTGGGCCTCTGCATATTTGAGAATGGCGGAACCCTCCATGTCCAGGATCGCATTGACGGTAATCGGTAGCAGGCTGGTGCCAGGGACATTGCGCGTGGCCGTGAGGGCGCGACCGTCCGGCAGCGTCAATGCCACGGTGACATCGCGTGGCGTGGCCTGTTGCGAGCGATAGATCAAAATACGTTGCTGCTGGCCCTTGGCAAGGGTTTGCCAAAGCGGATCGAGATTTTCGAGCGAGGCCAGGTGTGCATATTGACCATCGGTCATGGTCGAAAGGTATTCCAGATTTTTGCGTTGGGCTGCGACTTCGGGGCCTAGCATCACGGGGTGGATCCGAATGTTTTGTTGGGCGGCCAAGTTGACGGCATCGACCAAGCCGGTGGTGCTGATCACGTCGATGCCGTCGGAAAAGACGACGATGGCGCGCTCTTGGCCTGGTGGCAAGAGGGGATCGTCAAAAAGCTTCAGGGCAAAGCGCAGGAGATCGAAGAGGGGGGTATTGCCAATTGCGACGGGCTGATAGACATAGAGCGAATCGGCCACTGCTTGGTGATCTTGGCTCCAACTGCTGAGGGCAGCGATGGCTTTCTCTTGGTTGAAGGCAACTGAGGTGAGCCAATCATAGTCTGCCGACAAGATGCCCTGTTGCACAAGGTGACGGGCGGCACGGCCAACTTCGACATAGCGGGCCTCGCCGGTTGGGCCCGGCAACGTGACATTGCCAGCGGCATCTAATACTAACGCAACTTGGATGCCGACCGGTGCCATGGCGTCGCTAGTGATCGAGACCGGAGCTCCATCCTCCTGCAAGGTGGCCGATAAGGTCGCCAGATCATCGGTTAGATGATCACCAACCACCCTAATCGCGACCTCAGGAAAACGGGAAACATCGATATGGGTGATCCGAATGGTGGGGGGCGGTGCCGTTTGGGCCAAGACCGGCGTTCCGCTCACCAAGCCGAGCAGCATCACAATCAGACTAGCGGCCATGCGCCGCCGCCACTGATCCCATTGCGGGGGATGATTCATGGGGGCCTCCAAGATAGGTAGATTGCGGTTATTTGTGTTTATCTTTAGGTATTTAACAGGCATAGCGTAGCATACTCATCTGGAAGAAGCAATAACTTTTCGGTAATTGTAAGGAATTAGTCAGTTGGTTCGAGTTTGATGAGAGTGCTTTTGCCCAACCGAATGGTTGAAAGTTCATTGACCCGCAGGGGCTGCTTGGGCGTTAGCTGCTCGTGATCGACGAAGGTGCCATTGGTGCTTTCTAGGTCGGTCAAATAGAAATGGCCGTTCTTCAACGTAATGCGCGCGTGGCGGCGTGACATGTGGGTGTCGTGGGGAATGTTCACTTGGCATCCCCCACGGCCAATCTCACAGGGAAAGTGATAAACCGTCTTGCTTACCTGATCCCCAGCATGGGGCGTCTGCAGGACGCTAATCCGCAGGCCGATGCGTGGTTTGGTGATTTCGGTCACTGTTGTGCCCGTAATGGGGGGGCGCGGTGGTAGGCGCGCGTCGCGACGACCTTGGCTATTCTGCACCACCAGCCAGCCAACGACCAAGATGACAATGATGAGCATGGTGGTGAGCAGGGTTGGGTTATGGTTCAGGCCCGTCTGTAAGCGAGCAAAGAAGCCCGGTGGTGGCGGTGGGATCGGCTTAAAGGTGCGCGGCTCTGCGCGGATGGTTTGGTCATCTTTGGTAGTAAAGAGTAATGTCAGCTCATATTCACGCGCTGCCGTTGCTGTAGCAATGGGTGCGGGCAAGGTCTGTTGGAGCCGTTTTGTCTCGAAGAGCGTGGGGCTGAATTCATAGATGCGTGCCCCGGTTTCCTTGTCTAGAACCCAGCCTTCAAAGCGATTGATTTGAAAGGCATCTTCGTCGTTGATATCGAGATCGATCAGCATGAGCTGGCGGCCAAAATCGACATTGACATTGACGATGGCGACCTGGAGCGGCTTTGCTTTGGGCAGGGCATGTTTGAAGGTTTTTGTCGTCAGCGTAGTGCGTTCATCTGGCTGGAGAGTGTTGTTTTCATCGGGCCGCTGGATGAGAAAACCGGCATAATCAACCCCTTCTAATTGGATGAGGTACTCTCGTTCATCGACAAACGCGCGGCCATCGATCTCGGTGACAATGGTTGAGCGACCACCTACATTAAAGAATTCCTCGACAACTTGCTTACCCGCTTCTGCCTCTTCGATCTTGAGGATCAGGCGGTCGATCAACCCTGGCTCAGAAAGGCTGATGGAAAGGGTATATAAATTCCGGCTTTCGTCATACCGGATCGCATTGATCTGCGCGTCAACCGTCGGTGACGTTTGCTGAGGGTGGTTTGCCGAGAGTCCTGCTGATTGCTGGACTACGAAGCTAAGGACGAACAAAGTCCGCAGCAAAAAGCGCGCCGCACCAGCGTGGGAGAATGGGATTGGAATGGCTGTCATAAGCTTGAAAGAAAATTGTAAGATTTTACTTTATGTAGTACTTGTTTATTAGTATGACAGAAAGCTTGATTCGTTTTCTATTGAAAACCTATTGAAAACCTATTGCGAATCTATGCCGGGCCTATGCTCTTTGCCCCATTTTGGGCAATGGTCTGCTTACTCGGTGCGAAAATAGGGTGGCAATTGTAGGCACAAACCTGGTCAGTAACCAGGGTGCTAGCGGTTCTACCTCTGGAAGTTGGCTATCGAACGTGGCGGTGCGAAGCGGGGGTGATGTAGTAGGTTCGCCATGCGGAGCTTACCATACCCTAAAAGAGGCCCCTTGACAAATTTACTAGAAGTACTTATACTCTTTTCAACATCAATCTCCACTTCGTCCCGAACCGGTTCGTAATCAACCCATTTGCTAAAAGAAACCAATCATCCAGCTTTTAGCCCAACCGCCAATTTTATCCAATCTCGCTTCGGATTTTCGTGCGTTTTCGCCAGAGAGACCTATCAGGTTTGTAAAATCTGAGCGATCTGGCACTGCGTAAGCTCTATGCTCTTTTTACCTTTACGTCCACGCGTTGTTCTTGCGCGCAATACGTAGATCAGCTTCTGTTGCTTAATTTTAGTAAGCAAAAAGTAATTTAACATGCATTATGGTAATTTAGGAGGCCCCTATGTCCGATGAAATTCGTGCTGACTATGACCAGCTCGAACAAATTGCCACTAGATTTTCGAGACAAGCCCAAGAAGTCCAACAAATGCTTCAACAAGTACGGAATAGTATGGGGAAGCTGGAGAATGGCGGATGGATTGGGCGCGGCTCCCAAGCTTTTTTTGCCGAAATGAATAGTAAAGTGTTGCCCGCTTCGAATCGACTGCAACAAGCACTAACTGAAGCCAGTCGTAGCGTCAAAGAGATTTCGCAAACGATTCGGCAGGCGGAAGAAGAAGCGAGCGCGGTCTTCCGTCAGAGCTGATCCGCAACAGCCGCGTCAAATTTTGAAATCCTGGCACGGCTCATGGCGCAACGCACGCTGGCGTACGCCATACCTCTTTCATTTTCCCTCACGAGGAGCAAACTGATGACTGATAAGATCAAGCTAGACTATGGATTGGCGGAAGAGATGATCCGCACCTTTGAAAATGGCGTTGAGCAATTGCAAGATACGATGCAGGAGATGCAAAACATTGCGACCATGATTGAAGGGGGTGCTTTATTGGGCCAAGGGGGCGATGCCTTCAAAGATGCCATTCGCAGTAAGCTCGCGCCAGCCATTGGCCGCCTGACCGATAAATTTGAGGAACTGTCGCGCGATGTGGGTGAAGCCGTCAAATTGATGCGCGAGGCTGACAACCAATCGCGCGGGGCGTTCCGTGGTTAAACCGGCACGTCAATCATTTGTTATCTTAATACGATTCTGTCCCCTTGAACAGGAGAAATGATCAGATGGTCTCAAAAGCATTATTGCGGTTTGCCCGCGCTATGGTACAAACCGCCTTATCGCAACTCACCCAACAGTTTAATGTCGTGCAGCAGCAGGCACACCGTCCTATGCAGATGATGATCCAGCAAGTGACGAATGGCGTTTGGGTCGGGCGTGGTGCCGATGCGTTTGTGCAAGAAGTTTCGAGCTTGGCGATGCCCAAAGTGGATCAGATCGGCCAACGGATCACGCGTACCCAGAAGAATATTCAATTTGCCTGTGATTGCATCGATAAGGCTGATCAGCAGGTCCGCACCAAAGTCAGTGCCTTGAGCGATACCTTTGGCTCAATTTTCTAAGGAAAGGGGAAAAGAATGAACTCTCAACAGGGTGTTTATATGGATATCCCCGCGGTGCGGGGCTTTGCCAAGAATTTTTCGACGATCAGTGATGTCCTCAAGACCGTCAGCAAGACGTTGGAAGCGATCTCCAACGCGCTAAAGGCCACCGCCTTTATTGGCCTTGTGGGTGGCTATGCCGTGATCCAATTTATTGAAGTGATCAAGCCACAGATTGATGAAATGGTGGAGAAGACCGCAGAACTAAGCCTAGATCTGAGCGCTTCGGTCACGGCCTATGAGAATGGTGATCAACAAGGGGCCACAAAGTTTTATTGATAGGGAAGTACCGCCCCTAGGCCAGGCCTGACAGCGTCTTTCGTTGGCGGTTGTGGGAACCACAGATCCAACGGGATACAAGGTTTTGCAAAGCCTGTCAGGCCTGGCCTAGGGGCAGGGTTAGAGACCCAACGCTGGGTTGAGGGCCCAAAGCAAGAGCAGGGTGAGGATGATCATCGTCCCGGCCACAATCATACTTGTGCGGCGGCTCGGCCAGCGTCTTTGCTTCTCTTCTGGCAGATCGCCAAATTGTGACAGGAGGGTACGGGCCATTTCCCGCGCATTGGCTGGGCGCGCTTCTGGGCGTAGGCTAACCGCCTGCAACGCAATATTAGCCGTACTTTGCACATCTTCCATGCGATTCATGGGGACCCGTTCTTGGCGGGCAATGGCGCGCATAATTTCATCGGCGCTCTGCAACTTATAGGGAAAAGCGGGCTGGCCTACCAATAGCTCATAGAGCATGAGCCCCAAGCCATAGACATCGGTACGGTAGTCGGGTTGGGCGGTGCGCCCATCACTCAATTCGGGGGCTTTGTAGGCCGGCGGGATAAAGAAGTCATACCAATGTCTTGCCAGCTCCTGCTCTTTGCAGGCAATGCCTAGGTCAAATAAAAGCAACCGCGGGGCATTGTGTTGTTCATCAAAACGCACCAAGACACAATCGGGGCTCAAGCCATAGTGGTAGAGCCCTTTGGATTGGAGATAGCCGACCGTAGTGGCGAGGCTGGCGGTGATCCAGCCGACATGGTGGATCCACATTTGGGGATTTTTTAAGAGCAAGTGACGTAGCGGCTCCCCTTCGCTATAGGTGAAGAGGAAGAAATAGAGCAAGTGGCCCCGTAACATCGATTTCCCATAGGCATCGACCCGCAAGCTTGTATTGGCATAGGGCGGTAACAATTGGGGCAACTGCTTGCTGAAGCGCAACGTGCCTTGAATGGAGCGCAGGAGTTCTGCCTCGCGTTTCAACCGCTCTTTGTTTTCGGCCCCGGGGTGCGCAACCTTGAGATAGACCTTTTGTTGCTGGTGGATGGCTTCGTACAGAACTGCCGCGCGTAGGATAATCACCGGTTTGACAATCTCAATATCGCCAAGCCAATCGCCATGATTGAGAATGGTTGGCGACATCTCTGCTGGACAATAAGCCTCTTGGCAAAAGAGATTGCCCGAGGGGGAGATGCGTTCACAAAGCAGACAGACTTGTTTCACAGTCGTGCCTCGACTTTCTGGGTAGGATTGAGAGAAGTGTTGGATCGTGATGAAGCAAGAGTAAGTAAGGTGGCCAATGGATTCGTTAAATACATTACTGATTTCTGCCAAAACTGTCAAATTAATGACTATGATCAAATCACCAAATTTTTCCTCTCATGTATGGTGTAACGCCTAACGAACGAAGGCCCTATGGATAAGCTGATTATTGATCGCCCGCCCCGGATTCAGCCGGAGCTGCCCTTTGATCGGATTGAAATTCCGAATCCACCTGTTCAAGAGAACAACGGCATGATGCAGCTCCTGCAAATGGCGATGCCGATGCTCCTGATTGTGAGTATGCTCTTTGTCACTGTTTCGGGTGGTGGTGGACGTAGTTATCTGCTGGTCATCCCCATGTTACTCTCTGTCTTCGGGATGTCTGGCTTTGCTTTCTATAGCTATCGGCGTGAGCGCCAAAAGCGCGAAGCGATTCGTAAAGCCTACCGCGCCCGCTTAGTTGATCTCAACCAAGAGATGCATAACTATCAGGATATGCAGCGTCGGTTCTACGATTATAACTATCCAGACGTACCAGCCCTCTACCGCATTGTTCAGGCTACCCAGCGCGAAGCTCAGCGTCATGAGCCGCAATTGCGCACCGAAGCGCGGGTGTGGGAGCGGCGGGTTGCGGATGAAGATTTTGGTGTGGTGCGCTTGGGCATAGGTACACTGCCATCGACAGTGATCTACACGCTCAGCCAAACGGACAGTGTCGAAGATGAGTTGGCGCGCGAAGCCATGAAATTGGCCGATGATTCCCGCTATGTCGAGAACATCCCGGTGATTGTCGCGCTCCGTGCCCCCCTTCCCCATGACCAGCCCGGTAGCGACGAAGGCGAACCTACTACCGCACAAGATGACACGCCCCGCACGCCCTTTACTCATGCTTTGGGCATTGCTGGTAAAGCGGATACTGTGTATCAATTTGCCCACGTGCTAGTTGCCCACTTTGCCCTCTTTCACGCGCCAAGCGATGCCCGCCTCTATCTGCTTGGCACAACCAGCACCGCTTGGGACTGGACGGCTGATCTACCTCACTGCCAATCCGATCAGCATGGTGCGTATCGCTGTTTTGTCGCGGAAATTGCCGAGACCGAAGAGGCGCGTTTGTTGGGGGATGATAGCGGTGATGAACAGGCCCAGTTTCTCGAAGAGCTACGGCGGGTGTTGGCCCAACGCAAAATCCGCCTACAAGATCGCGATGGCAAAGAGGCCGACGATGACCCAACTCACCCGTTCCTCCTGGTGATCATCGATCTATTGAACGATGCAGCGGGCAAACTCAGTGAATTAGAATCGGATGCGGCCCTTTCGATTCTGCTGGAAGAAGGGGCCAAGCTTGGCGCGGCCGTGATCTTTCTCGTTCCTGAGCGGAGCAAAGTCCCCAGCCGTTGCACGGCGGTGATCGAGGTAGAACGGACAACCCCAGCCACCAACAGCAAGATGCAGCAATTCCAACGTATTCATTTCCGCTATACCGAAGTGGGGGTTAATACCTTTCGCTATGTGGGCACAGCCGATTACATGCAGCAATTGGAGCAAGCCAGTGCCTTGGCCAAACGCCTGGGCCAAATGGAGGTTCTCCAAGGCTTTGGGGCCAATGTCCCAGCAAGTGTTCCCTTTCTCGATTTTATGGGCTATGCCGATCTACACGCGCTTGCACAGGCAGCGCTAACCCATTGGCAAGCTAGCATGACTGACAAACACGCCGACTGGCTGGGCGTCAAGATCGGGCGCATGTCGGGGAATAAACCGCGTACGCTGATGTTTTCGGCCAAGCGCGACGGTGTGCATGGGATGGTGGCTGGCAGCACAGGCTCGGGTAAGTCCGAGTTGCTCATCTCGCTGATCACGGGCATGGCCGTAACCTATGCTCCTTCTGTGCTCAATTTTGTGTTGGTGGACTATAAAGGCGGTGGCGCGTTCAAGGGGCTAGAGGCGCTGCCCCATGTGGTTGATGTCATCACCAATATCCAGCGCGATGGGGTCACCCGCATGTTTACCGCCATTCAGGCCGAGATGCAGCGGCGGCAAGCCCTGAATACCGCTACTAATACCAAAAATATTGTTGATTATCGTCAAAAAAATCTCCATAATACCGAAAAACCCTATCCTTTTCTCTTTATTATCATCGACGAATTTGCCGAAATGATCGCCGACCGCCCCGAATATAAGGCGCAATTGGAAAGTATTACGCGTGTTGGCCGTGCTCAAGGTGTTTCTCTCCTGTTAGCTGCCCAACGCCCTAGCGGTGTCACCGACCAAATGCGCTCGAATATCAAGTTCCGCATCTGTCTGCGAGTCGAGACGACGGGGGAAAGCCGCGAAATGTTGCGCCGCGAAGATGCCGCCTATTTGCCGGGTAATATTCCCGGACGAGGCTTTCTCCAGGTTGGGAATGAGGAAATCGAGCTGATCCAGGTGGCCTATACTGGCGATACCTATGTGGACCCTGAACGGGCCCGTGTGCCCGTCCTTTGGCCGGACCGCGATCCGCAATACAACGAAGAGCAGGATGAAGCCCGCGAACTCTATAAGGCCATTGTTGATCGTCTCGCCCAACTAGCCACTCAACAAGGCTACCCGCAACCACGCGCCCCCTGGCCCGATCCATTGCCCGTCCAACTGGCCTTGAACCAGTTGCTGATCTCATCGACGGCTGAACGCCAGGCGATCACCGCAGCTGAATATTTGCGTGAAGACGACCAACGCCGCATTACCCTCGGCCAGCCACCCGATGCCGACCTGACCTTAAACCCCGCGATCAACCGTTGGCTCATTGGCGACAGTGGTTGGCTGCCCGCGCTTGATTGGGAGCGCTATGCTCTGCGTCCGGTGGTGGGCCTGGTCGATGATCCGGTAGACGCCCGGCAACTGCCCCTGGTCATCGACTTGCCCGTGGGCCATTGGGCACTCTTTGGGGCCTCTGGCTGGGGCAAGACAACCTTTATCCGCACCCTTGTGCTGAGCTTGGCGGCCACCCATTCGCCCGACCAATTACATATCTATATCCTCGATTTGGGTGGGCGCAGTCTGCTCGCGCTCAAAGAGTTGCCGCATGTCGGTGCGGTGATCATTCCTGATGAAGAGGGCTATCAAGAGCGCGTGGAACAATTGCTGCGTGAGCTAACCGATATAGTCGAAGCCCGCAAAACGCACCTCACCGATGCTGGCTTTCTCGATCTCTACAAATATAACGCCGCCAACCCAACCAAGGCGCTGCCCGCCATTTTGGTCGCCATTGACAATTTCGTCGAGTTTAAAGAGACCTTTGGCGGGCGCGCCGATGATGTCGAAACCGCACTGGATCAATTGATCTTGCTGGCGCGCCAAGCCAAACCCTATGGCATTCACCTGGTGGTGACCGCGGGGCGCTTGGCGGACTTACCCTATCAGATCTTGAGTCTTTTCACGGAACGCATGACCTTGAAGCTGGGCGACGCCGGTGACTATCGCACGGCTATTGGCGCAGGCGTGGAAGATTTTCAGGGGCTCCCCGGACGCGGTTATGTCAAAGTCGGCCAAGTGGTCCTCGCTTGCCAAATCGCACAACCCTTTTCGCTCTCCTCTACCGAAGATCCCAACGCCGCCAAGCATACCCTGGCTCGTTTGATCGAAAGCATGACCAGCTTTATGTTGGGGCAAGGGCACCCATATCCGCGGCCTGTGCGGGTGGATCCGCTGCCCAAAGCCACGCTCTTGAAACACCTTCTGGCGCGTCAATATCACCTGGAACAGAATGAGACCTTCCTCGCCCAACTCCAGCGGGTGACGGGCGAACAGTGGGCCGCCAGCGTGCAACCAGCCCAAGCGGATTGGCTGCGCGCTTTGTTGGGGGTCAAGTCGGGCAATCGGCTCTGGGAAATGCACCTAGAGGCCAAGGCCGATGGCGTACACGGCTTGATCGCTGGTGGCACAGGCTCGGGTAAGTCCGAATTGCTCATGACCTTGTTGGTCAGCCTTGCCTTGCGCTATGATCCCACGGTTCTGAACTTTGTGTTGGTGGACTATAAAGGGGGCGGCGCGTTTCAACCTTTCCATGGGTTGCCTCATGTGGTAGACATTGTCACCAATCTCAACAAATCGGCGGTGCGCCGTATGTTCACCGCGATCAACGCCGAGATGCAGCGCCGCCAGAAATTGAACGCCGACACGGGGACCAAGGACATTGTTGAATACCGCGCCAAAGGCTTTCATTTATCGCGTGAACCCTATCCGCATCTCTTTATCATCATCGATGAATATGCCGAGATGATTGCCGACAGCCCTGAGTTTAAGGCCGAGTTGGATAGCATCACCCGGGTCGGGCGCGCCCAAGGGGTCAATCTCTTATTGGCGGCCCAACGGCCCAGTGGCGTCACCGACCAAATGCGTGCGAACATCAAGTATCGCATCTGTCTACGGGTGGAAGAAGTGGATACGAGCCGCGAGATGTTGCGTCGGGCCGATGCCGCCTATCTGCCCAATGGTATGCCCGGCCGCGGCTATCTACAGGTTGGCAACGAAGGCATCGATCTGATCCAAGTGGCCTATACGGGTGAAACGATTGCCGCCGCCAAGCCGCTTGAGGGGGAGCGTAGTCCAAAATTCTACGATGTAGTCGTCCAGCTAACGCAACAGTTACTGCAAGGGGCCGCCCCGCGTTCCCCTTGGCCCCCTTTCCTGCCCGCGGCGCTGACCCTCTCTTCCGCCCTAGAAGCAGACTATCAACAGGATGGGTATACACGCCTACGCACCTTAGGGCAAAGCAATCTGCCCTTGGTGCTGAATCCTTTTGTCCAATCGTGGTGGCACGGCCAACCTTCCTGGCCCGGTGTCGATTGGGGCCATACGGCCATGCGCGCCATCATTGGCTTGGTCGATGACCCCTACAACGCCTGCCAATTACCACTGGTGCTTGATTTCACCAAAGGCCATGTTGTTCTCTTTGGCGCGTCGGGCTGGGGTAAATCGACCTTGTTGCGGACCTTGGTAACGACGCTGGCCGCCACCCATGCCCCGGATGAATTTCAAGCCCACATGCTGGATCTAGGGGGGCGCAATCTGGCGATGCTGGCTGCTTTCCCCCATGTTGGTTCGGTCATCCTGCCCGATGAAGATGGCTATGAAGAGCGGATCCAGCAGTTATTGCGCGAACTCAATGAGGTGGTCGATGAGCGCAAACGGCTCTTTAGTCAGGCTGGCGTTTCAACGCTCTATGAATATAATCAGCGGGCCGGCGTTGCCAGGAAACCGGCTATTTTGGTCATAATCGATAACTTTGCCGAATTTATCGAAACCTTTGGCGGTCATGAAGAGGATGAGACGAATCCCTTCGCACTGATGATTGCCCTCATCCGACAAGCAAAGCCCTTTGGTGTCCATTTTGTGGTCACCGCGACCCGGCTTACGGTGCTCTCGGCAAAGTTGCTCAGTCTCTTCACCGAGCGCTTGACCCTGCGCCTGGCTGATACCGATGAATACCGAGCGATTGTCGGTGGGAATGTGGGCGAGATCGATGAAATTCCTGGCCGCGGCTATGTGCGTATTGGGAAGATGCCGCTAGAATTCCAAACCGCAATTGGTGTGGGTACTTATAATGCCCCCGGCCATTTTTCCGATCACCTGGGGCAGGCGGCTACCGAGATCGAACAGATCCGCGCGTTGGGGAAGCAGATGGGCGAGCGCGGGGCAGGCCAATGGTCGGGACAGGCACCCTTCAAAATTGGCGCACTGCCTAAGTCGGCCCCCTACCGCCAACTCTTGGCGGATCTCCTTGGTTTTGACCGTAGTGGCTCTTTCCTTGAGCAGCTAGAGGAAGCGACGCGCCACCAGTGGGCGCACCGTCGCCAAGCGGCACAGGCCGAGTGGCTCACCGTGCCTTTGGGCATTCAATCGGGCGATAAACCCCGTACACTGCACTTTGCCGCCAAGGCCGATGGGGTCCATGGCCTCATCGCTGGTGGCACCGGCTCGGGTAAATCTGAACTACTCATGACCCTGATCGTCGGGCTAGCGCTCCACTACCCACCGGACATCTTGAACTTTGTGCTGGTAGACTATAAAGGCGGGGGCGCGTTTCAGCCCTTTCTGGGGTTGCCGCATGTGGTCGATATTGTCACCAACCTCAACAAGGCTGCGGTCAACCGCATGTTTGTCTCGATTGACGCTGAAATGCGGCGGCGGCAGGCGCTCAACACCGCAACCGGCACCAAAGATATTATCGACTATCGGCGCAAAGGTTTTCACCTAACTCATGCCCCCTATCCGCATCTCTTTATTATCATCGACGAGTATGCCGAGATGATCTCCACCAACCCCGAATATCGGGCGGCGTTGGAGAGTATTACGCGGGTCGGTCGGGCCCAAGGGGTGAATCTCTTATTGGCCGCGCAACGGCCCACGGGGGTCTCGGATCAGATGCGCGCCAACATTAAGCTGCGGATCTGCCTGCGGGTTGAAGAGACTGACACCAGCCACGAAATGTTGCGCCGCCGCGATGCGGCCTATCTGCCCAGTATTCCTGGCCGTGGGTACATCCAGGTCGGGAATGAGCACTTGGCGCTGATCCAAGTTGCCTATGCCGGTGAGCGCCAACCAGATGAGCGCCCGGTCGCGGTGGTATGGCCGGAACATCAGCGCCCTGCCGGAGAAGAAGGTGTGGCTGACCAAGCAACCGAAGATCCGCCATTCTTTGAAGCTGTGGTTGCGCTGGCGCGGCGGCTGACGCAAGGGCAAATGGCTCCCAAGCCTTGGCCGAACTTTCTGCCCCAGCACTTTAGCCTTCAATCACCCCTAGTAGATGCCCAACGCAATCGTACCTTTACCCTAACCGATGCCGTGAGCCATTGGCTGAACGGCGAAACCGCCGATCTTTGGCCGGGCGTAGCTTGGCAAGCTGACGGGCCACACGCGGCCTTGCGCCCCATTGTTGGGTTGATCGACAACCCTGCTGAGGCACGCCAAGAACCCATGGATTTTACGTTGAGCCGCTACCATCTTGCGGTGCATGGCGATTCGGGTATGGGGAAGAGCCTTTTTCTGCGCACGCTGTTGGTCAGTCTGGCCGCGACCCATTCACCGGATGAGTTGCACGCCTATATCCTTGATTTGGGTGGGCGTAATTTCCGCAGCCTGGAAGGCTTGCCCCACGTTGGGGATGTGATCTATGCCGATGAGACGCTTTTTGAGGAACGTCTACAGCGTCTGTTAGAGATGCTGGAACGGCTGGTCGATGAACGTCAACACCTGCTCAGCGAAACCGGGGCTAGCAATCTCTTTGAATATAATCTGCGGCATGCTGATCAGCCCCTCCCAGCGGTGCTCGTGCTGATCGACAATTTTGCCGAGCTGACCGAAAGCTACGATATGCTGGTCGAGACGGTGATCATGCCTTTAGTGCGCCGTTCCTTGGCGATGGGCGTGAGCTTTGTGGTGACCAGCAATATCCCCAACAACATGCCCAGTAAGCTCTATAACCTCTTTGGTGAGCGGATTACCTTGAAGCAAGGCGCCTTTGACCGCTATCTGGATATTGTCGGGCGTGGTGCCGTGGAGATCGACGATCTGCCTGGTCGTGGCTATCGGCGGGTGGGTGGCTTACCCCTGCTCTTTCACGGTGCCTTGCCCGTGGGTGCGTTGTATGCTGGTGATCCCACCCAAGAGGCGGATCAACTGCGGCGATTGGCCCAGCATATGCAGGCCCAGATCGACCAAGGGCGCTACATCTGGCGGCAGCCACCGGTTCCTGTGCGCGTCTTAACCGACCTTGTGACCCTGCGTGAACTGCTTGATGAAGTGGGCCCGCCTCGGCGACCGCGCCGGATCGAAGCGGTGTTGGGACGCGACATTACGTTACAGCCAGCCCTCTTTGATCTCAAGCGCATGGGACCACATTTTGCGGTGGTGGGGCCGCCGCTCGCGGGCAAAACGACGACGCTCTATACCTGGGTGCTTTCGCTGGCCTATCGCTATGCGCCACACCAGGCCAAGTTCGTATTGGTTGACCTTCAGCGTCGCTTGGTCGACTACGGTGGCGCGCAAAAACTGAGTGGCCTACCCCATGTGTTGGCAACCATCTTTGAAATGGACGAACTTGTCACGCTGGTGGAGCAATTGCAAACCGAGTGCGCAGCCCTAGCTGAAAGCGGTACGGAACTTTTTATCGTGATTGATGACTTTGACGATTTTAGCGAAGCGCTAGAGGAGCAGCGCAACCTGGGCCGCAACCTAGCAAACCTGGCCCGCCGCTATGGCCGCGATGGTCTGCACTTTATCATCGCCGGTATGCTTGAAAGCAGTATCAATGATCTAAAACGGCAGATCCAAGCCTCTAACTATGGGATCGGTCTGCGGAGTGCCCAAGCGGTTGACACGTTGCGGGTACTGCGCCGCCCCCCTGGTTTGCAAGACCAAGAACTGGCGGTCGGGCGTGGCTTTATCGTGAAGTCTGGACAGGCCACCATGATCCAAGTTGCGGCGCCCTATGTCATGCAAAGCAGCGCCGTCGTCAGCACGGAAGTGGATGAGGACGCCGCCGAAGCGCAGATGGCCCAGGCATTGGATAGTTGGGTCAAGTTGATCCGGGGTAAATATAGTGGTCAACAAGCGGCTTGGCTGCGCGCTGAAGCCGCCTCAACCAACAATGGTCAAGGTGGGGCTGTCAATGGGGAACTGCGCCGCGCACTTGATCTGCTGCGCAAACTGAGTGCGGCCAAACCCGGCCTCGCCAGTGAGAAGCTCGATGATCTAGCGGTCTTGGCGCAGGTTGTCAAAGAAGAATTTGTGCGTGAGGGCAAGGGCGATCTCTTTATCCTCAGTACATCCCCTTTGGAGATTCTGACAACGGCCGCGGATCATCTGGCTAGTACGGAATCCAATGGGCATTCTCGCTAGATTCAAGGAGTAAAGCATGTGAGTGCAAATCAAAGCCGTCGTTCCTTACGGATTGATATTTTCGACCAACACCAACAGCGTGCACTAGTCTTGCCGACCTTGACGCCGCCTGCTTTGGTGACCGCCATCTTACAGGAATTCCGCGCGCTTGAATACCTTAGCACCGATCCGGCTCACTATTATCTCTGTAAAGTGGGTACCCAAACGCCGTTGCCAGAACAAACCTTTTTAGGGCAGTTGGCACAAGATGAACAGCTGATCCTAACGGAGACAGAACTGCCACTACCACCAGGCACGCAGCGACCGACCAAAGCGCTCTATCTGCGCGAAGGGCAACAGGGCGCTGTCTATAAGCTCCATTGGTGGCCAGCGATCCTAGGTCGCCCCGATGCGACACAACCGCACCAAGCATGGGTGGCTGTCAACTTAGAAAAATATCCGGGGGGACTCCGTGTTTCGCGCCGCCACCTACAGATTGAGGAAGCACAAGGCGGCGGCTATACGGTGCATAGCCTCTCACCCCGTAACCCAGCCTATCGTTGCACCGCGGCTGGGCAGCAAGAGCTGATCACCACCCAGAAACTGCCTTTGCACCACGGTGATAGCCTCTTGCTGGAAGGGAGTGAACTCACGCTCAAGTTTTTGATTAGGGAGGGATAGCACGGGCGCGCGGTCAGGTTCGGTAAAACCTAACCGCGCTAGAACAGCATCCGTCTATAACAAAAGGAACCGAAGAATGACCGAGATCATTCGTGTTGATCATGAAGCGCTTGCGAAGGCCGCCACGTCGTTTGGCAAAGAATCCGCCGCCGTCGCCCAGATGGCACAGCAAGTGACACAGGCCCTACAAAAGCTACAAAATGGTGGCTGGATGGGGCGGGGCGCGGAAGCCTTCTTTGCCGAGATGGAAGAGAGGGTGTTGCCAGCCGTGAAACGCTTGATCGATGCCCTGGCCGAAGCGGACCGCACGACTAAAGCTGTGAGCCAACTGATGCAGCGTGCCGACGAAGAGGCATCGTCGGGCTTTCGCAACGATCTCCAGGATACCGGTCGTAGCGGGGCCGCCGGAGCGGGTGGCGTGAACGGCGCTGCCGGTAGTGGATTGGGGGCAGAGGGCAGCACCGTTGGGCGCGATGAAGGCGCTTTGGGGAGTAGTGATCCGGGCAGTAGCGGCGGTGGCGGGCGCTTCACCAGTGGTGATCATGCTGGCTTGGGGGGTAGCAGTAGCGGCGGTGGCGCGTCTGGCAACGCGTTTGGTGGTAGCCTCGATGGCTCTGCGGCTGGATTGGGTTCGGCGGCTGACGATATCAATCGTTTGCTCGATGCTGGTTCCACGCTGTGGGGAAATGATGGCTTGCTCGGCGGGGCTGGCGACTTTGGCACCAGCTATGACGGTACTTATGGCGATATGCTAGGCAATAACTTTATGGCTGGTGATTATGCCGGTAATGATTATATGAGCGATGCCTTGAATTCCCCCTTTGGCATGGGCCAAAATGATTATGGTCTTCCGGCAGACTGGCTCGCTGGCGTTACCGATTCGCTACGGGACTACCTCCAAAGTAGCTACGGCGATGATGGGATTCCACGTGATTGGTTAGACAGTGTCTACGATGCGGTGCAGGCTGATCTGGCAAATAGCGGTCTCACCGCGAGTGATCTGGGTAGCAGCAGCGATCTGGGTAGTGGCAGTGGTAGTGGCGGTGGCTCTGGTTCTGGTGGTGGCACTGGTGGTGGTATGGAGAGTAGCGATACAAACTTGTCTGACCCATCGCCTATCAGCGACTCTGGCAGCGGTACAGGTGGTGGTACAGGCGGCGGTACTGGAGGCGGCACCGGTAGCGGTTCTGGTAGTGGTATGCCGAGTGGCTTAGGCGATAGTGGCCTTGGCCGCGGTGGCGGTTCTGGTGGTGGGCTACCCAGCGGCTCGGGCTCGTCGCCATTGGATGGCAGCCTCCCCGGCAGTAGCTTGGGGGAGCCAATGGCTGCGACAGACAAAGCGACTCCTGGCCCTGTTCGGTTTGCCTATCAGGCGGTGGGCTCTAGTGTTGGCAGTGCGCAAAGTGCTGGTCACTTTACTAGCTTTGGTGCTGGCGGGAATGGCTTACCAGCACTCACCTCTGCCAACCAAGCGGGGATGGGGCTCCCCTTGAGCTTGGCCGCGGTTAGTCCCTTTTTGGCTTTGTTTGGCAAAGCGCTGCGCAAACGAGCCGATGAACGATAATTCTGGAGAAGTCGTATGAGTGAAAATGGCACACAACCGATTCATGTTCTCCTTTCGCGCGAAGAGCTGCTCCTGATCCTACAGCAGCTACAGGCCAGTGGCTTGGCGGGCCTGGACGATGATCCCGCCGGTGAACTCACGGCAGAGCAGCAGACGCTGGCCTTAAGAGTTGCTGAACGGGCCTTGCGAGCCCGCGAACTGGCGCAGCTCCGGCCCAATGGTGAATTGGCGATCCACACGGCTCTCTTGGCTGCCGTTGCTGTTTGTGCCTATCCCCAACAGACCCTCTTTGCCTACCACTGGCCGGACAGTGGTAGCGATGCCATGGTGCGTTATTTCGGTTATGGGCGGCAGCAAGAGCTGGTGGCCCATAGCCGACCTGCCGATGTGCTCCATTTGTTTACGCGCTTTGCTGATCCGGTGCCATTAGTGGCGCAAGTGCTGGCGCTCTGTGGCTGGGAAGAAAGCCCTGTCGCCAACTTCCTGCCTTTTCCCGTCGCGCCGGCGCTCTTTGGGGAGGTTCGCCAATGGGCAAGCGCCGGTAATGTGACGGGCGCACTGGAGCGACTGCGTACCCAGCGTATCCCCATCGAGAGTGCTCGCGCCTTTGTCATGACTTTGGCCGAAGGGCCACGGCTATCGATTATCCAGATGCGCAAACAGGAGAATGGCGGCGTGTCAGCCCAGGATGTAACACTGGTGCAAAATAGTCAACGCAGCTGGCTGGTGCGCCCCACGGCTGGAAACCCCGATTCACTGACCATTCAGCCAACCACGCGGGTTGAAGTCGAGCGTCTCCTGGCTGGTTGGCTAAAATAAAAGGATAAAGGATTGGTTGGATGGGTGCTGAAATTGTTCAGACAGACTATGATGAGCTAGCGGCCATTGCCCGTCGCTTTGCGCAGCAAGCCCAAGCGAATCGTGCTTTACACGCCCGCGTGCAACGGAACGTGAGCGCGTTGCGCCAGGGCGGCTGGCAAGGCAAAGGCTCGGCGGCTTTCTTTGGCGAGATGGATCAAAGCGTTTTCCCTGTCCTCCAGCGGCTGAGCGACGCATTGACCGCAGCCCAGTCCACAACGTTACAGATCGAGGCGCTGATCCGCCAAGCCGAGGAAGAGGCCGCTAGCGTTTTTCGGGGGGAGTACAGTGGACAGAATCAGCAACAGAGTTGGTGGGACAGTTGGGGAGAATGGGTACATGGTGGACTGGATGTACTGGGCTTTGTTCCAGTAATAGGTGAAGCTGCTGATGGCATTAATGGCTTGATCTATCTAGCTGAAGGGAGAAAAGTCGAGGCTGGGATCTCTTTTGCGTCGATGATTCCTGTGGTTGGTGATGTGGGTAAGGGAGGTAAATGGGCACTAAAAGCAGGTAAGGAACTGTTGGAAGAAGGCACTGAACGAACTGTTAAGGAGAGTGTTGAATCCGTTATAGAGCATACTGTCAAAGAAGGCGCGGAACGTTCTGATGATTTTCTCCGCTTTGGCCAACTAAAACCAAATACTAAATATGTTCGTAATGATTATGAATATACAACTGATACAGTGGGACGAACTAACCGAGTTACGGGGGAGTTAACGTTGGGTGATGCACCGCGTACTGCTCACCAAACAGCGGTTGGGCGCATGGGATTGCCTAGTGATGAAGGGGGGCATTTAATCGGTAGCCGCTTTGGTGGAACACCGGAAGGTGTAAATCTGATACCACAAAATATGAATCTAAACCGTGGGAATTGGAAAAAGATGGAGAATGATTGGGATCGTGCTTTACAAGAAGGTAAAGCGGTAAACGTTGATATTCGGGTTGTTTATCCTAGTGGCAACAGTTTCCGACCTCAACATTTTGAAGTAAAATATACTATTGATGGACAATCTCATCACAGGATCTTTCCTAATAAGCCTGGAGGATAGTAATGGATTCCATAGATTTTTCCAATGCGACTCTAGAAGCAATTTATCAAGCAATAGGCAACTATATTGCCCACGCCATTCAAGAAGAATGGCAGTCAGCGATTTTGTTTGTTGAAATTGACGACGACGAAAGCGGCTTACTTTATGGAAGGTATATAACAAAGACGAGCCAGGATTATTCTTTAAGCTTTGATACTGATTATATATTGTATTTAGCGTTTAATGAATTACGTCAACGTATTCAGAAACCAGGATATGCTGCCTGGACAAAGGCGTCATTTACGTTACATAGAAATGGCAAATTCGATATAGACTTTAAATATCCAGATTAGCGCGCTATTTCAATGAATGCAATTTTTTGACCGATAATAAATTTGTTTTCAAGTAGAATAGGAGTGACTAGCACTTGGTAAGTGCTAGTCACTCCTATTCTACTTTTTAAGTTAGATGACTGCCAGTGCCTGCCGCACATCCTCGATCAAATCCTCCGTATCTTCCACCCCGATGCAGAAGCGTACGAGCTCGTCGCGGATGCCGAGGGCCAGCCGTTCTTCTTCGGGGAGGTCGGCGTAGCCCATGATGGCGAGGGGGCTAATGATGCTTTCGACGCCGCCGAGGCTGGGGCCAATGGTTGGAATTTTGAGCGCATCAATAAAGCGATAGGCTCGGTCGGCGTTACCGTCGATCTCGAAGCTGACAACGCCGCCAAAACCGCGCATGGTGGCTTTAGCCAAGGCGTGATCGGGGTGGCTCTCGAGGCCGGGGTACCAAACTTTTCGCACCTGTGGCTGTTCTTCCAGAAAGCGCGCGATGGCTAGGCCATTGGCATTGTGGCGTTCCATGCGCAGCGCCAGCGTCTTGAGCCCACGCAACATGAGGTAGGCCCCATGGGGATCAGCGATGCTGCCAAACATCCCTTGGGCTTGGCGGACGCGGGTGGTCAACCGCGTGGTGCCAACGACCACGCCAGCCATTAAATCGTTGTGCCCGCCTAAATATTTGGTCAAACTATGGATAACCAGATCGACGCCAAAGGCAAGGGGTTGACAATTCACCGGCGTGGCAAAGGTGGCGTCCACGATGGTCAAGAGCTGATGGCGCCGGGCAATCTCCACCACCTTGGCATAATCGACACAGCGCATAAAGGGATTGGTGGGCGATTCGGTGTAGATCATGCGGGTGTTGGGCCGGATGGCGGCTTCGAGGGCCGCAGCGTCGCCACAGGGGACGACCGTACTTTCCACGCCCCAACTGGGTAAAAATTGCGTACAAAAGTCGCGCGATTGGCGATAGCAATCATGGGTCAAGATCAGGTGATCGCCCTGTTTTAAGAGCAAGAGCAGGGTATTCGTCACCGCGGCCATCCCGCTGCTGACGAGGACGGCATCTTCCGCCCCATCTAATGCGGCTAATTTGGCTTCCACCGCGCGAATCGTTGGATTTCCATAGCGGCCATATTCTTCGCGTTCGACTTCATCCCAAAACATGCGCTCTTCAAAATAGTTGAGTAGATCCGCAGTTTTGTCAAAAGTATAGACAGAGGTTTGGACAATGGGGACCGTCAAACTGTGGTGAGCGCGAAAGCGGCGCTCCCCAGCATGGACAGTTTGGGTAGAGCGCGGTAGGTTGGGTTGTGCGTGTTCTTGGGTCATGGGTCGTGAGCGTTCGTTTTGGGTAATTGGGCAAGCGTAACCGTGAGTGGTGAGGGTAGCACCATATCATTCCCAGAGACAAGAAAGAACACGAGCCGTAGCTGTGTTCTTTCTTGAGGACCTTTACTGGGGTATGGGCTGATAGGCCAAACGGGATTAGACCAGCTTGGCGTTCAGGACAATTTCGCCAACACCGGCAAGGGCTTTGGAGACCGGGCAACCAGCCTTCGCTTGGGCGGCTAGTTCATCAAATTTCGCCGCATCCAACCCTGGTACTTCAGCTTCCACATTCAATTCAATTTTGTTGATTGCCGGGCCTGCACCTAAATGGACGGTCGCGGTGGTGTGAACGCGTGTGGGGGTCAAGCCGTTGTTGGTGATCAAGGCCGAGAGGAACATGGAATAACAACCAGCGTGGGCTGCGCCGATCAACTCCTCTGGGTTGGTACCTTTGCCACTCCCTTCAAAACGGGAAGCGAAGGTGAAGGGCCCTTCATAGTGACCTGCGCCGACCTTCATTGTGCCAGCGCCCTCTTTGAGGGTACCCTGCCAAGTGGCTTCAGATTTGCTTACGGCCATGAGTTTCTCCTTTGTATAGTCGCTATCTACTAGGTCATTTCAAGCAACTGTCTGTGCTTCAACCAATCGATAAGCGCTTGTCAAAGAAATGACAAAGCGCGTTTAGATTTTAGCGTAAAGCTTGAGAGATGGGAAATTAAAGACGCGGTCAAGGTTGCCAACCTTGACCGCGTCTTTAATTTTTTATTTACCTTCGGCTTCGGCCTTGCGCTTGGCGGCCATAGCCTTGGCTTGGGCCACGCGGTCGGCGGCCTTGCTCCCAGCCACAACTTCGCCCGGGCGGGCTGCTTCGGTTGGTTCGGGGGGGGCCGCAACGGGGGAAGTGATGGCTGGGGCTGCTGCAGTCGGCGCTGGCTTGCCAGCTTTCGCCGCGGCCATAGCCTTGGCCTGAGCGATGCGCTCTGCCGCGCTACCACTGGCCGGGGCTGGCGTGGTAGGCTTGGGGGCAGCAGGTGCCGCGGCGCTCTTTGGGGCCGCCGCTGCTTTCGGCGTACGCAGCCCGGCTAGATCTTGCAACAGACGCCAGTTGGCTAGGCGATCTTTGGTGGCGCTTTGGAGCATGGCGCTCGGATTGCCTTGCTTATCAAAGTGCTTGACAAAGCGTCCTTCGCCGCGGGCAAAGTCGATGAAGGTGATCGGCTCTTTGCTCTTCAGATCGACGGCCCAATCTTCGTTGAGATTGGGGTTGCCCTTGAGGTCCAGCCGTTCGCGCACGGTCTCTCCCTTGCGGGGATCGTAGACCAAGAGGGGGAAGGCGCGACTCTCTACCGCCATCTTGGCGCGCTGTGCTGCTTCGTGATCGCCAACGCCATGTTCGGGCTGGCAGGTGGTATAGACGCTGATCAAGGCCGGGCCGGGATATTCGTTGGCTTCCATGACGACGCGATAGAAATGATTCATGTGGGCCGCGGTGGTCTGGGCCACATAGACATTCGGGTGCATCATGGCGATCTGGGCAATCTCCTTACGCGCTTCCGATTTGCCATATTCTTCCGTACCATGGGGGCTCATCTTGGTCGCTTGGCCGGTGAAGGTGCCGGTCGATGATTGCCCCCCGGTGTTGGAATAGACTTGGGTATCGAGAACGAGCACCTTGATGTTCATGCCACTGGCTAACATACGGCTCAGCGAACCAAAGCCGATGTCGAGCATGGCCCCGTCACCCCCAATGACCCAGAGTTTTTTGTCTTGCCAGCCCATCTGATCCCAACGGGCGCGCACCCCCATGGCATCGGTCGGGCCGTTCTCAAAGAGTGAGTTGGTCCAAGAGACGCCCCACGGATTATAGGGATAGGTGCTGCCATAGACGGTGGTGCAGCCAGTGGAGTTGATAATCCCAATATTTTCCTGGCCGGATTGGAAGGCGATCGCGGCCATCCACATGCGCAAGGCGGTTGCTTCGCCACAGCCCGCGCACGAACCTGCTCCCCCTACGTAGAGCAAGCTGCGGTCGGCCAACATCATGTCCACCAACACGCGGTCGCTAATAAAGCGCTCTGGGGTGGGTGGCAGGTTGCGAAAGAAATCAAAGGCTTGATTATATTGGGGAACGGTCTCATCTTCCTTTTTGATCATTTTCAGCGCGTTGTAGCCTAAATCGGCACAGACCTGGACACATTCCGCACAGCCTTTGCATTTGGTGGGATCGATGAAGATCCCAAAGTAGCCACCGCTGCCGCTCTCTTTCTTCTCTGGCACGGTATGGAACTTATTGGTCACGGCCCATTGTTGGCGCAACCAATCGGCTTGGCCGTTTTCGCCTTGCAGGGCGAGGTCCAATACCGAAGGCTCGACGACTTTCCCCAGAATCGCCGTATCAGGGCATTCAGTGACACACGTCATACAACCGACGCAGTTGTCGTGGTTAAACTCGGGGATCTCGGGTGCGATATAGGAAAAGTCGCGCAAGACCCCCGTACCCGCGGGAATCAAGGAGCGGGCAACGCTGATATCCGCGGGTAGGGCATCATCATCACCGTCGTTGTAGGCGTTGATGATGCGCGCATTAAAATCCTTCGTATAGGCGTGAAGATCTAGCTTGAAAAGCGATGCGGCGGCGGTATTGCCCAGCTTAGTTGGGCTAGCTGAGGTTGCTACATCGCCGACGACATCGTCATCGATCAGAAAAATGGGTCCACTCATCAGGTAAGTTCTCCTTTGCAAAAGGCAGCGTTTAAGGTCAGTTGGCAACGTGATTGTGCGGTGTGATTCGTGATGGGTATCAGACTTCGCACTCCCAAACCCGACCGGTTTTCAATCTCGGTCAGCTTTCTCTGCTCACGTGGCAACACTGGTCAAATCGGCGACCGATAGGGTGCCAATGGGTTTTTGATGCCCATTTTCCTGTTGTACCACCACGAGTTGTTGCACGCGATTGTCCACGAGCTTTTTCATCGCCGCTTGCAGCGATTCGGTGGCTGTAACAGTGATCACGTCGCGATTCATGACGGTTTCGGTGGGTAATTCGAGCCACGACGATGCATGACCATTGCTGCTGTCGTTGCTGCTATCGTTGCTGCTATCGTTGCTGCTATCGTTGCTGCTGTCGTTGCTGTGGCCGTTCCCGTTACTACTTTGGGCGCGCAGTAGATCGGTGCTGTGAACGACGCCCTGTAGATTGCCCTCTTGGTCAACGACAAAGACATCAATAACCGCCGGGTCACTCATGGCTTTGGCGACCTTGGCCAGGGGCGTGGTGGGGCGACAGGCAACGACCCGTTGGTGCATGAGATCGCGCACAACCTTGTCGTGCGGCTGCGCATTTCCGGCTTCGCTCTCTTCGATAATGGCCCGGTCAATTTCCTGAACTTCACTAAAACCACGGCGCACACAAGTGAGGTTGTCCTGCACCACGCGTTCGCCACGGCGACCGAAGTATTTGCGTAGACTCTTTTCGACACCTACCATCAACGTATCTTGGCTCAGGCTGCGTCGCTCTAAGAAGGGCGTTGCTCTGAGGAAGACGCCGAGCAACACGATCCCCTGCATACGCACTTGTAGATCGGGCAAGGACGCGACTTCGCGGGCAATCCCGGCGGCGTCCAAATAGAGCACCCGAATCTCCTTTTGGCGGATCATGCGGCGCGCATAGGCGGGGATGCTATTCCATACCTGTTGGGGAGTAGTATGGGGCGATTGGACAAAGACTGTGCCGCCGGGTTGGAGCCCTTTGAGGGGATTGCCCGTATTAAACGCGTTAATATCGTTGAGCGGCACAAATTCAACAAAGTTGAGTTCGGAGTGGGTGCGGATCGGCTCTTCCGAGACCGTGAGATAATAAGTGGTGGGTAGCCCCTTTTTCTCCGAGCCATACTTAGGGTAAGCCTGTACATAGAGATCAAAGAGATCGCCGACAATGGTGGCGATGACCTTGTTGGTGGTAACCGAACCATAACCGCCGACTGAGTGGCCGCGCATGGAGAAGGAGCCTGCCGGACGCACGTCGGGGTCGAAACTGCTATCCAACGCCAGTTCATGGGTGATGCCTAGCGTAAAGTAGCGTCGCCCTTCGTTCATCATGTGTTTGACCGTGGCAATAAAGTCACCGGGCCGTACATCACGGCTGCCCAAACCAGCCGAGCCGCTGTAGACAATGGGCATGCGATGGATCTGTGGATAGTCGGGCGTGCCAACCAGGGCATCGGCAAAGGCCGCTTTGATCTCCGCGGTGAGGGGATTGCTCTGGCCCAATGGCACATCCAGCCGTTCGATCACGGCAAAGGCTTTGACATTGCGTAAGGCTTCGACAATTTCCGGGCCAGGAAAAGGACGGAAGCTGGTGACATGGACGACGCCGATTTTATAGCCCATTTCCTGGCGCAGATAATCGCAGGTCACTTCCGCGGTTTCGGCCATGCCGCCCATGCAGACAATTGCGTACTCGGCATCTGCCATGCCGTAGCTCTCCACCAAGTCGTAGCGCCGACCGGTGAGTTGGAAATATTCGTCCATGGCATTTTTCAGAATGGGCTTAACCCGATCATAGAAATAACGCTGGGCAATTTTTCCCTTCATATAGCTGTCCTGATTTTGCACCACGCCCGACATCATGGGCACGGCTGGGTTCATCAGGTTCAGTAGCTTCTCGGCGGGGCTGCCGATGAATTCTTTCATCAGCTCGGGCTCAGGCAGAACCACATTTTCAATCGTGTGGGTGGTCAAAAAGCCGTCTTGGGCATTCATGAAGGGCGTTTGGCTATCTTCGGCGGCCCGGCGCGCGATCAAGGCGAGATCGCCGGCGGCTTGGGCGTTTTTCCCAATGATGAGCCCCCAGCCGGTATCGGCCACGCCCATAATGTCATCGTGGCCGGCGTGGACGTTGAGGCTGTGGCTGGTGAGGGCGCGCGCGCCAATATGAAAGACAATCGGCAGACGCTTGCCCGAGATGACGTAGAGTACTTCTTTCATCAGAATCAAGCCCTGCCCCGAGGTAAAGTTGGTTACACGGCCACCAGCCACGGCAAACCCTTCGGCTGCTGAGGCGGATGAATGCTCACTCTCGGGTTCCATAAAGATCAACTTGTCGCCCCATAGGTTGGTTTTCCCATTGGCAACGGCTTCGGCATAATTGGACCCCATCACCGTTGATGAGGTGATGGGATAAGCACAGGCCCCCTGGGTAATATTGGTCTCGACCCAACTGACGGTCCCACTGCCGTCGGATGTGGTGGGGATACCAGGGTAACGAACAGGGATTGGGAGTTGTCCGTTTTCAGACATAAGTAAAGCACCTCCAAAATGAACCTTTGGGCTGTATCTTCCTGATGGTGAGTGTATCGCGCAGGCGTGTCGTCAAAGCATTTACGCTGCGACTTGTGTAAATTGATCTCTGCTGCCTTACCGAGGCACGGGCAGGTGCCTGATAAATGTTGCAAAACCGCGTCGAGAAAATGGAATTTACACAGGTTGTGCTATACTATCCTTTTGATCAGGGGTGGTATACAGCCGCCGTTGGTCGAACGCTCATTGGCTGTACATGGTAACCTATGGGTTGCTACACACCATGGCTGGTTAGAAACCTTCGATGACAACCGCGTGAGCCGATCGAATCGTAAACAATTTTGATGTACCGCTCTGGTGCATTGCTGTAACAATGTATTTATGCTTATGGTATAGAAAGGAATTGTATCGTAAAAATGTGATGTTTACTCTCTGTCCATGACGGTGAACATGCGACTATGCTCACTGGTATTGTCTTACTCTGCAAGTCATAAATCATGTAACATAAATCATGTATGGCATACATCATGGTGGAGCGAAAAGGCGGATCGGCAAGATGGCAAATAGCTGCAGATCGCTCCAGTCTCAAAGCACTTCGGCGCGTTCCTCTCCCAAAAGCACGGGTGCATCAGGTAAGCCCCCATTTTGCTTACACTTGCAAACCCTGTAAAGATTCAATGGATCGATGAAATGCCGCACTGCGGTCATCGTCCACCTGTTCTGCACAAGCGCATAGATCTTAGATTAGTCCAAATGAGTGGAGAGAGCGATACCAACCATTATACTAAGGTTTACCAAAAAGACAAAAGTCGCTAAAGACGCCATTTCGCTTTGGTTGTATATCCAATAGTTGTATATCCAATAATTGTATAATGTGCATAATGTGCAAACGAATCGCCGAGCTAGGCGAGCGCTTTCATCAATGGCGTAAACGAAGCCCAGCCATCCAGGCTACTTGGCAAACCCTAGACCGAATGGCCCATGGTACCCGCTCAAACCGCATAAAAAGCTGCCTAAAAAAATTGAACTATTGGTTAAAAGATAAAAACTTACCCAATTGGGGCATTATGTCCCCATCCATAAGGAGGCCGAACTTCATGACAACATCGGTAGCGACCGGACCGGCAAACGTGATTTCGATGGATGCCAGTGTTCCTTCTGCGCAAGCAAAGTATACAGAAGGGAAAGGCGTTCTCTCAACCGAGCAACTGACCGAAATGTATCGGCGGATGGTGTTGATTCGCCGGGTGGAAGAGTCACTGCTCCAACTGGCGACCTCAGGCAAGATTGGGGGGGCTATGCATACGGCCATTGGTCACGAAGCCAATGCTGTGGGCACCGCCGCCGCCTTGCGCCCCGAAGATTATTTAACCTGTACCTACCGTGGTCACCATCATTCCTTGGCCCGTGGGATGGATGCGGGCCGCGCCATTGCCGAAGTATTGGGCAAAGCCGATGGCTTTGCTAAGGGCAAAGGGGGCTCCATGCACTTTATTGATCCTTCCTTGGGCTTGATGGGGGCGAATGGTATTGTGGGGGCGCAGGTTCCGCATGCGGCAGGCATGGCGTTGGCCGCGAAATTGCGGGGCGAAGACCGGGTTGCGATTACCTTTTTTGGCGACGGGGCCATCTACCAAGGGGTTATGCATGAAACGTTTAATATCGCGCAAAAATGGAAATTGCCGGTTATTTTCTATTGTGAAAACAACCGCTATTCCGAAATGACGCCCATCAGTCGCACCTCGTCGTTTGAAGAGCTTTATAAAGTGGGGCAAGCTTATGGCATGGAAAGCTTGCAGATCGATGGCAACGATGTCGAGGTTGTCTACCAAGCGGTCACCAGTGCGGCGGCCCGGGCCCGGGCTGGCGAAGGACCAACCTTTATCGAAGGGATTACCTATCGGCTTGCCGGTCATATGTCCGGTGATCTGGAAACCTACCGTTCGGCCAAAGAGATCGAGCTACAGCGTGAATATGAGCCTCTGACGGTCTTGCGCGGTCGCTTGATCGAGCGGGGTGTAGAGAAGGGTACGATCGGGGGGATCGAAGCCGAAGTCGATGGCGATGTGGAAGAAGCGGTCGAATTTGCCCAAACGAGCCCCTGGCCTGACTTGGCCGAGGCTTATACGGATGTCTACGCTCAACCGGCATAGCCTGGCGTGTGACTCGCATAAGTGGGGCGTATCGCTTGTCTGCCGGTAGCAAACCGATGATAGATGATGAGGACTTACGTACTTAGCATGTGGTGCCAGAAAGCTAACAGCTTTTCAAAGTCTGTCAGCTTTGGCCCTGCGTAAGTCATCGTGATAACTAAGAATTGAGAATGCTCATCATGCCAAGGCGAACCGCTCTTCGCTTCTCACCTGTAACGGAAGCGGGATGGCGAGCCAGTATCTTTGGGGTGGTGGGCGATTGATAAAGGCTGGAGCAATGCGTAGAGTACGATATATCGATGCTGTAAATGAAGCGCTCAAAGACGAAATGCGGCGCGATGAGAGCGTTTTCTTGATGGGGGAGGATATTGGCCGCTATGGCGGTCTATTTCGGGTAACGCGTAATCTTTTTGATGAGTTTGGCGATAAACGCCTGCTAGACACACCGATTAGTGAGCAGGGCTTTATGGGCATGGCCGTCGGTGCGGCTATGGTTGGTCTAAAACCCGTTGTCGAACTTATGTATATGGACTTTTTCCTCGTCTGTGCTGATCAGATCTTTAACCAAGCCGCCAAAATGCATTACATGACGGGCGGTTTGGTGCAAGTGCCTTTGGTGATCCGTGGGCAGCATGGGGGCGGTAAGAGTTATGGCTCTCAGCATAGTCAGAGTGTCGAGAGTGTCTTTTCCCAATTCCCGGGAATTAAGGTTGTCACTCCCTCCACACCCTATGATGCCAAAGGGCTTCTGGTGGCCGCGATCCGCGACCCCAATCCTGTGGTCTTCCTCGAACACAAAATGCTCTATAACAAATCCGGGGAAATGCCCGATCCCAATGAGGATTATATCGTGCCGATGGGCAAAGCCGCGGTGCGCCGCGAAGGTAGCGATCTCACCTTAGTTTCGTTCCACTACTGTCTTATCGAAGCGCTTGAAGCTGCGGATGAATTGGCCGAAGAGCATGGGATCAACCTAGAGGTCATCGACTTGCGCACGATTGTCCCCTTGGATATGGAGACGGTCTATGCTTCAGTGGCAAAAACGGGTCGCCTCTTAGCGGTGCATGAATCCCAATCCAACTGTGGTATTGGTGCCGAGATCGTGGCGCGGATTTACGAGGAAGCCCCTCATCTGTTAAAAGCACCGGCCCGTCGGCTGGGGATGGCCCCCGTCTCGATCCCCGTCTCGAAAGAGCTGGAAGCTGAGGTATTGCCCTGGAAGCAAAATATCAAAGCGGCTGTTTTAAAGATGCTGAAATAACTCAATCTCCAGTCCTAATCTCCAGTCCTAGTCTCCAATCGCTAGTTTCCCAACGAGCGTAGGGCCGCAGAGACTGCAGAGTAGCGATTTAGCCGATAGCGAGGAAAGTCATGGCAACCGAAGTAAAGTTACCCGATTTAGGTGAAGGCGTTGAAGAAGCCTCCATCAGCCGCTGGCTCGTGAAAGAAGGGGACACCGTGAATGCGGGTGATCCCATTTTAGAAGTGGCGACCGACAAGGTTGACACCGAAATGCCTGCCCCTGTCAGTGGCAAGATTTTGAAGATTCATGTGCGGGAGAACGAGATCGCAACCCCCGCAACCGTATTAGCTATGATTGGCGCCGAGGGAGAAAGCGCCGACTCGGCACCGGCAGCCGAAAAAGCTGCTGAACCCGCTCCCGCCAAGCCAGCTACCACCGCCACGCCGCCCGCCGAAGCCCCTGCCGATGCGCAGGATGTCAAGGCGACACCCGTAGCCAAGCGCGTTGCTGCCGAACGGGGCGTCACGCTGAGTGGCATTGCGGGCACCGGCCCAGGGGGGCAAATTACCAAAGAAGATGTCTTGGCCCGCGCCGAACAAGGCAGTGCCACTCCGTCTGCCGGGGAAGGGCTGCCCGGCGAGTTGGCCGATGTGGCGAGTTTGGAAGTGCGCCGACTCGCCGCCGACTATAATTTGGAACTCTACGACGTGGCCGCGGGGCGACCCCTCAGCGCATTGACCCGGTATGATGTGTATAAGGCCGCGGGCGTCGAGGTTGGGCAACAGTTCTTGCCGCCCAAAGATTGGACCCCTACTGCCGCCACACCCGCCCCGACTACGGCATCCGCTCCCGCACGCGAAGGGGAACCGGCTAAAGCACCGGCCAAAGCGCCTGCCCCAGCAGGCCCAGCCGGTGGTGAAGAGCTGATCAAGCCCAATCGGATGCGGCAGTTGATTGCCAAAAACACCTTTGAAAGCTTACAATCATCACCCCAACTGACCACTTGGCATGATGTAGATATGACCGCGGTGATCAATCATCGCAAGGCGCACAAGAACGAGTTTGCTGCCCAGGGGGTCAACCTTACCATTACAGCCTACCTAGTTGCTGCCACCATTGAAGGGCTCAAGGCCATTCCGGCGGCCAATGGCATGTGGACCAATGACGGAATTCTCATCCGCCATTATTACAACATTGGCATGGCGGCTTCTATGCCCGCCGACAAATATGGCTTGGGGGGGCTGATCGTCCCTGTCATTAAAAATGCTGGCGATCTAAATCTGCTGGGTATCGCGCGGCAAGTCAACGAACTGGCCGAAAAGGCCCGTGCCAACAAACTGACCGGTGAGGATCTCCAAGGGGGGACCTTTACCCTCACCAACTACGGCACCTCGGGAAGCGTCTTCCAAACCCCTATCATCCACCAGGGGCAAGCAGGCATTCTGGGCACTGGCGCCATTGAAAAGCGCGCGGTTGTCGTCAGCAATGGTAGCCCCTTGGAAGCCAATTTGGGTGACTATCTGGCCTTTAAGCCAATGATTA
Source organism: Caldilineaceae bacterium (assembly GCA_019637645.1). The sequence continues at coordinate 95,182 of JAHBVH010000005.1, forward strand.
CGCTGGCTTTGACCTTCGACCATCGTGTGCTGGATGGGGCCACAGCCGATGCCTTCTGTGTGACAGTGAAGAAAACTTTGGAAGGCTGGCACTAATTCCCCAGCCGTTTGCTTATCTAAGCAATGGTTAGAACCCATGTAATTGGTGGGTAGGAGCAAAGACCCGACCGGTGTGGACGAGTCATCCCTTCTGCTGAAATAGTTGCTAACCAATGTTGCCAAAAGGGCGAGTCGCCAGACTCGCCCTTTTCTTTGCGTTCCTATGGCGGCAGACCGCAAGCTCCGCTCTTTCCTTTATCCTGAAAATGTCTTAGTATGCCTACCTTCATTTGCTAGGAGACCTAGATATTTTTACTGGTCAAACGGTGGTTGACAAATTTGCTGCATTCTGACATACTTTTCTGGTAAAGTAAATTACGAAAAAGTAATGTTTGATTTCTCTCTATAGACGATCCATAGGTAACATAGATAGTTGATACGATTTGTAGCCTAACCACTTTGTGAAACCGCTCAGATCCTGCTGGATGTAAATGCTACGGTCGTTCCACACTCATTGCCAACTCCAATCCTCACCCAATTAAAAGGAATATTCTTATGTTTCGGCAAAACCATTTCTTCGCTCACGCCTTCGCCAGCACAGCGAAGGTCGGAGGCGTATGGAGAGCCAGCCTAATACAGGGGCTTCTATGCCGACCTGTTTGCCGACCAGATCAACTGCGCGCCATCATCATTGGGCTCTTCTTGGCATTATTCTTTTTCCATGCACCAGTCCGTGCCGCGTCGATTCCCGTTGATGGCACCACCTGTACCCTTGCCGATGCGATTCAGGCCGCCAATACCGACGCGCCGGTTGGTGGGTGTAGCGCGGGCGCGGGCGCGGATACGCTCACCTTGTCCGCTTCAGTTAGCCTCGCCAGCGCCTACCAAAGTAGCAGCAATGGTCTGCCAGTGATCACCAGCACCCTGACCATAGACGGCGCTGGCCATATGATCCAACGGGTGAGCAGTGCTGGGGCATTTCGCCTCCTAGAGGTAGGCACAGCTGGTCGTCTAACGTTGACGCGGGTGACGCTCGCCGGGGGCAATATCGCCAGCAGTGGCGGCGGCCTCTATAGCAGTGGCGTGCTGACGCTGACCCACAGCGCGATCATCAGCAATACGGCGATAGGGGGCGGGGGGGGGCTTGCCCTGGCCGCCGGTAGCGTGGCAAGGGTCGAGAATAACACCTTTAGTGGCAACCAGGCGGACGAAGGCGGGGGGATTCAAATCAGTGGCGCGCTCACACTGACCCATAACACCTTCGTCAACAATACGGCTACCACGCGCGCCGGTGGCTTCATTGTCATGGGGACAGGTACCCTGAACTATAGGGCCAATCTCATCAGCGGTAATAGCGCACCCACCGCCGCCGAAGTCATCTCCCTCAACGTGCCAGGGGTAGCCAGCCAGGGTTATAATCTCTATGGCTTCGACTCGGATCCTGGGCTTGGTAATAGCATCTCTTTCGCCCCCACCGATCAGGTTCCCGCGCAACCGCTAGCCGAGATTGTCAATCCGCTCCTGACAGATAATGGCGCAGCTTCTGGCTATGTTACGCTGACCCATGCGTTGGTGGCAGGCAGCCCAGCCGTTGATAGCGCGGTGACGAGTGGCTTTGCCACCGACCAACGCGGGCGGCCGCGCCGACAGGGACTCCGCAATGACACTGGCGCAATGGAAATGATGAGCGTTTTTCTGCAGGGCCGGGATTGTCTCTTGGCCGATGCCATTGTGGCCGCCAATGAGGATGCCCCCAGCGGCACCTGCCCCGCGGGCAATGGCGTGGACACACTGGTCTTGAACAATGTGGTTACCCTGACAACTGCCTATGCAGCTGACATGGGCCTGCCCGCCATCACCACGACGATGGCGATTGAGGGCAATGGCAATCTGATCTTGCGCGCACCAACGGCCCCGGCCTTTCGTCTGCTGACCATTGGTGCCGCTGGTCACCTGACGCTGACCCAGGTGACCGTCCGTGGGGGCAATAGTGATACCGGGGCAGGCATCCTCAACGAAGGGCAGCTAGTCGTCAGCAATAGCACCATTGATAGTAATACGGCTAATAATGAGGGAGGTGGTCTGGCGAATACGGGGACGCTAACCATGACGAACAGCACCCTCAACGATAATACCGCGCTGACGAATGGTGGCGCGTTGCGGAATACCGGCACCGCGACCTTGCTCAATAGCACGGTGAGCGGTAATAGCGTGAGTGGCGGCTCGGGAGGTGGCTTGGGCAATACGGGGACGTTGACCTTGATCAACACCACCGTGACAGGCAATGCGGTTAGTGGGAATGGGGGGGGCTTGGTGAACTCTGGCACGCTCACCCTGATCCGCAGCTTAATCAGTGGGAATATGGCAGGGGGCACAGGGCCAGAAGTGCAGGATAACGCGGGCGTTATCAACAGCAACAACTACAACCTCATTGGCTATAGCAATGACGCGCGTAGCGCTGGTTTCACGCCAAGCGGCACGGATCTGATCCCCAGCGTTGCCTTGACGGCGGTTCTTAACCCGCTTCTCGGTGGCTATGGGGGCGATACCTGGACCCATGCCCTGGCCAGTGGCAGTCCTGCCATCGACGCGGCGGGCAGCACTATGCTGGCCACCGACCAACGCGGGCGATCCCGGCCCGAAGGTGCGGCGGGTGATATTGGGGCAGTCGAGGCGGTGGTGAATGCCCGGTTAAATGGCAGCGAATGCGACCTGATCGATGCCATCTACGCCGCTAACCGTGATAGTGTCTTCGGTGGGTGCTCCGCCGGAAATGGAGCAGATCTCATCACCCTCATCGACGATGTCGTGCTGTTCGATTCGCGTGTCGGTCCCGCGGAAACGGGCAACGGCTTGCCGATGATCACCAGCACGCTGACCATTTCCGGTGCAGGCTATACCATTCGCCGTGTTCCAACGGCGCCAGCATTGAGCATCCTGGGGATTGGATCTACCGGTGTGGTTACGGTGACCAATATCATGATAACCGGTGGTGCTGGGATGGGGGGGATCTTGAATGGAGGCGAGTTGACGCTGCTCAATAGTACCGTCTACAGCAATGTGAGCATTGCCTATGCAGGCGGGATTACTTCCATAGGCAGCCTAACGGTGACAAACTCGACCATTAGTCAAAATACAGGTTTCTACGCCGGTGGCATCGCCAGCCTGGGACCCAATGCCAAACTAACCCATAATACAGTCACCGATAATAGCGCATTGTTTGGCGCCGGGGGCGTTTTGGCGTTGGGCAGCATGATGACCATGACCGGGAATCTTGTTAGTGGCAATCGTGGGGGAATAATCGCTGAGGCGGCTGCCATTGGCCCGTTAGCAAGCAGTTATAATCTCTATGGTCACGCCAACATTAGTGGCACACTGGACATAACCCTCGATGGCACCGACATTGTCCCCACGGTGCCCATCACAGAGATTATTAACACCACCTTGGGTGATTATGGTGGGGATACTTGGACCTATTGGTTGGTGGCTAGCAGCCCAGCTATTGACGCTGGCGGCGATAGTGGCCTGGCGACGGACCAACGCGGGGTGCCGCGCCCCAGTGGCACGGCGGATGATATCGGGGCCGTGGAATATAATGCCATGAATAGCGCAGTGTCGCTGCCGGACATGCCCAGCACCATCTATGCGGCTGATCCCCATGCCGCTTATGCCGCACAGTCACCCGCGGGCGTCTATACGATTACGGCTACCTTCCGTAATATTACCACCCCAGCTACGAGCTTTTACAATGTCTACTTCCGCGTGAAGCAGATCAACCATGCCAATGGCGAAAACTACCTACTCAATGCCGACGGTGGGCCTGGGCAAGTGGGCGCGGTGCTGAGCGTCTCCAATAGTGCCCTGCCCGGCAATGACGAGCGCTGGACTTTGACGGAAGATTTGCCAGTTGCGTTTGTCATCGGCCTGGATGAACGCCGTCAGTTCACCTTCAAAATCGATCTCTTTGGGCAAGCCGAGGCCGTAGTTGGCGCGAGCGACCCGGCCTCTCATCATCTTGGTAGCTTTACCTTTACCGTTGATCCGACAGAACCCCTGAGCAATGCGCCCCAGCGCTTGTTCTTGCCGCTGATTACCAAGTAGCGCGCTTGGCTGGCGTTGCATCCAGTGTGAAGCCATGTCTGCCGTTCACACTGGATGTAATCGGATTCGTTCGGTCAAATGTTGTATGATGCTGATGTTTTTTGACTGTAAATAACTAGGCTTTTGCCTAGTCAAAGGGCTGTTGACAAATGACAGTGAATCAGTCAGAATTCTTTACATAAAAGAAAGCTTATTTAACTAGTAATCTATCTAGTACAACTTGGGTTGACTTCAGCATAGCCCTAGATCGACCTAATTCTTTGATGTACTTCCCAGCGCGGTCTCCCTTTCAGATTATAAGTAGCACGATTCATGTCTAAGTCGTCTCAGCTTTCTTACCGCCGCTCACTCCTGCGGCAGTGGGCACTCTCACTCGCTGGTGCAACATTATCCCTGGCTTTACAACACGCTGCTGCCCAAGCTGCCACCATTACCGTAACCACGCCTGATCCGGCGGTCAACCTGGATAGTCATTGTTCCTTGCTCGAGGCGCTTGTTAACGCCAATCAGGATGGGCAGCCCTATGCCGATTGTGCCGCGGGTAATGGTGCCGATACGATTGTCCTTGCTGGTGGGCGCTATACCTTGACGCTGGCGCACAATCAAACGGATGGGGCTAATGGGCTTCCCTCCGTCACGAGTTCTATAACCATTAGTGGCAATGGGGCCGTGATTGCGCGCGCGGCGACGGCGCCCACCTTTCGCCTTTGGCATGTCGATGACGGTGGTACCTTGACGCTCAATGCCGTAACCATCACCGGTGGCGATGCGGCGAATACGGGGGTGGCTGCTCGGTTTCAATATGGCGGGGCCATCTACAATCAGGGTACGCTACACCTCGTCGATTGTACAGTAAGTGGCAATCAAGCGGGGTTAGATGGGGGTGCCCTCGCGAATTATGGGGTAGCCACTATCACCAATAGCACGCTCAGTGGGAATGTGGCTGGGCGCGATGGCGGTGGCCTGATCAATAATGGTTTTACGCGGGCGGCCACGGTAACCCTATTGAATAGCACGCTCAGTGGGAATGCCGCTGGTCGTGATGGCGGTGGCGTGGCGAATTTTGCCTATCGTGGTGCTAGCCTATTGCAGATGACGCATACCACCCTGACGGGCAATCAAGCCACGCGCCATGGGGGCGGTTTGGTCAGCGATGCACCAACCACCCTGGTTAATTCACTCTTGGCGGGTAATCAGGCTGGCGGGAAAGGGGCCGAAGTTCATCGCATGGGGCGTACCTTTACGGTAGCCGCCTATAACCTTTTTGGGCAGCTGGGGCAGACAACCGCTGCGGCGCTCAGTAATGTAACGCTGGGTGCTACTGATCATACGGCCACAAGTGATGGAACGCAGCCGACCCTGCTGGACGACCTCATCACCAGTACTTTGGCGACCCAGGGTGGCGCAACGGCCACCCATGCGCTACCGCTCAACAGCCCGGCCATTGATGGGGTACCCGTCGCTAGTTGTGGGGTGGTGAACCAGGATCAACGTGGCGTCGGCCGTCCACAAGGCGCGGCTTGCGACATTGGTGCTTTTGAACACCTGCCCGCCGTGACCAATACCCACATTGTCCTGGACAGTACACCAAAGGTCGCCTATGTGCTGGATCCCGACGCGCTCTTTGCCATGCAGTCGCCAGCCGGTGTCTTTACGATTCTGGCTACATTTCGGAATACAGAGACTCTGGCCCTTCATGGCGTCTATTTTCTGGTGACACAGCTAACGAGCGGCAACTATCTATTAGATGCAAGTGACGGGCCTGGTCAGGTTGGCGCGACTTGGATGGTGGCCGATGCAGCCTTGCCTGGCGGTGATCAACGGTGGGCCGCCAATGAAACGTTGGCGATCCCTTTCCGGATTGGCTTGGGAGAACGGCGGCGTTTTTCGCTGCGGGTCGATGTCTATGCTTTCGCTGCTGCTGAACGGCAGGGCGTGCTGGCGCAGCGGGTGGGCCAATTTATCTTTGCCTACAATCCGAACGACTACATTACCCCCCCAGTCTCCAAACGCATCTTTCTGCCTTTGTTAGTTCGCTAAATTCGCTAGCTTGGCGAAGGGGCTTAGGGTGTCACAAGAGCGTGCTTGAATATAAGGGCTTCACTGGTGAGACCCAGTCCGGGCGGATTGCCGATCGCCCTACCCTGAATATCTAAATTGATTTTTAAAATCCGAAGCGGATCCAGTGTAGTAGTGTCACTGACCGCCTAAGGAACATTCTCATAAAGGAATCGTTATGGAGCAAGGACAGATCGCCCTTCAGCATGGAGAGAACCTGACTGCTGCGGATGCTAGCGCGGCAAGCCCCAAAAGCGCAAGACAACCCTTTGTCCCACCCAAGTTGACCTTTGTCACGCCTAAGCTCACGAAACAAGGGAGTGTCACAACGTTGACGGCTGCCGGTCTCATTTCAACCTTTTCGCCGTAGAAACCTAGGACTTGCTAACCGATGTATTCAATTGCCTATCGCTGGGTGGATGTGACAGTCCGCCTGCTCTGTCAGGATGTTGGGCAGGCCAATCGGCTTGATCAACTCCTCCAGACCTTTTTCTATCTAACACCAACGACAACGATCAAGCCAGGCACGGTTTTTACCATTGATGTGCAACCCGAAAACAATACGCGCTGGCCCTATGCCCTCCAGAAGCTCCTCTGGTCGATGGAGAACTCGAAGGTTTGGCGAAGCGCAACGGGTGTCTGTTTTCAAGAGGACAATAGCTACCTGATGATCGATTTCGCGCAAGGACGCGCCCATGGCATTTTGGCTACCAATTTTTGGACCAAGCCGTTGGCCGTGCAGCGTGATTTCTTTTTGCGCAGCTTGTTGATGTTGGTGCGGCGGCAGGCTATCTATGGATTACACGCCAATGGTGTCATGCAGCAGGAGCAAGGGCTCTTGTTGATTGGGGGCTCTGGGAGTGGCAAAACAACCCTAACGCTGAGCCTCGTCCACGCTGGCTGGGCTTATCTGGGTGATGATGCGGTTGCGTTAGCCCAACCGGAAGATGCCGTAACCGCTTTTACGACCCAACGCGGATTTGCCTGTACCCCAGAGACGGTAGATCTATTTCCCAGCTTGCCGGATCTCTTCTCTCAACCCTTGGATCCAATCCGGCGCAAGCGATATATTGCCTTGGATGCAGCCTATCAACCACAGCTTGCTTCCTGTATGGTCCCACGGTTCTTGCTTTTCCCTACCATTACAGGAGAAGAAGAGAGCCAATTGGTGGCGATGGACGAGACCCAAACCATGGTCTCTTTAATAGAGCAGAGTGCTGGTCTCTTGATTGACCCCCAAAGCGCAACCCAGCAGATGACAGTACTTACGCATTTGATCAAACAGGCACGCGCCTATCGTTTGTTGCTGGGGCGCGATGTCTATGTCGAGCCAGCGATCGTCTCAACCTTACTCAACACCTTATACGATGGCAGGCGTTAGTGTGGTCCTGAAGAGAGCAACTATGACTAAAAAAGTGATCGTTGAGCTGACCAATCGCTGTAACCTAAACTGTTCCCATTGTTTCACGGGTCGCCATGGGGGGCATGCCGACCTACCGCTGCCCGTATTACAACATACATTGCATGAGGCCAAGGCCCATGGCTTTACCCAAATTGCCTTTACGGGTGGTGATCCAACAGTCTATCGCTATTTTAGCTTAGCCGTCCGCCTCACCAGCGAAGCCGGGTACCGCTTTGGCTTTAATACGAATGGGTGGAATTTTACCCAGACCTATGCCCAATTTTTGCCCTACCGCGCAGCGCTGGATGTGATCACCTTTAGTCTGGATGGGGCGACCGCGGCGACCCATGATCAGCTGCGCGGCAAGGGTTCCTATCGCCGTGTCTTACAGGCTATGAGCATCTGTGTAATCCATGATCTGCCCTTTACCATCAATATGGTGGTGACAGCCCATAATCGCCACGAACTGGCGCAGATGGCCCACTTGGCTCACCGTTTGGGCAGCCGTGGTCTGCGCTTTGGTCATCTCCTGCATTCGCCCATCACGAGTGAATTGGGCTTTGATCTCGCACCCCAGGAGCGCAAAATAGTCGAGGCCGAGATTCAGGAGCTTGGCCGGCAACTGCCCTTCCCCATTGGCATCGCACCGGGCTATTACACAACGGATCTCTTTCCCTGTGCCGCGTTACAGGTAGAGGAGATCAACATTGATTGCTATGGCAATCTAACGACCTGCTGTCATCTTTCTGGGCATGGTGGTACGAGTCCCACCGCTGATATCATTGGCAATCTACAAGAGATCACCTTTACCACGGCTTATGAGCAACTGCACCATGAAAATGCCCAATACCGCCAGCACAAGCTCGACCGTCTAGCACAAGGCAAATTTCAAGATACAGACTTCTTTTCCTGTTGGTATTGTTTCAACCATTATCGCAAAGTGGATTGGCTACAGAAAAAAGTAACCCCACACTGGACACCCATGAGCTGGCAAGGAGTATCGGCATGATCACGCCACAGACCAAGGTCATTGTGCACTCCGATGTGATCACAACCCCGCTCCCCAATCAGGAGATGGTCTTGCTGCACCTGCAAACTCAGCAATATTACACCCTCAACGAAACGGGCATGCAGATCTGGAAAGGCTTGGCCCAATCCCAGTCACTTGGCGAGATTAGTCAGCTCCTGGAAATGTACTATGTGCTCACTCTACAAGAAGCCGAGCAGCAGGTGATCGCGCTGGTGACCGAATTAGCCGCGGAGGGGCTCATCAGAGTGGTGGAGACGACTTAACGATGGCAATGCCTACTTTCTTGGTTCTGGGGGTAGCGAAAGCGGGCACCACGTCGCTCTATCACTATCTCCAACAGCATCCGCAGATTTATATGTCGCCGCAAAAAGAACCTCACTTTTTTGCCTATGGCGAAGCGCCCTTCCCGGCGTTTACAGGCCCCGGCTCGGCGCGGGCAAAGAGCCTCAAGGCCGCAACCTTGGCTGCCTATCAAGCGCTCTATGCGGATTGGCAAGATGAGCTTGTGGCCGGGGAAGTCTCGACGACCAATTTCATGCCACGGGCCTGTCTGCGGATTGAGCGCTATCTTCCCCAAGCGCGTCTGATTCTCATTTTGCGCCAACCAGCCGAACGGGCCTATTCGCAATTTTTGCATATGCGGCGCGATGGGCTAGAGCCTCTCGCAGATTTTGCACAGGCGCTGACCGCTGAGGAAAAGCGGATCAGGGAACAGTGGTTGCCTGCCCTTTGTTATGCCCAGCCCAGCTTCTATACACCGCTGCTACGGCAATTCTTGGCCGCTTTTCCTCCAGAACAGTTGCGCATCTATCTCTATGAAGAGTGGCAGACACAACCCGCGCGGGTAATGCGAGAAATCTTTGCCTTCCTTGGTGTCGATGAGCAATTCGTGCCCGATCTACAGCAGCGCTATAACACCGCAGCACTGCCGCGTAGCTTAATCCTGGCGCGTTTGCTACGGCGCGCCAATCCGCTGTGGCAGCTGCTCCACCCTCGGCTTCCAACGGCCCTGCGCCAACAGATGCGCCAGCGGGTAACGACCTATATGCAAGTTAAACCGCCACCGCTAGACCCCCACTTGCGCGCTCAACTAACCACGTTGTACCATGATGATATTCGGGAACTGCAAACCTTGCTTGGCCGTGATTTAACCCACTGGCTATCCTGATGATCCAAGCTTGGTGGCCCGCCCTGCAACGCCGCTAGCCGCTTGTTCGTCAATTTCACCGCCCTGACGAACTTGGCGCTAGCAACCTATTACCCCACTTGGAAGGCCACTGTTGGTTAGGCAAAGACGGCATACCCTTTGCCGAGCCGGTTCGATCCACGCCTACTCTTTACCACGCCTACTCTTTACCACGCCTACTCTTTACCACGCCTACTCTTTACCACAGTCTACGGCCTTCCTCTGCCCCACGCATCAGCATTGTAATTCTGCCTTACCCCCTAAGCGCACATCCGACAACAAGGCGTGCTATACAAAGCCGCCTTTTTTGATCGACGAAATTCAAGAGAGCCTTGCTCCTACCCTGTAACTTAGGTGTTACCCTCCTCAGTAAGCTATTCCTCTAGGCGGAACCAGGACGGGCAACCGGCTAGCCTAAAGATTGCCAAGTGGCTAGAACGGTGTTGCCCTTAGACGCCGTTGCTGCATGAGCAGCAGAAAGGGCGGTATCTCCTATAGGGCAAGGCAGAACGGACGCCTTGCCTGCTGTGGATTACTGCGAGAAGGAGTAGATATGTTTGATGTAACGATTCATGAGTTTGGCCGTTATCGTTATAACGAGATGTTGCAAGAGGCCGAAGAAGGACGGCGCCGCGCCCGGCTACGTCGTCTAGAGGGCATTGCGCGCAATCGCCAGGCCCTTTTATACCTCAGCCAACTGCTCGCCAACGCGGCGGCTTGGCTCCAGGCGCGGGCAGAAGCGGCCCCTAGCCTTGCCCCAGGACAGCGGGTTGAGGCGCGTTAATTCGTTGTAACCTGCGTGCAACCAACGGGGTTATACTGAATGGTATGGGACGTTGAGCGAGAATCGCCATCGCAACCGCGGTGCTTGTGTCCCACGACTGCTTAGGGCATCTGTGAATGCCATAAGGCAAAGGTGAGTGTGCTCGTCTGCTGGGGAGTCTTACCCAGCTTGGGCGACTATCGATGAACAAGCGCTCACCTGCTGTTCTCCGTAACAGCATTGAAAGGAGTATCTTATGTTTGACTTAGTTTTATCCGATATCTCGCGGGCCCGCTATGAAGATCTGCTGCGGGAAGGCGCTGAAGAACGCCGCGCCCTTACTGTGGCCCAAAGCCAGGGCAGCCATTGGGCGGAACACGCGCTCGGCTATGTGGGGCAGCGGCTGATTGATACGGGTGTTCGCCTCAAGGCCCGCGCCGAGATCCATCCCAGCCTGAGCCAGCGCTAATCTAAGGCCCAGATAAGCCGTTTTGGTTGGCTCATCACGCACAATGTAATGTTGCAACCAACGTGGTGGCTCAACTGACAAAATGGCGGAAAATCAAATAGAAATTAAATAAAGCGTCATCTCGTCGCCGCGATGATTTATCCAAAAGAGTGATGGCAGCCAACGTTGGCTGCCATCACTCTTTTGAATTGATTTTGGTTGATTAGATTTGAAACGGGACGCGGATTTGCGCGGAAAGACGCGGATGAATAAAAATCCGCGCCCCCTCTATTCAAAGCGGCATGCTCACGGCTCCCAATGCTTGGATCGCGGCTTGTTGCATTGGGGTAATGCCAGTAACGCCGGTGATATCCATGCCCGCATAGGGGCCAGGGGCACGCAGGGTGTGGCGACAGTGTCCTGTCTGGGTCTCCCACACTTTGATCGTGCCATCCAGGCTTGCGCTGGCTAGCCAGCCGTCGCTGCTAAAAGCGAGGTCCTGAATGACATCAAAGTGGCCTTGTAGCGTGTGGACAAGGCGGGGCGGGGTGGTAGGGTTGATCGTCAATTCACTGGTGTCCCAGAGGTAGATGGTGGCGTCGCCCGTGCCGACGGCCAGCCAACGCCCATCTTGGTTAAAGACAAGCGCATAGACCAGGCTGCTTTGGTGAGGCAACAGTTGGTAGAGCACGCCGCGCTCAATATCCCACAGGCGTACCGTTCGATCATGGCTGCCAGAGGCCAAAATCTGTCCATTCGGGTGGAAACTCACATTCCAGACCCAGGCGCTATGTCCTTCCAATTTGCGTGTGGCACCCGTGTGGCGGTGCCACAGGGCGATCGTCGGCTGGTGGCTACCCACGGCAACCCACGGCCCATTTGGCTGAACGGCAATGTCTTTAATGCGCGGATCGTCTACGATATGCGCCGTTTGTAGGCGTTGCCCAAGCTGGGTGTCCCAGAGGTGGAGAGCCCCATCATAGCTGCCCGCGACGAGATAGTGACCATCGCTGCTAAATTCCGTCGCATGAACTTCGGCTTGGGTGGGCAGTTGGTGTTTGGGTTGGGCGTTCAGCCTACCCGTTTCATCACGGTGGATCGACCAAAGGTGAACTGCTTGATCCGTGCTGGCAACGGCCAAGAAGGTGGCGGCTAATGCTGGTGAATGGCTAAAGAGGAGGCTGGTGCCCATGCGCTTTTTGCCATGCAATGCCTGTAAATAGCGACCGGTCGCCCCATCCCAGAGATGAACCTTGCCATCGGCACTGGCCCCTGCCAAAAGGGGCTCTTGGGGATGAAAGGCCACCGCATTGGCCCAATTCCGATAGCCCAACCGCGACGCCCGCGCTCTGGTCTCGGTTGTGTGTAAATCCCAGAGATAGATCATACTGGTATCTGTTTCGCCCGTTGCCAAGAAGTGGCCTTGTGGGTGCATCGTCATGGTGTTGACTTCCCGCTGATGACCAACGAGCGTATTGACCAACTGGCCTGTATTCACCTCCCAGACCCGAATCGTTGCTTCGGCACCACCACTAAACAGAGCACGCCCATTGGGACTAAAAGCCATGGCATAGATGCCACGCTGGTGGCCGGTGAGGATCGTGCGGCAGGGTTGGCTCGCCTGCCGCACAATGGCTGTTGTCTCCCAAAGGCGAATCGTCAGATCATCACTGCCAGTGGCCAAGAACTGTCCGTCTGGACTGAAATGGACGGCATAGATCGCGGCCTGATGGTGCGAAAGCGTGGCAATCAGTTGGCCTGTCTGTACATCCCATAGCCGTACCATGTTATCGGTGCCCCCACTTGCCAGGTAGGTGCCATCGGGGCTAAAGGCCAGATCCAGGATCCAGCCTTGGTGCGGTAGCACATGCAAGGTGCGCCCACTCTGAACATCCCATAGTCGTACCGTCTGATCTTGGCTGCCAGAAGCAACGATTTGGCTGTTGGGGTGAAAGGCTACCGTGCGTACCCAATCGGTATGGCCGTGCAAGATCCGCAAAACATGCCCCGTGTGACGGTCGGTCACACGTACTGTCTGGTCTTTGCTCCCACTGACCATCCACTGGCCGTCTGGGCTGAAGGCAATATCCCAAATGCGGGTTTCATGGATTTTGAACATGGCAACGGTTTGACCATCTTCGGGCTGCCAAAGATGAATTTCGCCATTGGTCATCCCGCCACCTAAGAGCTTGCCATCGTGCGTAAAGGACAAGGCGCGGCACAGCCCAAAGTTTTTGGTAAAGACACACTGTTGCAGATCGGCATGGGCAAAGGTCACGGCGGGCAGATCAACGCCTTGCAGATAGGCTTGCCAGACGGCCAGGCGGCTAAAATCGTAGCCAGTGAGATCTGCATTTAACTGGAGCAGTAGGTTGATCAAATTCCCCGCGGCATAGCCAGGGATCAGCGCGGCTTGCTGGGTACGGTTGTGGCGGAGCTGGGCCAGCACCTGGTCGAGCTGGCGGATGGCCTGGGCGCGGCCAGCTCGACCACCTAGCCGTTCACCGACCGGTTGGCTGATGAGCCGGTGTTGGCTCTGGCGCACATATTCTTTGGCCTGTGCTTTCAGCAGGGCAAAGCGGTTGAACCAACCCTCTGGCTGTGCAGCACCATAGGCTGCCTTGGTGCTATCGCCATTCGCCGCGTCGGTCAGTTCGGTACACACGGTCTCAATGAGGCGGTCGGTGGTGTATTCAAGCACAACATTTTGCAAGGTATAGCCGTTACCTTGTTGGAGTAAGAGCGAACGGCGCTCCAGGGTGCGTAAGGCTTCCAGCAAATGACGCTGGGGTGGCTGTTGGACCAGATTATTGCGTAGCACCATAGCGGTTACTGCTTCGCGTTCCACCGCGAGCCAAAGTAAGAGTTCCCGTTCTAGCTCCGATAATCGAGCAAAATGCTGATCCAGTACGGCACGAATATCGTCAAAGACTGGTGTGCCATCGCGTTGAAACTCTTCGACATTCCCGGCAAACCAGCCGCTAACCGTGCTCGCCACAATGCGTAGCGCCAAGGGGTTCCCGGAATAGTGGGTGATCAGGTTGGTGGCCTGTTGGGGGGAAAGGGCCAACCCTTGGGCTTGGAGGAGCGCTTCACCCGCTTGGGCATCGAGGCCGGTAAGCGCCAGTTGGTGGATGGTTGCCTGCTGGCGCTGCAGTTGTTCGAGGGCCTGTGGCTGCTCACGGCTCGTGATGAGGAGACAGCTTTGGTGGGCGTTGCTGGCCACTTGCTGGAGCAGTTCCTCATAGGCTTCATACCCTGGCCGCATGGCCCCCGCCTCTGCCTCCCCTTGAAGAATGCTTTCCAGGTTATCTAGGATCAACAGACAGCGCTCTTGGCGTAGATAAGCCAAGAGGAGGGCAATTTGCTCTGTGGTGGTTGCTGGCAGCGCGGCTAGACTCTGGCGCGAAAGGATGGCGAGCCAGCTCTGCAAGAGTTCGGTGAGCGGGGGCGCGTTGAGGAGCGCGCGCCAAAGGATAAAAGAATAGGTTGTGGTGCCTCTCTGCGCTAACCTTGTTACCACCTGGGCAGCCAGCGCAGTCTTGCCCATGCCTCCCATTCCCAAAATCGTTACGACCCGCGCCCCCCTATCCCTACTGGCGGCCTGTGGCATGGGTGGTTGGGGCGCGCTGTGCAACCAGTGCATGAGCGTTTCGACTTCGGCCTGTCGTCCATGAAATTGATTGATCAAGGGCATTTCGGCGAGGTCGCTAGTAGTGGGTAGGGCTGTTCCACCTGCACCCACTGCAAGTGGTGCCATCGGTTCGCTATCAACTGTTTGTACGCGAGGCAATGACGACTCAGTAAAGAGGTCAGCAAGTTCTTGCGGCGTCAGCGTATAGCCAGCGCTTTGGGTCCATTGTTGGGCGCTGGTGGAATCCAGATAGTCGGTAAAGATTTGGAGGAGATAGAGGACATAGGGCCTGGTCGGTTTCCAGCGACGGCCTTTTTGGATAGGTGCGCGTTCCCACCGTGAAATGAGCGTACTATCCACAACCCGATAATCAGCCGAGGAGGCAGCTTGGGCTAGTTGATCCAGGGCTGTTGCTAGGCTCTCTTGACTCAACCCTGCTGCCTTGCGCAATTGCTGCAACTGCGTGCCAAATGACTTCAAATCCATAAGGGTGTTGGTGGGCTTGTCGATCTGTCCTTGGCAGATGCTGCCGACTGGGGGGCAAGTGCATCAATTGCTACAGCAGGAACCAGTGGCTGATCAACTGTTCCAGAAATGTCCTAGAAATGTCCCTGTACAAACGGATGCGCTGTTCGGTATACTATCGATAATTTGGTAAGTGTATTATACCACTTTGAGAAGTCCCCTGCAAGGGTATTTTTGTGTTACCCCAAAATGGGTTATACAAAGCCACAGATCTGTACCCTAACTGCGCAGTTGCTCCCCGTATAATAGACTATACCCCAAAAATACTATTTCTTGTTCTGCTTCCCTCACCTGCGCTAGTGACGTGACGAGGAGCGGGTCTCCCCCGATTCGCTCGTCGCTCGTCGCTGATTGGTAGCTTCTCTGCCCATCGTTTCCTGTAGATTTTCTTTAACCAATATGTGAGCATAATGCGGCAAAAGTTTGTCGTGTGCTCTCGGCTCGATCCTTCCCTGCGGCTTGCCAGTGTGTTTCAATGGTGAAGGTCGTCACTGGCTCCGTCTCCAGTAGGCGCAGTTGGGTGTGCCAATCTGTGCCGCCATCGCCAATGCGTGCCCAAGCCGTGAGACCTGTGGCTGGCTCAACTACTTTGGCATCCTTGCAATGAACATCTACAATCGTACCCTGAACTTGAGCAAAGCCAACCGCAGGGTCTTCGCCGGCCACAAAGGCATTGGCCGGGTCCCAGATGATCTTCAAGTTAGGCCGCTGGACGGCGTCAAGGACGCGGCGCATATTGCCGCCGGTATTGGCATAGAGCGAGCGGGCATTCTCCAAAGCGAGGGTGAGCCCTTCGCTAGCCAACCGATCACAGGCGATTTGCAATCCCTTGCTGATCTTGGCTAATGTCTCTTCGGTAATACCGCCCCCATCCGGCGAACGGGGTGAGGGGTTAGTGCCACCAATATCGCGCGTAAAGCCAAAGGTGCGGATATTGGGTGCTTGAAATTGGTGGGCAATCTGAATAAAGCGCTCTAATCGGGCCATGTGTTCCTGAAAACGGGGATGGCTCTCCATGGTCGCTAGCTCAACATCGGCCAGGGAAAAGGGGCGGAAAAACATGCCGCAGACCAGATGGGTGCGCAGGCCATAGTTATCGACAATGGCTTTGGCCTGCGCTAGCTCGGCATCCGTCAGTTCATGGATGGCCTTGCCCCAAAGCTCATGTAATTCCACATAGACCATGCCCAGTTCATGGGCAATATGGCAAGCGCGGGCAAAGTCGTGGTCAATTTCGTCGGCGATCACGCCAAATTCGTAGGTTCGGTGCATAGTGCTTTACTTTCGTCTTGTGCTTACGTGGCAAAGGTTGCGGCCCCTGCTGCTGCCTGTCGGCGGCGCAACTCGGCGAGGTAGGCTTCGGTGAGGCGCTCCGCTTCGCGTAGGGGGGGACGTTCGATCAGGCGAACTTTGATCTCCCGCGTGGTTAACCACTCCCAGCGGCTAGCATTGATGGGGTGGGGATGGGGGTAGACATCTTCTGGCTGGATCACTTCGTCGATGCGATAGAGATAGCCTGCATCGGTACCATTATGGCGGAAGGTACCATCATCTTCCATTGCTAAGATCGCGGGCCGGTGAGAGAAAACGCGGGCGATCTCCCGATTTTGGGTGATCGAACTGCCCGTGCGGAGGACGGTCAATTCCTGCTGGGAACCGTGATACCAAGGTAAGGTATAATTCCAGGTGGTCATAGGATGCTCTCTTTCTGTTATGATAGCGCCAGCATAGTCAGGGAGCGTAGCTCTATCGGTCAGAAAAGTAGATTTTATGGGTGCTGCAACTACTATTGACATTATCGTTGACGTGGTTGCTGCTGTCAATCTCTATTAAATGTTGCTGATGTATTTTGCTTTGGGCTTTTAGCAGAGCTAGCCATATAGACTTACCGAGAAAATCAGTTGGATGAGTATTGCTCTCTGAGTTTGCTATAATAGGCTATCGTCAATTCTTTACCCATTTATGATAGAAAGTGAGCACTCATGCCCTCTATCGATTCTGAAACTCTGGCCCGCCTCCCCTATGTTGACCAGCTTTTTGACCGCATTGGCTGGCAGATCGATCAACTGATGGCCATTGACACGCGTGGCAAAGGGCACATTCCAGCCCTCTACCGGGCCGCGGCTGATCTTGTCCATGCCCCGCTGGCCATGACCGCCGCGCGGCGCTTGCGAGAAGTCATTGCTCCTGGTGATGTGGTTGGCCTGATTACGGGTTTTCCTTCCCGCTCTTTCTTGGGGCGTGGCATCACCGAAACCGATGGTCCAGTCGGCGCGGTCTATCTGGCGCGCGTGTTAGATGAAGTATTGCAGGCTGTGCCGGTAATTATCACCGATGTTGAGCTGCAACGTTATTGTGCGAAGCCTAGTTATAACGCCGGTCTTCTGGTGACCACCCTAGAGCAAGCGTTGCTGGCTAAACGGGGTAAGGTCAAAGCCGCGGCGGTCAGCTTTTTGGACTGCCCCGTAGACGATAACGCGGCCCGCCGCGTGGCCGAACGCTTTTTGCAAGAAGTCCAGCCCAAAGCCCTGATTGCCGTTGAGATGCCGGGCAAGGCTGCCGATGGCTTTGCGCACACCGCCAGTGGCCGCGCCATTGTAGATGAACACTTAGCCAAGGCCGATCCCTTTTTCGAACTGGCCCCCGCCTATGGTGTCCTGCGGATTGGGCTAGGCGACGGTGGTAATGAATTGGGCATGGGCAATATTCGTGGCACCTTGGCGCAACTCTCACCCTTGGGCGAAACCATCGCCGCGGTGGCCGAGTCGGACGTGCCCGTGGTGGGGGCTAGTTCTAACTGGGCGGCTTATGCCATTGGCGTCTGCCTAGAGGCGTTGGGGGGTTCAACACGAGTCAATCGTAGCATCGATCTCGCTGGCATCATCCGCCGTTGCGCCGAAGAAGGGGCCATTGATGGGATCAGCTCACGACCCGAGGCCAAGGTGGATGGTACACCTATCTCCATGAATCTCGCGCTGATCGAGATGATGAGTTGGGTCGTTGATGTGGCATTGGCCGAAGCAGGTCAAGGCTGGCTGAAGAGCGATAAGCATAATAAGTAATCAACGGAAAATTGATCATGGATCATGGGGTGACGAGGCCGCTCTTTCTGGGATTGGATTTGGGGACGACCAATGCCAAAGCCGCGGCCTATGATGCGGCTGGACAGTTGGTGGGCGTGGCGATAGCAGCCTATCCAACTGCATACCCGCAGCCAGGGTGGGCCGAGCAGCGGCTGGCCGATTGGCTAGCCGCGTTGACGAGTGCCACCCAACAGTTGATGGTAACCTTGGGCGCACGTAAAGCGGCTTTGGTGGCGATCGGTTTGTCGGCCCATGGGCCAGGAGTGGTGTTGCTCGACGCGCTGGGGCAGCCGTTACTAGACACGAGCGCGACTTGGCAAGATACCCGTTGTTTAGCTCAAGGGCAATGGCTGATCGACCAGGTGGGCTTGGGCTGGGCTGGTCAGGGGCTGCCCGCCAACAGCTTTCCGCCCAAATTGCGTTGGCTTGTGGAACATCACCCCACATTGGTGCCGCGGGCGCGCTATGCGTTGGGCATCAAGGACTATCTGGGCTATTGGCTCACTGGTGAAATCGCTACTGAGCCCACGTCAACCGCTGGGGCCGCGGCTTGGTGGCCTCCGGTCTTTGCGGCGTGTGGGTGGTCTATGGAACGCCTACCACCAATTGTCCCTTCGACCACCGTGATTGGCCCCGTGCAGCGTGATGTGGCCGCAACGTTAGGTCTACCAGCCGCGCTACCGGTGGTGATTGGGCTGGGCGATGGCGCGGCGGCCACCCTCTCCATGGGCGCATTACAGGCCGGTGATATGGCTTTAACGTTGGCAACGGCTGGCGTGATCCGCACAGTGTTGCCAACGCCACCCGTGCCAGCGGCGCGGTTGGCCCACCACCTCTTCACCTGGCCCTATGTGGAAGGGCAGTGGATCGTGGGCGGTCAACTCAAGGCGGCCGCGAGTGCTCTTGAATGGACTGCGCGTAGTCATGGTGAGGCATCCTTGGAAATACTATTAACGGAAGCGAGCGAGAGTCCACCGGGAAGCCGGGGCGTGACCTTTGTCCCCTATCTCATGGGGCGGGGCAGTCCTGCACCGGACCCAAACGCGACAGGTGTTTTCCTCGGTTTGACGCTAGCGACCCAACGGGGTGATCTCACGCGGGCTGTGCTGGAAGGGGTGGCTTATGAATTTCGTACACTACTGGATACTTTGGTTGTGCTGGGTTATCCTTGTCACGCCCTGCGCATGAGCGGTGGAGGCACGCGTAGCCCGCTCTGGCGCGCGATCTTGGCTGCCGTCCTAGCCCGCCCTTTGCATCACTATGTGGCCGATTCTACCTTAGGCGCCGCGATCATGGCGGCGGTGGGGAGTGGGCATCAGGCAGGCGTGGCCACCGCTGTGGCCGCGATGGTGCAAGAGGGTGAAACTACCCTGGCGTCGCCGCATGCGGTTGCAACCTATGACAGGTTATATGGTGAGTATCAACAGTGGCAGGCAAGGCTATTTCCCTGATGATCGTTGGTGAGAAAAGCGGGGTTAATGAAGATGAAGAAAAGGTTTCGGTATACGCTGGCCGCCCGGCGCTGAAGCGGGCTTTTGTCGGTGTTGTTCGGTAGCCCTGTGCCTTAAGATTTTGCTTCGCTCGACTATAGTTGGTCAAAAGAGTAGTTTACTGTATACTGCCTATACCCCATGGCCCTGCGGATAGAGGAAGGGATGATCATGCCAACGGTAACATTACAACTTCCCGAAGCCATTTATCGATAGTTTCAACGTGAGGATTGATGGATCAACCGCTCGATCGAACCCCTTTCTTACAACGCCATATTCGCTACCTCCAACAACATCTAGACCGTCTACAACCACAGAGTAATCGTTATTCCTGGCTGCGCGTCTTGATCTTTGGCTTGGGATTGGCGCTCAGTGCGCTGATGCTCTATACCTTGGGCGGTTGGTTCTTTGGTGGTGGCCTGCTGGTGACCCTGCTGCTCTTTGGTTTTGTGGTCTACCGCCATAACCAACTCGAAGCGACCATTCAGGCCTTGACTACCTTGCAAACCATCAAGCGTACGCAAGTGGCGCGCTGTGCCTTAGATTGGGCCACGATCCCACCGGCCCGGCAAACGCAGCCGCGCTATGCCCATCCCTTTGAGGCGGATCTCGATCTGGTTGGCCCACGGTCCCTCCACCGGTTGCTAGATACCACGGTGACCGCCGCGGCCAGTCAGCGGCTGCGCAACTGGTTGACCGATCCACCGCCCACGGCAGAAACCTTGTTACAGCGCCAGCGCTTGGTGCGTGAATTGATCCCGCGGGTTCACTTTCGCAATAAGCTCCAGCTTTATGGACAATTGTTGCTTAGCGATGGGGAAGCTTGGTCGGCAGAACGGCTCTTGGCTTGGCTGCACCCCCACGGCTCGGTGGCCGTACGGCGCCGCTGGGTAGTTGGGCTTGGCCTGCTTGCCCTTGTCAATGCGATCCTCTTTCTCCTCTACCGTTTTGCCGGTCTGCCGCCTTGGTGGCAACTGACACTAGGGCTTTATGCCTTGCTCTACTTCTGGCATAGCCGCACTTTGAACCACACCTTTGAAGAAGCCAAAAAGCTAGAGGATGACATCAGCCGGATTAGCCAAGTCTTTGGTCATGTTGAGCGGTATGGTTATTCTGGCGCGCCAGCGCTTGCGGAATTGTGTACCCCATTCCGCACCGAAGGGCGGCGTCCTTCTCACTATCTACGCCGCATTAGCCGGATTGTGGCCGCGACCGGCGTTCAAGGCAATCCTGTCTTGGCGGTGCTGCTAAATGTACTTCTCCCTTGGGGCTTGCTCTTTGCTTGGCGTCTCGAAGTTTGGAAAGCGTCCGTCGCCAACGAATTGCCCATTTGGCTGGCGGTGTGGGCCGAGCTAGAAGCGTTGAGCGCCTTGGCTGGCTATGGTTGGCTCAACCCCACCGCCACTTTCCCCCATTTTCTCGTGGAGGATGGTTCGCCTATTTTCATGGTGCAGGGGCTTGGTCATCCTCTCCTGCCCGCTCACCAAAAGGTGCGCAATGATTTTACCGTGACCACGCTAGGGGCCGTGGCGGTGCTGACTGGCTCGAATATGTCCGGCAAAAGTACGCTGCTCAAGGCATTAGGGGTCAATTTGGCGTTGGCCTATGCCGGTGGGGTCGTGGATGCCCAAGCGTTGTGTACCTTGCGCTTCCGCCTCTTCACCTGTATCAAAGTCAGTGATTCGGTCACTGATGGCATTTCTTATTTCTATGCCGAAGTGCAACGGCTCAAAGCACTGTTAGATGCCCTTGCCATATCAGCGGAGCTACCCCTTTTCTTTGCCGTTGATGAGATCTTCCGCGGCACGAATAACCGCGAACGCCTCCTTGGGAGTCGTGCCTATATCCATGCCTTGGTCGGCAAACAGGGGATCGGCCTAATCTCCACCCATGACCTCGAACTAGTGCGACTGGCCGACGAACTGACGAATGTCACCAACTACCACTTCCGCGACGAAATTGTGGATGGGCAGATGGTCTTCGACTATCAACTGCGCCCTGGTCCCAGCCCCACCACCAATGCCCTCCGCATTATGCGCCTAGCCGGGCTACCCGTGGAAGAGCCCAATAACTGATTCTTTCGTCCAAAATCTTCTTCTATCCAATCGCCAAATTGACAAAAATCGTATACGATATTAGTATATTGTGAATTATGTATACGATTTTGATTGGATGATCTGCCGATGCCAACGATAACTGTACCGACAACCGAAACCATTGCAAGCGCGCTGCGCACGGATATTTTACATGGCCAGCTCAAAAGCCAAATGCCTTTGCGTCAAGACGAGATTGCAGCGCGCTTTGGCGTGAGCAAGATTCCCGTCCGTGAGGCGCTCCAGCAACTCAAGGCGGAAGGGTTGGTGACTTTTTTCCCAAACCGGGGTGCTGTCGTCTCGGCGCTGTCCAGTGCCGAAGTTGAAGAGATCTATCTCATGCGGATTGCCTTGGAGACGGTGGCCTTGGCGCGGGCGATTCCTCAATTGACGATTGCCGATCTGGCCCGTGCTGAGCGCTTGCTCGTGGCAATTGACCAAACCGAACAGGCGGCGCGCTGGGTAGAACTCAATTGGGAATTTCATGCGCTGCTCTATCAACCGGCTAACTTGCCGCGCATGATGAACTGGATGTCTACCCTGCATACCAATGTTGCCCGCTACATGGTACTCTATCTGGCTGGTCTGGATTACCAAGCCGCTTCTCAACAAGAGCATCGAGCCCTTTTGGCAGCCTGCCGCCAAGGCGAGATTGAACCGGCCACGGAACTGCTGCGGCAACATCTCCAGGCCGCCGCCGATCACCTCGTGGCCTTCCTGGCCGAACACGAAGCATAGCCAACCCATCACTATATTTTACGAATCACGAATCACGAATCACGAATCACGAATCACTCACCAACTAAGGAATGAATCACCATGACCCAAGTCAATTCCGTGGAAGTCCACGATCCGCAGATCCTTGCCAACGCCCGCGCGATGCTGGATGCCAGCGAATCGCCACGCGCTTGGGCGCAAGCCGTGGTAGATGCGGTTAAGCGCAATGAAGAATGGCGGGGCCAACGTTGTATCAACCTCTTAGCACCCGAAGCGCCTACCAGCCCCACGGTGCGTGCGCTGCTCGCTTCGGAGATCGGCACGCGCGCCGCGGAAGGGCATATTGGGCGGGTGAACCGTTGGTTTGCCGGTACCCAGTATATCGACGAGGTCGAATCACTCTGTGTCGAGCTGCTCAAGTTGGCGTTTGACTGTCGCTACGCTGACCATCGTCTCATGGGCAGCATGTTGGGCAACTTGGCGGTCTATCAGGCCCTGACCCAACCGGGCGACACCATCATGAGCGCGGCCCAGCCCTTTGGCGGCCATTCCAGCAATCGCGTGGATGGGCCAGCCGGTATGCGTGGCTTGAAGATTGTGGATATCCCCTTTGACGCCGCCGAATTAGCGGTGGATCTGGATGCCTTTGCTCAGGTGGCTCGGCAAGTGCAGCCCAAGGTAGTTGTCATGGGCATGTCGATGACGCTCTTCCCGCTGCCTGTGCGCGAGATGAGCGAAATTGTGGCCGAGTGGGGTGGGCGTTTTGTCTTTGACGGCGCGCACCAAGCCGGGTTGATTGCCGGTGGTCAATTCCAAGACCCCCTCAAAGAGGGTGCGGCGATACTCACAGGTTCGGCGGGCAAGACCTTTAGCGGACCCCAAAGTGGCATGATGATGTGGAATGATCCCACGTTAACCGCACCCCTGACCGAGGCGGTCTTTCCCGTCTTGGTGGCTACCCACCAGGTTAACCGCGTGGCGGCGCTAGCCGTGGCTGCGGCGGAAATGTTGGAGTATGGCAAAGTCTATATGGCGCAGATCGTGAAAAATGCGCAAGCCTTGGGCCGCGCCCTAGACGAGCGGGGGATTCCGGTGCTCGGCGCGCCCAAAGGCTATTCACGCACCCATCAAGTCATTGCCAATGTCAAACAATTTGGGGGTGGCCTGGAGGTCGCCCATCGCTTGGCGCAGGCCAATTTGATCACCAACAAGAATTTGGTGCCCGGCGATCAACCGGAAGATTGGGATCGCCCCAGTGGTCTACGCATGGGAACCATCGAAGTGACGCGGTTGGGGATGCGGGAAGCGGATATGGCGACGATTGCCGACTTTATGGCGCGCATTCTCATGAACGGCGAGTCGCCTGAAGTGGTCGGTCAGGATGTATTGGATTTCCGCTTGCCCCAGCAGACGGTCTACTATAATTTTGACAACGGTCTGCCAGCGTGGTTTATTTAAGCAACGGTTTGAAATGATACCCTATACACCTGACCGGTTTTCAAAACCGGTCAGGTGTGGACTTATGCCAAGATTCGTTCGATGTTGACTTTGTTCGTCTGTACGCCTTGGCGCAGGTGATCAATGGTTGCCTGAACACCCTCTGTGAGCGGTCGCCAGGTGATGGGGCCAAGCGCCGCGTTGAGGGCACTATCATCGACCTCGGGCGCGGTTGCCAGTTGGGTGGGTTCAAAGGTGATTTTGCCGGCCATGGCTGGCACCGCCGCTTCAATCGCGGCCACCATTTCCGTCATGTGGGCGGTGTTGCCCCCTAAATTATAGACTGGCGCGTTGTCGAGTTGGGTGCGCGCCGCTTTTACAAAGACCGCCGCGGCATCGCTGGCGTGATGATAGACCGCGACCCCACCAAAGCTGATATGATAGGGGCGACCAATGGCCGCGGCTAACATAGCTTTGGTCGGCGTGGAGGTCATCCCTTGATCGCGCCCAGGGCCGTAGATGATGTAGGGGCGGAGACCAATGCTGCGAATGCCATATTCTTGCCAATAAATACGTGCAATGCCCTCATTCGCCTGCTTGCTCACCCCGTAGAGATTGGTTGGGGCCAATGGCGCATCGTGGGCCAAAGGACCGGGTGGGTAGAGTTCGGCGGGGCCATAGACACCCGCCGAGCTAGCAAAGGCCAACCCTTGAATCTGATCGGCGTAGCGCTTAACCGTCTCAAAGACAATGGTCGTGCCTACGACATTGACGCGCATGCCGAGAATGGGATCGGCACGCACAAAAGGAACTTGCAACGCAGCCAAATGAATAATGTGGGTAATCCCATTATCCACCACCGTTTGGGTAAACTTTTCGGCGTCGGTAATATCACCGGCAACCCGCTGCACGCTAGCCAGTTCGGCTTCGTCTAAGATCAATTCGAGCCGGTGTTGGCTGCCTGGGAGATCGTAGGTCCAAACCGCTGCACCTTCGCTGACCAACCGTTTCACTGTCCACGCGCCAATACAACCCAGCGCACCGGTCACCAAATATCGTTCCGTCATGGTTCTTGCTCGTTTTCTAGTTACTAATAGAGGTTACGCACTTGGACCAGAGCTGACTGATTTTTCAAGCCAGTCAGCTCTCCCTTTGCACGTCTATCCTTTGGATGGATCAAACTTGTGTTGCTCGTCGGAAATTTCCACATGGGCATCGGCACGGGCTAGCACTTCTGCGCGCAGCTGAACCCCAAGGCCAGGTGTACTGGGCAGCGACAACATGCCCTCGGCAATCGGCACAGGAGCCGTCATCACGTCGTTGTACCACCCTTGGTAATAGGCGCGCACCGATTCCATGATCAGCGCGTTGGGGATGTGTAGCAACATGTGGGCGGCTGACCACAGTGCGACCGGCCCAATCGTGTCGTGGAGGGTGATCGGCAGATAGTAGGTATCGGCCAACGCACAGATTTTGCGCGTTTCGCTAATCCCACCAGTCCAGGCCATGTCGGGCATGACAATATCTGCCGCGTGTTTTTCCACCACCTGGCGGAAGCCAAAGCGGGTAAAGAGCCGTTCACTCACACAGAGCGGCACCTTGGTCTCGCTTTTGAGGCGGGCATAGGCATCGATGTTATCGGGCGGCATGATCTCTTCGAGCCAGAGAACGTCGTAGGGTTCAAGCGCCCGCGCAATCTTGGTCGCCTCGGGCAGATTCCACCGCGCATGGCCTTCAATGGCGATCTCCATCTTGTCACCGACGGCGCGCCGAATATCTTCGACGTAGGCAATCCCCTTTTTCAAATTCTCTTTGCTGATAAAATGGGTCACGGGGCCAACAGCCTCGGCCCCGGCGCGTTGACCGATCGGCCCACCCAAGGATGTGCCAAATTGATCAAAGGGCCAGATCTTCATGGCTTTAATGCCCTGTTGGAGCAGTTCCGCGGCTAACTCACCGGTGCGATTTTCATAGCGCCACCGGTGATAATCTTGGATCGCGCCGTGGCTGACACAGGTGTTGTAGACCGGCACACGCTCGCGATTGCGCCCACCGAGCAAGTTGTAAATCGGCTGGCCGGTGTATTGACCCACAATGTCCCACAAAGCGACATCGACCGCGCTGATGGCACGCGTTTCTGCCCCGGCGTAGCCAAAGAAATTGACGGTGGCAAAGAGATTGGTCCAATGGTTTTCAATGTCGAGGGGGCTGCGTCCCAACAGTAAGCTGGCGAAGACATCATGGATGATCGCGCTGACCGCGCGTGGCGTGTAGTAGGTTTCGCCCAACCCTACCAAGCCATCGTCGGTGTGAATGCGCACCCAAAGGGTGTTTGGCTGTTCGTCAATCCAGATCGTTTCAATCCGTGTAATTTTCATCGTGATTTACCCCTGTTCCTTGGGCTCTTCGGTGCCGGTGAGAATGCTCTTTAACTGCGCTTTGCCTTGGCCTGCGTGCAGCGTAACCTGCCAACTGTGCTCGCCTTGGGCTGGAATGGTGATACTCGCCCCCCGTGTGGCCGCTAGATCCAATCGATCCGGCCAACCACTACAGGGTTCCAAGATGGTACTATAGGAAGGTACATCGGTGGGCCAGCCGCCCCGTAGCTGGCAGATGCCCATATAGGGAATCACGGTGGGATCGAAGGTGAAGGCCAAAAAATGTTCATCAGCTTCGTCATAGAGCGCCGACCAACCGGCGGGCAAAGCGGTGGAAAAGAGCTTTTCGACATAAGGCTGGCCAGGTGGCCCCATTAGGCTAAGATCAACCGCGTTCCCTTGTTGATCCTGCACGAGCGGCCAAGGGTGTTCGGTCAGAAACCCACCGATTCGGTTGTCTTGGGAAATTTCGACGCGCACCCGCACGCCTGGTGGCAACAGCACACGGCTGGTGGGGGTGACGTTGAAAAAAGGGTGCATCGACCACAGCGCGGGAAAGGCAAAGGGCGTGGGGTTTTGTACGCGGTAGTCAATTTCCAAAGCCCCGGTTGGGGCAAAGTGGAAGGTGCGCTCAAAGGTATAGGCAAAACGCACGCTGTTTACCCACATGCGTAGGCGGTTATCCGTAAACTCCCATGACCAAGGTAATGACCACAATTCCCCATGATCGGGAACGGCAATCCCCTGCCAAGGGTCCGCTGGATAGCTGACTGGGCCAATGGTAGGAAAACATTCGTCCCAGCCACTCAGGTCGTAATGGTCATAGGGTGCACCATAAGTGGCGCGTTGCAGCGGGCGCCCTGGATGTCGCCAGAGAAATTCATGGTTGCTGGCTTTCCACTGGAGCGAGATAACTTTCGCCCCTAATTCGGGCAGTACAGCTAGCTTGAGCATTGGGGTTTCTACGACCAAACACAGCAAGCCCTCAACGGTTGTCGTTTGAAGGGTGGTACTCATCGCGATGATCTTTCTTCTCGATCACAGCGTCAATCAAGCGTTCGGTTGACACACCGAGGCCGGGAGCCAATGGGATGGATTGACGGCTGTGATAGCCATCACCGCCCGGGGGCGTGGCATGGCGGGTTGGTTGGCACAGGATTGGGCATTACGCCAGCTCTGTCAGCTTTACAAAAGCTGACAGAGCTAGAAGCGCAACGCTTCGATCTAAATAACTCTAACATAGGCTGCCATTTGTCGTCAATCACTCTAAAATTCAGGGGTGCATATCAGGGCGATTGACACCCCCTCATCCGCCATGATATCATGCCCAGCTGACAGGCCGCCCGCCGTTTGCTGCCACGGCGGTTATTGCCCACAGCGAACCAATACCGAAGGATAGAGGAGCATGAGCCGAAATCGTTTGCGCCAACAACTGCGCGACCAAGAGACAACCTATGGGCTTTGGGTCACCGTCGAAAGCCCCACCATTACTGAAATTGCCGTTGCCCTAGGTCTCGACTGGATTTGTGTCGATATGGAGCATGGTCACCTCGATTATCGCGAGATGATGGAGCATTTACGCGCCGCACGCGGCACCGCGACGAGTGTCATCGTGCGGGTGCCGGAGCTACAACTGAGCGCGGTCAAGCGGGTGCTGGATATGGGTGCCCATGGGGTCATTTTGCCCTATGCCCGCAGCCGGGATGAAGTGGCCACGGCCATGAGTTACGGGCGCTATCCACCCGCGGGCATTCGTGGGGTCGGCGGTGAACGAGCCTTCAAGTGGGGGCTCGGTATGCAAGAGTATCTGAGCTATGCCAACGAAGAGACGCTGCTCATCCCCTTGATTGAAACACGCGAAGCTGTCGCGGACATTGATGACATTCTGGCCTTACCCGGTGTGGAAGCGATCTTCTTTGGCCCGGCTGATCTATCGGCCTCTTATGGGCATCTTGGTAGTTGGGATGAACATGGCGTCGCCGAAATCGTCGCCGACATCCATGCCAAAGCCCGCGCCCGCGGTATTGCTGCGGGGATCTTGGCGCGTGGCGTGGCCGATTCCGTCACCCGGCGCGACCAAGGCTTTCAACTGGTCGGTCTTGGGGCTGATATGACCCTGTTCGTGCGCGCCCTGCGCGAGAATTTGGCGCAAGTCGGTCGCACGGCTGCCCCGAAGCTGTGGTTTTAGAGACAATCCTCATGCTGGAGAATGTTATGTTGACGATTGCGGCCCAAGAGCTGCGCCAAGCGCTTTTGGCGATCTTTGTCGCGGCGGGTGCGCCGCTGCCCGTTGCCAAGCGGATCGCGGCTTCCTTAGTAGAGAGTAACTTGGTAGGGCATGATTCGCATGGTGTCCTGCGGGTGCCCGAATATATCGAGCGGATTCGGGCCGGCACGCTACAACTCAACGGCGAAATAACCCTGGTCCACGAAACCGCTTCGACTGCGCTTGTGGATTGTCAGTGGAATCTAGGCCAAGTGGCGCTGCCTCAGGGCATGGAAATTGCGCTGACCAAAGCCCGCGCTACCGGGATTGGCATGGTTGTCCTGGGCCACTGTGACCATACCGGGCGGGTGGGGGAATATGTCGTCCACGCGGCAGAGCAGGATATGATTGGGCAGCTGATCTGCAATGGTTCGTTGCCAGGCGGCATCGTGGCCCCCTTTGGTGGGGCACGGCGCGCCTTGGGGGCTAATCCCATTGCCTGGGCGCTACCGCTGGCCGAGCGCCCACCGCTTTTCTTTGACTTTGCCACCTCGGCGGTTGCGCATGGCAAATTGCAAGTCGCGGCGGACAAGGGGGAACTTGTCCCGATAGGCTGGATTATTGACAAAACGGGGCAGCCAACACGGAATCCACAGGATCAATTTGATGATGGCGCGATTTTGCCCTTTGGTGGTCACAAAGGGTATGCGCTTAGTGTCATGATTGAACTGCTGGGTGGTGGTCTCAGCGGTGCCGGTTTCCCCCTCCTCCCAGGCTACCGGTGGGATCAAGGGACCGTGCTCACCGCCATTGACATTGCCGCCTTCCAGCCCATAGCAGCGTTCAAAGCCCAAGCCACGGCTTTTGTGAACCAACTCAAAGCCATTCCCTGCGCACCAGGCGTAGACGAAATTCTGTTGCCCGGTGAAGTTGAGTGGCGCACCAAAGCGACCCGTGACCGCGATGGCATTCCCCTCCCTGTTGTGACCTGGCAGCGGATCACAGCAGCGGCACAGACGGTTGGTGTCACTTTATAACGATCTCAGCGCGGTTAGATTTACCAAAGCTGACCGCGCTCCTCAAAGGAAAAGAGCGTAACTTTGTCATCGATTACTAAGCCGCATCTGGCGGCGTTATTGGCGCAAATTCGTGGGGGACTCATTGTTTCTTGCCAAGCCCTACCCCATGAACCACTCTATGGCGCGGCGATCATGGCACGCATGGCGGTGGCGGCCAAAGACGGGGGCGCGGTCGCGATCCGCGCCAACACGCCGGTGGATATCCGTGCCATTCGGGCCGCGGTTGATTTGCCGATCATTGGGCTCTATAAAGAGGAGATTCCTGGCTATCCGGTCTATATTACGCCCACATTGGACCATGCCAAGCAGGTCGCCGCGGCCGGAGCCGATATTGTGGCGATTGATGCCACCGCGCGGTCACGTCCCCAACCAGGCACGCTGGCCGAATTTATTGCGGCCATTCAGGCAGAAACGGGCTGTTTGGTCTTGGCCGACATTGCTACGGTTGATGAAGCTTTGGCCGCCGCCAAGGCTGGGGCTGATCTCGTCTCCACCACTATGTCTGGCTATACGGCGAATAGCCCGCAACAAGCCGGGCCTGACCTAGCCTTGGTGCAAGAGCTCGCCGCCCAACTCGCTGCCCCGCTCTTGGCCGAAGGGCGCTTCAAAACGCCGGAAGAGGTCAAACAGGCGCTCGCGCTGGGCGCAACCGCCGTTGTCGTCGGTGGCGCGATTACCCGCCCACAGCAAATCACCCGTTGGTTTGTCGATGCAATAGCGTAGAGGAGATAGCGGACGCGGATTCTTAAATCCGCGTCCCAGTTCATGAAGGGTTGAGGAGGCGAATAATTTCGTCGTGGATGGTGCCACCGGTGGCGATAATGCTCTGCCCTTTGACGGCGTCGTTGCCTTGCCAATCCGTAATGACCCCACCCGCGCCCTCAATAATGGGAATGAGCGCCATAATATCCCAGGGGTTCATGATCGGGTCGCCCATGATATCCGCCCCACCGACCGCCACCACATAGTAGCCGTGACAGTCACCCCAATTATTGTGCCGCTTGACACGCTTGGAGAGCGCTTCAAAGGCTGGCCCATTCTGGTATTCAAAGACGGTCCAATAGGGGCTGCTGAGCAGAATGGCATCTTCCACCCGCGTACAAGGGCGCACCTGTACACGCCGCCCATTGAGCCAAGTCTGCCCGCCCATGCCGACCAAGAAATCATTCAATAGCGGATGATTGATCACCCCTAGGATGGGGCGACCATTTTTGAGCAGCGCAATCAAGGTGCCAAAGAGATAGCTATGGCTGACAAAGGCTTTGGTGCCATCAATCGGGTCGAGCACCCATTGGTAGTCGGCCTCGGGCTGGTACTGGCCGTGCTCTTCGCCCAAAATGCCATGATCCGGAAAACGCTTCATGATCATGGCGCGCATGAGTTCCTCGGCGTTCCGGTCCGCAATGGTGACGGGAGAGGCGTCTTCCTTGCTGATGACTTCGTAGTCCGTGCGAAAATATTGGCGAATGACCGTGGCACTGGCATCGGCCAGTTCTTTGGCAAAGCCGATGAGCTGATCTTGTGCTAACTGCATAGATGAAACCTTCTCTGGTGGCTGGGCGGTGGATAGAGGATCTACTCATAGTGGGACAGTGAGATAGTAGGACAGTAAGTCAGTAACTGTCTCACTGTCCCACTGTCTCCCTATTCCCCTGGTCGCTTCGTTTCAAAATATTTGGCAACCTGCTCCCGGGTGGTTTCGTCCAGGAGGTCAACACAATAATCCCACACTTGTTTGGGCAAGAACTTCCCCTGGCCTGTGAGGCGGCGTTGGTTGACGGCAACCTGGAAATTGGCTTCGGCGCTGTCCAACCGGCCTTGGATGGCCCAGCCTAGCCCGGCGAGAAAGAGGGTTTGCCAATCATAGCGGCGCGATTCCTGAATGACCTGCAATACTGTACCTAGCCCAATCCGTTCGGGGTCGCCTAGGTAATAGTGGGTGAGGACCATTTCGCTAAAACTGGGCTCATTGCTTTGGGAAGGGTCGATCTTCGTCACTTTTTGCCACTGCCGTTCGGCTTCTTCTGCTTGCCCCAAGCGATGGTGGGCTACGCCTTGCCAAAAGCCGGAACGGATCGGGTGTTGCTGATCCCGTTGAATATAGGGAAGGGCCCGTTCGGCCTGGCCATTTTGCATCAAGCGCATGTAGAAGAGATGAACGTTCTGTTTATAAAGGGCATCCTGCTGGATGGCCGCTTTGTAATAGGCTTCTGCTTCATCCCATTCGCCCTTTTGCATCGATAAGTCGGCGCGCAGGTCAGACAGATAGCTCTGATATTCCTTGGTACTTTCGTCGTCTAGCTCATCTCCTGCCAGCTTGGCTGTCACCCAAGCGGTGGCGTCCGCCATGGCTGTTTCTGCCTCGCGAATGCGGTTGTTGCGCAGATATTGCAAGACTAAAGCGCCCCAATCGGCAATATCGGCATCGACTGCCGTGGCTTGGGCTTGCAGTTGGGCCAACGCTTCATCGGTGCGCCCAGCCATGAGCAGAACCATGGTCTGCTGGTAGGCGATGGCATCCTTTTCTTCTTCTTCCTGGACAAGGGTTTTTGCCTGCTCCAAAACGGCCAGAGCTTCGTCATAGCGCTCGCGCAAGGTGAGATAGGAATGGAGTTGAAACGACGCTTGCAAATAGATCTGCTGGAGCCGTTCTTTATTGGCGAGGCGTTGAGGGGCGGATAGCTTGCCTAGCCGTTGGACGATCTTTTCATAGAGCGGAATGGCGTCATCATTTTGGCTGCCAGCCAGTTGTTGCGCTTGCTGGAGCAAGTCTTCCCAACTGCCTTTGATAATGATGGGCTGCTCCTCAGGAGCCTCTTGGCGTTCAGCGTCGTCATAGGTTGTCATCGTATCGAAACTTTCTTAACACAAACGATAGAAAAAGGTCCTCTGGTACAATCGCAAATCACCCAATCACGCGCGATGGGCATCGGGTGATTGGGTGATTGAGTTCCTTAGCGCCTGTTGATGGTAGGTCGCTAAGGAACTTTAGGTTAGGATAAATCAATTTCGCGTTTGACGGTGTTTAGCAGCGTGTCCGCACGCAGTTCGGGGAGGCTGTAGCAAGTGCCGCCAAGGGCATCGGCCAACTTTTGCGCCAGCCCACGGTCGAACGCGGCATGTTCCATATTCACGACTATCGAGCGCAAACTGGCCTGCTCGAAGAGGCTGGCAATCCGATTGGCCTCTTCTTGGGCGGGCATGCCAGTCATGCTGACATTGCCAGCCCCATCGGTCAATAGGATCATGAGCGGGCGCAATTCGCTGTCGCGGCGCCGGGCATTTTCG
This sequence comes from Caldilineaceae bacterium, assembly GCA_019637645.1. The sequence continues at coordinate 128,138 of JAHBVH010000005.1, forward strand.
ATCACTTGCCAGGCCATGTGCAATCCACTGCTCAGGGGCGTCTTGCCGCCCACGGGCAGATCTTTGAGCACCCGTTGCGCTAGATCGACGCTACTGGTTGGCGGTAGCACCAAGCGCGCTTTGTCGCGTTGGAAGACTACCAACCCCACTTGGTCACGGCGTTGATAGGCATCGACCAAGAGGCTGAAGATGGCACCTTTGGTCGCCTCCATGCGTTCGCTGGCTGCCATGGACCAACTGGCATCGACCACAAAGAGGATCAGGTTGCCGGTGCGCCGGACCCGCACTTTGCGCTGGAGATCGCCTTTGCGCAGTTGGAGCGCCAGATCATTTTCGGCTTCGGCCAGCCGCTTCTGCTGGAAAGGTGCCGCGGCCCGCAGCGTGGCATCAAAGGCAATATCTTCGGGCCGATCCCCCGCTGGCCGCGCTTTGATGTAGCGACCGCGCTTGCGTTCTGTCTGGGTATACGAGCGCTTCCCGGCCCGCTCACGGGTCATTTTATCGAGTGGTGTGTCGATCCGTTTGGTCTCGAATTGATCCCCAATTTGGACTGGCTTGCGCGCCCCTTTGGAGTCCCCGGGCGATGAGTTCTGCTGGGGAGAGGCATGGGGTTGGGCCACAGCGCCCTCCCCACCTTCGCCAGCATCCATCATGTCTGACTCATCGCCCTCTATGCTTTTTTTTCGTCGGCTCCGGATGCCGCCATCTGCATCCCTTCATTCTGGTTCTCGCCATCCGGTTGCTGATCGGCTTCCGCCCGTGCTTGGCGCACATTGTTCTGGAGCTGATCCATATTCATCACCGCGTCTTGGAAGGGCTGCTTCTTCATCCGATGAGGCAGCGCCAACTCCGCCGCTAGCAGAATGTCTTTGTCGCTGATCTGGAGGCGTCCTTCATAGGCGGCTTGGGCCCGGGCCGTGCGCAAGATCACAATGTCGGCGCGGTGACCATCGACCTTGAAGCTGGCGGTGAGCGCGGCAATGGTATAGAGATCTTTATCCGTATATTTCACCAACGGATAGCGCTCGCGGGCGGCTTCGATGCGTTCGCTGAGCTCTTCCTCGGCGCTTTCAAATGCGCTGATAAAGCTTTCGGTATCTTGTTCAAAGAAAATGCGGCGGCGCAAAATTTCCACACGCTGCTTGGCATCGGCCAACCCCACCACATCCACCGAGTGGGCAAAGCGGTCGAGCAATTGTGGGCGCAGATCACCTTCTTCGGGGTTCATCGAGCCAACCAAGACAAATTGGGCTGGGTGTTGGAAGCTAATCCCTTCGCGCTCCACCACGTTGATCCCCATGGCGGCGCTGTCCAAGAGCAGATCGACCACATGGTCGTCCAGCAGGTTGACTTCGTCTACATAGAGCACCCCGCGGTTGGCCGCGGCCAAAATCCCCGGCTCAAAATGGCGTTCGCCTTTTTGAATGGCTTTCTCAATATCCAGTGTGCCGACCACGCGATCTTCGGTGGCGCTCACGGGCAGATCGACAAAGGAGGTAATCCGCCATGAGCTAGGCAGCGTACCCTCGTTGGCCATCCGGTCGCGGCATTCATCGCAGTAAAGATCCGGGCGATTGGGGTTACAGCCAAAGCGGCAACCAGTGACGACTTCAATTTCGGGGATCAGCGCGGATAACGCACGCGCCGCCGTCGATTTAGCGGTGCCACGTTCACCACGAATAAGCACACCACCAATTTGGGGATTGATGGCATTTAAGATGAGCGCACGTTTCATGCGCTCTTGCCCAACAATGGCAGTAAATGGGTACGTCGTTCGCATGACAAAATCCTTCAGCTTAGGTTTTACATAATCGACAGGGCGGAGGTACCTCCGCCCTGCTTTACTTCTATGGTTTATTATAAACTAGATAGGCAATTCCGAAAAAGAAATCATGGCAGTAGGCTGGATTACTTTGCTGACTCGCCGCCATCAATGGTTAAGACGGTGCCGGTGATAAAGTTGGCCTCATGCGAACAGAGATAGGCTGCTGCATGGGCAATGTCTTGGGGGGTGCCAATGCGGCGGAGGGGAATCAAGGGTACTTGTGCTTCAAAAAAATCGGGAGGCATGGCCGCAAACGCTTCGGTGCGGATCAAGCCGGGCCGGATCACATTTGAGCGAACGCCGGTGGCGGCTAGTTCAAGGGCCAATTTCCGGCTAAAGCCTTCCAACCCGGCTTTGCTGGCCGCATAGGCGACATCGTCCACCTCGCCAGAGATGGCGCTGATGCTGCTAATGTGGAGGATGGCCCCTTGCGTAGCGATAAGGGCGGGCAGCGCTTGTTGCACTAGGGCAAAGGCGGCATCTAAGTTCACAGCCATCACTTGTCGCCAGACTTGGCTTTCCATCTCTTCGATCGGCACACCTGCTGAAATCGCCGCATTGTTGACAAGAATATCGAGGCGTCCCAAGAGCGCTACCGCGCGTTGCACCAACTCGGCGGCATCAGTCGCCACATCACCGGGCAGGGCAATGACGTGGTAGCCAGCCGCGGTCAAGGCCTTGACCTTTTGCTGAATGATCTCGGTGCGCCGACCACAGAGGGCAACCGTCGCCCCCTCACTGGCAAACTGTTCGGCAACGGCCGCACCAATCCCCGTACCACCACCTGTAACCAGCGCACATTTCCCCTCAAAACGTCGTCGTTGACTCATGGTTCTCTCCTGTGGCGGGGCGCTGAAGGGTGGAACGTGATTACGCGGACCAAACACGCCGCACGTTCTACCCTTCACATGCTAACGCCCTGGCTGGATTTGATAGTTTGGCGCTTCTTTGGTAATGGTGATGCTATGGGGGTGGCTTTCCTGATAGCTGGCCGCACTAATGCGGACAAACTGCGCCTTGTGCCACAAATCCTCAATGTCGGCAGCCCCTACATAGCCCATGCCGCTGCGCAACCCGCCCATAAGCTGGAAGACATAATCTTTCAGCTGACCTTTGTAGGGCACCTGGCCTTCGATCCCTTCGGGAACGAGCTTCCCGCCAATATCTGGGCTCGCACCGCCGCCGGTACTTTGGGCCGATTGATAGCGATCACTGGCACGCCCGCGCATCGCGCCAAGGCTGCCCATGCCGCGGTATTCTTTGAAGGAGCGCCCTTCGCGGATCACAACCTCGCCCGGTGATTCGTGGAGGCCAGCCAAGAGACTGCCCAGCATCACTGCCGAAGCGCCACAAGCCAGACCTTTGGTAATATCGCCACTGTAGCGAATCCCACCGTCGGCGATGATGGCAACGCCCAATTGCTGCGCGGCCAGGGCGCACTCGGTAATGGCCGTGAGCTGGGGCATGCCTGCGCCACTGACAATGCGGGTGGTACAGATCGACCCGGCACCGACGCCGACTTTGATCACACTGGCGCCTGCTTCGACGAGCGCCCGGACCCCGGTGGCTGTCACGACGTTGCCCGCGAGAATGGGGATCTCCCGATATTCACGGCGCAGCGTGTTGATCGTTTCGATGACCCCGCGGCTGTGACCGTGGGCGGTATCAATGGCAATGGCATCGATCCCCGCTTCGATCAAGGTATGGGCACGCTGGATGCCACTTTCGCCAACGCCAACCGCACCGGCGACCAATAGGCGGCCCCGTTCATCTTTGGCGGCGTGGGGGTAATCTTGGCGTTTGAGGATATCTTTATAGGTGATCAAACCCTTCAAATGGCGTTCTTCATCGACCAGCGGCAGCTTTTCAATGCGATAGCGGTGCAGGATCGCTTGGGCCTCGACCAGCGTTGTCCCAATTTTGGCTGTGATCAAATTCTCACTCGTCATGTAGTCACTGATCGGGCGGCTGTAGTCGGTGGCAAAGCGGACATCGCGGTTGGTCAGAATGCCCACCAAGCGCCCTTCGGCATCTGTAATCGGGACGCCACTAATATGGTAACGGCTCATGACGGCTTCGGCGGCGGCCAAGGTTGCTTCTGGTGACAGCGTAATGGGATCGACGATCATGCCACTTTCGCTGCGTTTGACTTTGTCAACCTCTTCGGCTTGTGCTTCGATGCTCAGATTGCGATGGATGACGCCCAAGCCCCCCTGACGGGCTAAGGCAATCGCTAATTCGCTTTCCGTAACCGTATCCATTGCGGCACTGATCACAGGGATGTTGAGTTTGAGCCGCTCATGGAGTCGAACGCTAATGTCGATCTCCGAGGGTAATTTCTCGGTGTAGCCTGGCACTAATAAAACGTCGTCAAAGGTCAGGGCTTCTTTGGCAAAGCGGTCTTGCGGATGGCTCTCGTGGGCAACGCCATTTGTGCTAAATTCCTGTTTGGTTCGTTGTATAGACATGGATCTTTCCTTCTTCGCTCTTAAAAGCTACGCAGTTGGGCGGTACGACCAGAGAGCTGACCAGTTTTCTAAACCAGTCAGCGCTTGTCCCAGTGCGTAACTCCACTCTACTACTCGACGGGCGTAGCGCGCTTACGATTTTCCGCATTGTACCACTGCTCCTGTTCACGACCAACATTAGGCAGGTCAAAGCTTGCTGCTTCTTCTTTTATATAATCGTCTATATAGAAGTACATCAGATTTAGTTGAGTGGTTTGGAAAAGCGACAAGGAGTGGTACAATAGGCCAGGGACCATACTCATCTCCAAACAATTGGATCAGGCTCATCTGCCATGCGTACGAAAAGCGTTGTTCTCCTCAGCGAGAAAATAACGCGTTTTACTATGTTCGGCTGATGAGCGCTGTATCGACAGACCATTCAAAAGTTGCACCGATCTATCGCTCCGTCATCCAGGAGAGAAATTGTGCGCCTTTTACCGGTTGAATGGGTGCATGCCATAAAGGAGGAAGTCGTGGTCAGCAAATTTCATGCTTTCGCCTGCCGCCTCTCCTTGGACCGCACTCGGTTGTATTGAGCAAGACGTACACATTATCGGATAAGCAAAAGAAAAGAAGGTGGAAGTTATGGCAGTTACAGCGGTTGTCGGCGCACAATGGGGCGATGAAGGCAAGGGCCGCATTATTGATTACTTGGCCCAAGAAGCGGATGTGGTCATTCGTTTTCAGGGTGGGGATAATGCTGGGCATACCGTGATCAATGCGTATGGCAAACATGCCCTGCACTTGATTCCCAGCGGGATTTTTAACCCTGCCACACAAAATATAATCGGGTCGGGGTGTGTCGTCAATCCTCAATCGCTCTTAGACGAAATGGCGGCGCTGGAACAGGCTGGGGTATCGCTAGATAATCTTTGGATCAGTAACCGCGCCCAGATGGTATTGCCCTATCACCGTACGCTCGATGCGCTTGAAGAAGCTTCGCGCGGCGCCGATACCATTGGCACGACCAAACGGGGCATTGGTCCAGCTTATGCCGATAAGGCTGCTCGCTCTGGCTTACGGATTGGTGATTTGTTGCAGCCAGAGTGGTTAGAAAGTCGCCTCGACCGCGCTCTATACACCGTGAACCGCAAGATCGAACTGTTGGGGGGCGAGCCAGTCGATGGCCAAGCGCTCTACACACTCTGCCAAGAATTCCAGGCAAAATTGCAGCATCGCATTGTCGATACAGTGCCGCTGTTGCGTCAGGCCATCGCGGCCAAACGGCGTATTTTACTGGAAGGTCAGCTCGGCGTCATGCGCGATCTGGATTGGGGGATCTATCCCTATGTGACCAGCAGCAATCCAACCGCGGCCTTTGCGGCTTCGGGGGCGGGGTTGCCTGCCCGCACGATTGACCAGGTGATTGGCGTTGTCAAAGCCTATAGCACCTGTGTGGGCGACGGCCCGTTTCCAGTGGAATTGCACGATGCCAATGGCAAAAAATTGCGCGAGATCGGGGGCGAATATGGGGCCACTACGGGGCGACCGCGGCGCTGTGGCTGGTTTGATGGGGTTGCCATTGCCTATGCGGCCTGGCTCAACGGGATGACTGGTCTTGCCATCACCAAATTGGATGTGTTGGATCACTTTGATACCTTGCAAGTTTGTACTGGCTATCAACTGCCTACTGGCGAAATTGTTCGGGATACCATGCCCGATACACCTGTCTTGAATGGCGTAATCCCGATCTATGAAAGCTGGGAAGGTTGGCAAGTTTCAACTGAAGGTTGTCGCCGTTGGGCGGATCTACCGGCCCAAGCCCAAGCGTATCTCCATCGGATCAGCGAACTGGCTGGCGTCCGGATTGATTATGTCTCGGTGGGACCCGAGCGCGAACAGATGTTTGCGGTGTAAGCAGCGGTTTGCAAAGGGGCGCTGATTATTCTGCCGGGTGTCGCGTCTTCGATGGGTCATTGAAACTTCCTCTTCTTTCCTTCGCTTTTTCTCTGCTATCTATACAGAATTTGCAACACAGGAACTGGTGTTACGTAGTGAATAGGTAGAGCCTTATAAGATAGATAAGGCTCTACCTATCATCTCTCTTCCCCTACGGATGATCTACAATTCTGCAGGATGGTGCAAGTTAGGAGGAAATTATGCAACAGCGCCGCACATCCGCACCACCGTTGAACTCGCTTGTGAAATCAATCGGGCAACTATCGCCTACTCGACAAGTTGGCATTCTGTTATTGCTTGCATGTTTACTTGGGCTTATAGCCGCCAAACCCATTTACGCCGCCGACTTTCGGAGCGGTGACACGATTGTGATTGATGCGGATACCGTGATCGATGATGATCTCTTTATCACTGGCGAAACCGTGACTGTGAATGGCACCATCAAAGGCGATCTCATTGCCTCGGGTGCAACGGTCACCGTCAATGGCACGGTGGAAGGCAGCCTCGTCATGGCAGGGCGCACGCTGGCATTGTACGGCCCTGTGGCTGGTAGTGTCTATGCGGGCGGCTATGCCCTGACATTGGGTAGTGGTGCCGATATCGCACGCAATCTCTATTTTGGTGGCTATAGCCTAACAACCGCCGCCGAAAGCACGATTGGGCGTAGTCTGTATGCGGGTGGCTACCAATTGTTGCTGAATGGCCAAGTGAACCAGGACGCAACCGTGGGGGCTGGCGCGCTCGAACTCAACGGTATGGTTGGCGGTGACTTGCGTGGTCGGATTGGTAGCCGTGAAGACGCCACACCGCCTACCTTTATGTCAGACTTTGAAGGTGCGGTTGCATCGGTGCCGCCCGGTTTGCGCATCAGCCCCACCGCGGCGGTTGGTGGCGCGCTCGCGCTTGAAACAATGGCAACCACGGCGGCAGCCGCGCCCGTACCACCTATCTACTCCTGGGCCAACGCACGCCTACGTTGGGCCATCGGTGAGTTGTTAGCGCTGCTTCTCATCGGTTGGCTGCTCTTCTATCTACGCCCAACCTTTTTCCACCGCACGCGTGCCGTGATGCAAGCGCGTTGGTTGCCTAGTCTCGGTGTCGGCCTATTGACGTTGGTGCTGGTTGTGGTCGCGACGCCGCTCTTCGTTGGGCTATTGGGGCTGTTAACGCTCCTGGGTGGCTGGCTGAGTTTAGGGCATTTGGTTGGGGATATCCTAACGGTTGGTTTGGCTAGCTTGGGCTTTGGCCTGGCCCTTTTTATCTTTGTGGCCGCCATGGTGACTAAACTCGTGGTAGCCTATCTGGGTGGCGATTGGCTAATGACGAAACTAGCTGCCACTCCGCTCCGAACCCCCGCGCGCGAAGGGATGGCGCTGCTCCTGGGTCTCGTGATCTATATTACGCTGCGCAGCTTGCCCTTTGGCGTTGGCGCGATCGTTGGCCTCGTGGTGACGCTGCTGGGGTTGGGGGCCATCTACTTTACTTTGCCGCGTCGCCGACAGCCCGAGCCGCTACCCACAACCACGACTGAGTTGGCTATCACAGAAACGCCTGTTGTCATGCCGTAAACCGCCTTTTTAATAATATAGCCTCTTAGGGGCTTACAACCTGTAGAAACTACCGTAGCGAAGGAGAGACCGATGTCACAATCTTTTGGGCGACCAACTGCGCTTGATGAGCTGATCCCAGCACCAATCGTTGCGGTTGCTGACATGGTTGTTCAGCCGATAGCAAGACTAGAGGGCTGGGTTGTTGCGGGACCTGCCGGTGCTGCTGCATTGGGCCGCCTTACCCCAGCGACAATTCATGTGCGGCGCGGCGAACGCGAGGATGTTGTGCCGATTGCGGCTGCCGACCTACCAGCAGTGCGTACTTTTCTATTGTTTGGGGCTGTGGTGAGTTTGGTTTGTGTGGTAATCATGCTGTTGACCACCGTGCTCACTCGCCGGTAACTGATCGGTGTGATTAGGGAAGGTGTGGGGTGCATAACCAAGCCGCCCGCTTTTTCAAACAAACAGTTAAGTGAGGAGAAATCATATCATGGACGCAAAGATGGAACCGAATACTGAACCAATTCGGCTGATGTTGCAGCAGGTTGGTGCGAAGAGTATTTTTGGTGAGCCGATCATCCAGGGCGGGGTGGTGGTGATCCCCGTGGCCCAAGTGCAATTTGGCTTTGGCTATGGTGGTGGGTATGGTCATAGCGATGCCACGCCGAAGCCAGATGCTACCACAGGGAGCGCGGCAGAAGGCGGTGGTGGTGGCGGTGGGGCTGGTGGCCACTCCGCTCCACGTGGGTTTATTCGGATTGCCGGGGACGAAGTGAAATTTGAACCTATTACCGATGAAAACCGTATTCCTTTGGCCGGAATTCTGATGGTGGCTTGGAGCGTCTTTTGGGTGACGGCTACCATTCGCGTGATTGCTAAGGTGATTGCCAAGACCCAACAAACTAAATGGAAATTGGCAAAGGAGGCTACCGAACAATAGACGCGCGGTGCTCTTTGTCCCGTCGGTAAGACTGCCTACACAGAAATTGCAGGATTTGTGTAATAATTCACAATTGATTGTGTAATAATTCACAATTGTTCGCTGGATTAGCATAAGGATTCCATCTGGTGGGGCAGCTGGGGAAGGAGAGCAACATGACGGTCAAAAGGCCAAGAGTCGTGATTATCGGTGCTGGCTTTGGTGGGCTTTTTACGGCGCGTGAACTGGTAGACAAGCCAGTTGATGTATTATTGATTGATCGCAACAACTTTCATACCTTTACGCCCTTGTTATATCAAGTGGCGACCGCAGCCTTGGATCCTAGCCAAATTGCTCATCCGGTGCGCTCGATCTTTCGTGATACAGCCAATGTCAATTTTCTGCTTGGCGAAGTGACGGCCATTGACGATAATGCCCATACGGTAACGATTTTGGCAGGTGACCGCGAGCAGATTGAGTTCTATGATTACTTGGTCGTTGCGGCTGGGAGCGTGCCGAACTATTTTGGCAACGACGAATTTCGGGCGGCGGCGTTTGAATTGCGCACTCTGCGCGACTCTGTTCGTTTGCGCAATCATATTTTGAATCTCTTTGAGGAAGCGGTCTGGACCAAAGATGAGCCAACGCGCCAAGCCCTATTGACCATTGTCGTCGTGGGCGGCGGCCCGACGGGCGTAGAGACAGCCGGTGCGGTCTATGAACTCTATAACCATGTGCTGAATCGGGAATTTGCTCAAGAGCGGCTCCAGACGCGGGTTATTTTGGTCGAACGCAGTCCATACCTCTTGGAACCCTATCCGCCAAAGCTACGTGAGGCCGCCTTACGCCAAGTGCAGTCACTGGGGGTTGAAGTCATTCTCGGCCATGCGCTGGCCGAGGCGACTGCCACCTATGTCCGTTTGGATGATGGCACTGTGATTCCAACCCATACCTTGGTTTGGGGAGCGGGTGTCAAGGCCGCTCCCTTGGCGACCCTACTCAATGTACCTTTGCCGCGATCGGGGCGTATTCCCGTAGAGCCGACAACGCAGGTAGTGAATAAGCCGCACCTCTATGCTATCGGTGACATTGCTCACCTTACGGATAACGCGGGACGGCCCTATCCCATGTTGATCCCGGTTGCTCAACAGCAGGGAAAGCTAGCTGCCCAGAATATCCTGGCCGCTATCGGCGGACAACCCCAACAAGCCTTTGTCTATCATGACCGCGGTACCATGGCGACGATTGGCCGTAGCCGCGCGGTTGCTTGGCTCTTTAATCGGATTCAACTGACAGGGCTAGCTGCGTGGTTTGCTTGGCTGGGGTTGCACCTAGTCATGTTACTGGGCTTTAGCAAGCGGGTGAATGTCTTTATCCATTGGGCCTGGAATTACCTGACCTATGATCGCTCGGTGCGAATTATCTGGGTGCAAGAAAAAAGCGAGCCCTCGCCGCGCGAACGTTTCCCCGATCTCTTTGCCCCGATTCGGGATGAACCCTCATGAAGTGCCGGGGACGGGCCAAAGATAGCTTCAACTTCGCGACTTGTTCTGGCCCGTCCCCGGCACTTCTATATCAGTCCCTGGCCCGTCTACATAAACTATTCTAGCTTAGCCCAATAGTCATTCAAGGTTGGTAGCACAGTTGCGTAGCCGGCAAGGTACTCTTGGACAAATTGTTGGTAGTGTTGGTGGTCCCGAAACTGAGCTACAATCAAGGAATGATCAACGAGAATACCGGCCCGTTGGCCAATCCATTCTTGATAATTCGAATAGATCCACTGTTCAGGAGTTGTGGTCAAACCGGCTTTCACAGGGTTGACGTGAATATAGCGACACAAGTGACGAAGATATTCGTCATTATCAATCAGAATGGCGTCGAAACGATCTTCAAAGAGCGCGCCACGACGGTTGTATTTGTGGTTAAAGTGATTGGCATAGCTTTTGCCGACATACTGTGGTAGCAACCGGACTGGCAACTCACCATCCTGGCGTACCAACCAGTGGTAGTGATTGGGCATAAGGCAGTACGCGACCAAAGTTACGTGAAAGCGGAGCAGGTAGCGCCTTAGCGTCCATAGCATCTGTGTATAGTCAGCAGGTTCGTAGAAGATCGGGGCACGAGCTGCACCACGATTATAGATATGATAGTAGTGGCCTTGGCGGAATTGGAGCTTACGGCGTGGCATCCTTGTGCTCTAGGGGCTCTGCTGTTAGGAACGGATTGAGTATCTACTCTATGATCGCGCCAGCGCAAGGGCAAAGCAATGGACAAATGATGGAGATTGGGGACGTGCTGGGGACGGGCAGGTGATGTAGAGGTGGTGATGTAGACGTGCCGGGGACGGGCCAAAGATAGCTTCAACTTCGCGACTTGTTCTGGCCCGTCCCCGGCACGTCCGGCAGTTCGCTACAGACGCCACTTCCCTGCTAGGTAATCGCTGAGGACTTCAGTATGCAGAGGGAATGCCAGCTCTTGTGGCGTACTGACAATGACTCGTTCACTCGCTTCGTCGGTTGCGGCAAAGATCGCCAATTGCGTACTGGAAAGGCGGGGTGCCAACGCGATGATCAAGATTGTATTATCGGGCGCGCTGAAGACACGCACCTCACGCAGGGTTGCTGGATCGATTTGGAGCCCGGCCTCTTCCCACAACTCTCGCGCCCCTGCGGCTTGCCAAGCTTCGCCAAATTCAATGTAGCCGCCAGGCAGAGCCAACCAGCCGCTGCGGGGTTGAATGGTGCGACGCACCGTCAACACGCCGTCATCCACCGGTTGAATGACCACGGCGACCGGCAGCGGATTGCGAAAGGTGAGGTTGTTACAGTGGGCACAGCGCCGCGGCCAAAGCTGATCGACGGCAAAGGCATGACCACAATAGGAGCAATAGGCATTTTTTTGATAGGCCATAAAATCCTCGGGCTAATCGGTGCGAATGATTTTGATACTTTTTTTTGCCCGTACATCGTAGAGATCAGCGCGGCGGTCGTAGAGATGGCGGGAGCGCGAGATCTCGCGCTGCTGCGAGAGGCTGGTCAGATCCAGGTCGGTGATCACCACGGTTTCGACGTTGGGTTCGGCTTCGCCAGCGGTTCCACTGGGCGGAAAGGCAAAATCGCTCGGCGTAAAGACGGCCGCGCGACCATAGTTGATCAAATAGTTTTTTACCGTAGGCAGATTGCCGACATTGCCAGCGATGACGGTATAGACTGCGTTTTCCACCGCGCGCGCTTGGGCGGTATAGCGGACGCGGTCATAGGCATTTTTCTCGTCGGTGCTATAAGGTACAAAGAGCACTTCCGCCCCGGATAGCGTGACTAAGCGGGATAGTTCGGGAAACTCAATGTCATAGGAGACAAGAATGGCAATACGCGCCAAGGGCGTATCAAAGACCTTAATCTCCTCGCCTGGCTCAAAGCCAAAGTCTTCCCGTTCAATGGGGGGGACATGGAGCGCATCTTGCGTATAGACATCGCCATTGGGGGTGAAAAGATGCGCGACATTATAGACCTCATCATCGCGGATGACGGGGTGTGAACCGGCAATGATGTAGAGGCCATGGTCCACGGCGGCTTGGGTGAAAAGCGCCAGGTAACGTTCTGTCATCCCTGCCAGTTGTTTGATGGCGCTGCGCGTATCCAAGTCTGAGGGCATGAGGCTAAAGAGTTGGACGGTAAAAAGTTCGGGGAAGACCAAAAAGTGACAGTGGTAGGTATCCGCCGTATCCACAAAGAACATGACTGTTTGTTCAAATTCGTCCCAATAGCGAATCGGGCGCATAAAATATTGGGCAGCACAGACGCGGATTTTGCGGACAGGGCGTTGCAGCGGGGCCGCGGCAATCTGGCGCTTTTCGGGCTGATAATCGGGATTAGCCATTTCTAGCCAAGTGGAGTAGTTAAGGCTAGAATCGTCCCAGAGAAAATCGAGCAACACACGCTTGACTTCGTACCCTGCCTTGAGGTGGGCTTGGAGCGACGAATCTTTTAGCTCACCCCGTACCACTTTGTCCACATATTCCTCGGCGGTCATCTTACCCGCGACGGCGTTGTAGCCAGGAATGCGGCCATAGGCCACCATGCGCCGTAAGTTATAGCGCCTGAGGAGCCGTTTGCGCTGTTCGTAGAGCTTGCCAGCCACACCCATGCCTCGATAGGCGGGATGGACAGCAATATCCGCGCCATATAAGGTGTCGCCACTGGGATCATGGCTGCTAAAGGTACCTGCGCCAGTGATCTCTTCGTAGGTATAGGGGTGTGTGCGGTCATCCAACTGGACGATGATCGAGGTCGCGTAGCCAACGATTTTGCCCTCAACCTCTGTCAGAAACTGCCCTTCGGGGAAAGCGGCCAATTGCATTTCATAGAAACGCTCGGTGTAATAAGCATTCTCTGGATATTCGGGGTAGGCGGCGCGATGGCAGGCGACAATGCCAGGAATGTCTTCCTTGGTCCATGGCCTTGCCTTGACCCGTGGGCGACGGCGCTGGCTGTTGGGTTGGGTCGATGAGGGCAGGGCGACCTCACCATCGCGAGTGGAATTGCCTTGTTGCTGAGGAGCGTTCCTCGACGGTGTCATACGTCCTCTGTTTCATGGTTAGTGGTGTCGTCTAGATCCAATGGGGACGTTTCCGCATGGCGCAGCGCCCAAGCCCGCTCGACGGCGCGGCGGGCTACGGCGTGACCAAAGCCACGCCGTGCCAAAAAGCCACCTGCTTTCTGCATCAAGGCGGTGTGATCGAGTCCCTGCCAGCGTGCTAGCTTGGGTTCTAGCGCCGCCCACGCCGCCGCATCTTCGTCAATCGCGGCCTCTTCGAGCACCGCATCGACCACCGTCGCGTCCATGCCCTTCCGGCGCAGCTCATAGCGCAAGGCGCGTTCGCTGCGGGGGCGGAACCGCTGTCGATTGGCTACCCACTGTTCCCCAAAGGTGGTATCATTGAGATAGCCTTCTTGTTGGAGCCGGGCGACTGTCTGGTCAATGGCCGTTGGGCTAAAGTCGCGCTGCTGGAGCCGCTGCTCAACCTCAGTTTGGCTGCGCGCCCGTTGGCCCAAGAAGGTCAACGCGGCGGCATAGGCGCGCTTGCCTTCGTCCTCTGCTTGGAGCGCTGCAATTTCCGCCGTGGCTAGCACCTGCCCCTTTTTGAGCCCGGCGGCCAGCATTAGATCCAGCGAAAAGGCATAGTCATCGTTAAGAAAAATGTTAACGCGTTCCTTGTTCTTTTGTTGTACTTGGAGGCGCGTAATAACTTGTGTTGTCATACCTTACAGTATACCGAATTTTGGGCAAAATTGACAATTGGATAGAAGTTATGCAATTGGCTGGGTACCTAGAGACCTGTCAGGTCTGGAAAACCTGTCAGGTCTGGTCTAAGTGCGTGACTCCTAAATTGGATTGACAATGGGGTTGGGAAGTGGGGTATACTAGGCTCGGTAATAACGAATGCTGATGGGAGGTGTAAAGCAAAATGCATGATTCAGTACCACAGCAGGCTCATCCTGCCTTTGATACCCTCGGTGAGGAGATTGCCAGCGCAATTACGCATGGTGTCGGGACAGTGCTGAGTATGGCTGGCTTGGCTTGCTGGCATCTCTTTGTCATCGGTGGGAGCGTCTGTCACTATGTGCTGATCTGGCACTATGTACTGCCGATGGGGTAATTACCGCGGGTTGGTACAGACAAAAGCACCCATGGATATGGGGACGTGAATGACCCCTTGTGGATCGGCAACCTGCTTGGCTAGTTCACAAAAGCGATGGGGCAACGCTGCTTTTGCTTCCTCCGAAACATCTGGCCGCGCGAGCAGACTGCGATAGCCACCGATGGTCATGTAATTTTGGGTAAAAGCTTCGGCGCTGGGATAGCGTTGCTCATCGATAAACTCATGCCGTTCGATCTGGCCAAAGCTGCTTTCGAGGACCGCGGTCCCATTATCCAAATTGAAGGGGTTGCCCTCCTTTCTGTCATAGGGGATCCCTAACTGGTCGAGGGCTTGAAAGTGTAATTGGAGCACCAGCACCTCGATAACGCCATGCGCCGCAACGAGAAGCCAGCCATCGGACTTGAGTACGCGCGCCAATTCATGCACCCCCTGCGCCAATGGCTCCACATGATAGAGCACGAAGTTCGCCATGACGCCCCCAAAATGGCGTGTCGGAAAAGGCAGTGCTTCAATCCCGCAGTTGACAAAGTGGGGTTGATACCCCCGTCTTTGTGCCTCCTGTGCCGCACTCTCCAACATCCCCAGCGAGCGGTCCGCACATACCAGATTCGTGGAAGGTAGTTGCCAAGCTTCCAGCAGCGGCCATGAAAAACGACCCCAGCCGCAGCCCGCATCCAAAACGCGCGTGCTAGGGCCGTTGGGTAGAAGTTGAAGCGTCCAACGCTCGATGGTACGCCCAGATGCATAATCAATCTGGGCGTGTTTAGCCTGTAGATATTGGCCAGTGGCATAGTAAGGTTGTGTGCCGCTGTTCACGGCTTTTGCTCTTCTGTGCTTTTCATGCGTAGAACAAGCTCTTGTACCACTGCTTCAAATTCAGCCAGCGTTTGTGTTTCGGCGACTAAGTTGCTTAGCTGTCTAATCTTTACAAGATCAAGTTGCTCCAACTGTTCCGTAAAGTAATCTGCTGAAATATTGTACCGAAATTTCAGAAAGCCAAGTAGAACGATTAAGGCGGCTTCGCGCCCTTCTTCACGCCCTTCTTCACGCCCTTCTTCACGCCCTTCTTCACGAGCGAGTGCCGTTAGCTCCTGATAGAACGGCGAATCTTTGAGAATATCCATGCTCCACCCCATAATCTGCTTCACTACTGTCGTCTTCATGACTAAGCTGGCAAATAACGTTAACGCGCTTTGTAGTTCTTCCGCAGAGGGCTCCGACCGTACCTTGGCTGCACAACGGCGCAACATTTGTTCGGTGTTGCCGCCACGCATGAGTGGTATGAAGGGAACCAGTGCTAGATTATCGAGCGCCAACGCTGTTTCGGCCTCCAACTCCCAAAGGCAAATGGTTTGAAAATCCTGATGGGCAGTTTGGCCCATAAACTCGCTATGAAACGCCGCTGCCAAGATGGCGCCTTCCGGTGGTGGCATTAGATGAACGACCGCAATGTGAATTTCAAGCTGGTATTTCTCACGCGCCAGCGCAGCATAAGCGGCGAGACGACGATGCATGTTGGCATCATAGCGGAGTTGGAGATCGGTCAGCGATAGAAATTCACCTTCCTGCTCACCGGCAACTTTGAGGAGGACATCCGTTGCGCGTGCAATAAATTGGAATTCGCCGGATAATTCAGCTTTCACTTCGAGTTGTTGGCGATCCACAATCCACTCGGCCCAAGCCCGTGCATAGAGATGAATTGTGTGTTTGCCACTGGTATCAAATCTGCCCATCCTAGTGTACCATTTCTACTTCACATGGACAACCGTTTCCGTCTCCATCGATTCAATGGCGGCAGCGATAACCTTTTGGGCGGCTAGCGCCTCAGCCGCCGAGCCCTCCATTTGATCCGGCGCGACACCAGCTGTCACCTGCTCCAGAAAGGTGTGGATGCGGTTACGGAAGGTGTCATTGAAATCGCGATAGCCGCCAAATAAGGGATTGGTATAGACCGTCTTCTCCAGATTGCCAGCCGGATAGAGCGTCACTTCGCGGTACATATCGTCGATCACAAAGCGGCCATTGACGCCCGCTACTTCACAGCGCTCCATGGGGTGACCCCGTTGGATGTCATAGCTGCCGGTCAACGTGCCGACACAGCCATTTTTGAATTTCATATTAAAGACGGCGGTTGACCAAATGGCGCGGCCCGGTGCTTTGGTGGCAAAGCAATGGACCGCCTCAATGTCACCACAGAAATAGCGCATGACATCAATGGTATGGGGATGGAGTGCTTTTAGGTGGAAATAGGGCGAGCTTTCACGTGGATTCATGATCCACATGCTCATGTTGATAAAGAGTTGATGACCAATCCGCCCTTCTTCAACCCACCTTTTCGCCAGACGGGCGGCGGGGGTAAAGCGATGATTGAGGTTGACCCCGTAACGGACCCCCTTGGCCTTGGCCTTGGCCACCATCTCCTCGCCCTCTTCGACTTCATTCGAAATCGGCTTTTCGCCAATGACATTACAGCCAAATTCGAGGGCCTGCATCGTCGGCAGATAGTGTTCACTCCCATACTCATGACCACCGGTCGCCACACTTACTACATCGGGCCGTTCGGCTTCCAACATGGTCTGTACATCGTAATAGGCTTTGACGCCAAACTTGGCGGCGCCCGTGTCGGCGCGCTCTTTGTTCCAATCACAGACGGCGACAAAGTTGGCTAGCTCATCCTCTTTGTACATCGTCGCGTGAATATTGCCGATCGGCCCCATGCCGATCACACACGTTTTTAGCATGGTCGCGTTTCTCCCTGCTTTGTGAGACGTGATGCGTGATGGCGTGCAAGTTTACTGTGCAAATTACACATCACGTCCCACGCATCACGTCAATTTATGCCACCGGAACTTCTTCCGAGCGGCCCGTTTCATAGGAGCGGATCGCTGCTTCGATCACTTCTTGGACGGCTAGCCCATCCTTCCCCGAGGCGTCGATTTCGTCGCGGGGGACACCCGCGTTCACTTGCTCGATCCAGCGGTTGATGCGGTTGGTGAAGGTAGCGGTAAAGCCGCTTAACCCGCCCATGATGCTGTTGCGAATCACGGTCAATTCATCGCTGCGCCGCGGATAGAGGGTCAGCTCTTCGTAACAGTTGTCGAGGACAAAGCGCCCTTCCGTGCCCATGACTTCACAGCGTTCCAGGTTATGGCGGGGATTGGTGTCGTAGCTGCCGGTCAGATGCCCAACGACGCCACTTTCAAACTCAATGTTCACCTGCATGTTGGAATAGCAGATCCGCCCGGGCGCTTTGTTAAAAAACGCGTGGACACGGGCTACGTCGCCACAATAGTAGCGCATGACATCAATCGAGTGGGGATGCAGGGCACGGGCATGGAACCAGGGCGATGTTTCATTGGGGTTGCCAATCCACATGGTCATGTTGATCAGCAGGAGATCGCCCAACTTGCCTTCGGTGACCCATTGCTTGGCCTTGGCCGCGGGTGGGACAAAGCGGTGATTCAGGTTGATGCCATAGTAGACCCCCTTCTGATCGGCCTTGCGCACCATCGCGCGCGCCTTTTCGATCTCGTTGGAGATAGGCTTTTCCCCGAGGACATGCTTACCCGCCTCCAGACATTGCATTGTCGGATCGTAGTGGTCGCCGCCATTTTCCTTGCCCGCGCTACAAACACTGACGGCATCAAGCTCTTCATGCTTGAGCAGATCCTCAACGCTATAGTACGCCTTGACACCATAGCGGGCCGCGGCCTTGTCGGCGCGTTCTTTGATGATGTCACAAACTGCGACAAACTCGACATCTGGGTGGGCCTGATAGATTGGTGCATGGGTGTTACCAATGTTACCCAGGCCAATTACTGCAACTTTGAGAGCCATTGTCAATTTCCTCCTAAATTGGGGGTGCGTACCCCATGGAGATCATGCCAAAAGCATGGAACGCACCCCTTATCCTGATGAGTGGGGAAGTGCTGAGTGTGTCTGGCGTTGCCAGAGTTGATAAATACCGAACTGCTGGATACGAGTATAGTGCGCGCGAATATATTCATCCAAATGTGTAACACCACTGCTGTGGGCACTAGCGTTGGGCTCATTCGGATTCCCCCAATCCGCCAGGATGATCCATGGCACTTCCTGGCGGATCAGCGTTTGGACAATCTCTTCCTGCACCGCTAGCGTGGTCGCGACCCCGGGGTGCAATTCATGGTAGCGCGTCGCGATGGGGTGCTCGGCGAGAAAATAAAGGGAGACATCATTGATAAAAATACGGTCATGGGTGTTGACCCCAATAAAGAGCGCACTTGCGGGCGACCCTTGGCGTGCCAGAAAGTCAAGAACCGCGGCTTGCTCATTCACCAACGGCACACAACTGGCGCGGACTACGGTTGTATGGCATTGGGTGGGGGGAAAGCGCTCTAGTAAGTTGAATAATTTGGCCGCGGGTAGATAGCCATATAAAAAGAGTGGGACGATGAGCAGGAGCCCAAGCAGGAGCCCAAGGTAAGGACGCCACCACGGCGCGGCTACACATCGCTGCCAAAGCCAACCAACCAAGAGCAGTGTTGGCAGCGATGTTGGCAAGGCATGGATGGCATCGTAGCGGCTCATGGCTTGGACAAAGAGCCCTAGGCCAACCACCAATAGCACCAGCGCTTGGATATCATTGATCGGGACGGGCTGACGCTTGCGCAGGAGACGCCAGCCCGTCCCGATCAGGACGAGCGCCACTAGTGTATAAACTAGCAGTGGCAGATAGAAGCGGAGCCATTCGCCCCATAGCCAATCGACTTGTTCGAGCCAGCGGCTGCGCTCTTGCCAACGTTCCCAAGTGGGGAGGAGTGTTGGATAGGGTAGACGGCGCACTTCATGAAAAGTCGTCGCTGGGAAGAGCAGCAGGTTATTGACCATCTCGCCCATAGGACTGACCCAGGCTAGAAAACCATAGAAGGGCAGGAATGGGATCAGCGCGGCGCCGAGCAAGGTTGCACTGCTGCTCCACCATCGCCGGTAGGTTGGTCGCCAAGTGCGCGGCGTGGTAAAAGGACCCGCTAGGTGAAAAGCGGTCAAGCCCGCGATGGTTGCCACGCCCACATAGACCGCCACGTCGATGCGGAAAAGCGCGGTCACGCCAATCAACAGACCCGCGGCAATGAGCCATCTCCCCGTTGCTTGTTGTAGATAGGTGAAGAAGAGCAGGAGTGCCCCAAAGCCAAAGAGCAGGGCCGGAAACATGGCATAGCCATAGAAGGTGGCTGCCGCCAATAAGATCAGGCAGAGCCCATAGGTGATCAATGCTGCGAGCCAACTGCGTTGTACGCGCAGGGCCAAGCCGAGCAGAACCAGCGCACATAGCCAACGCACCACCGAGTCATAGAGACGTTCGGTGAAAACATTGATCTCGCCTAGGTGAAAGGCTGCGGCAAGGGCATAGGATTGACCAGGCGGATAGATGGCCCAGTAATCACGAAAGGGAACTTCCCCTTGATAAACGCGTAGCGCGTTGACCAACGCAAGTCCCTCATCATAGGGGTTGAGTGGCGTCCGCAGCGGTAGCAGCAGCAGAAACACACCGGCCAACCCGCCGATTGCTACGCCAATCGCCAGCAGTAGACGGCGGTTCATGAGGTGGTTGGGCTTGCACGTTGGCTGGTGTAGCGATAGAGCCAGAAAAGCGCCAGCGCCAGGAGCCCTTCCCCCACCACAACCGCCAGCGCCAGGGGCGTAAAGACGCCAAGGATTGTTTCGCCCACCAAGCGAATAAGGTGTAGGAGCATGAGGACAAGCAATTCGAGCAGGCTGACTCGCCAAAAGCGCGCAAAGAGACGATTTTTTTCGACACCCGTGCGGTAGAAATGCTCGATAAAAATGACGACCGCCAATCCAAAGATCGCCAAGAACAAAAAGCCAAATTGGTTGAGCGCATGCTCGACATAGCGATTCCACGGTGTAAGCCCCAGCACGATCATGACGGCGCTGCGTGACACCAGCAGAATGGCCATCGCCGCCACAACACTAATCGCCCACAAAAGGTAGGCTAAGGCATACCGTGCAGCATTGGGTACCATAAGCGATTCAATTTCTAGCCAAGGGATGAGGCTAGCCGATTGTGCAGCTAGCCCATAACAAGTTTCGACCTGACTAGTATAGCATACGTTGCTTGGGTTGGCATAGACAGCCATACAGCTTTGTCAAAGCTGACAGCTCTATGGGACACTGATTTATGGCAACGCAACGTTGGCCGACGTGGTCGTCTTGAGGGTAATTCCCTGGAGTTGAAGTTCCTCGGCAAAATGGCAGCTGGCAAAATGGTCATCCCCCACCGCGCGTAGTTCTGGCTCCTCCTGTTGACAGCGTTCTTTGACATATTTGCAGCGATTTTGGAAGACACATCCCTTGGGCAGGTTGGCTAGATCGGGCGGTTCGCCAGGCGTAATAAGTCGGTAGCCCCGTTGGCGTTCTACCGTGCGTGGGACCGCTGCCAAGAGCAACTCGGTGTAGGGATGGCGTGGGTGCGAAAGCAGTTCCTGTTTGGGACCGATTTCTACTAACTTTCCGGCATACATCACAGCAATGCGGTCACTAATATAGCGCACGACGGCCATGTTATGGGAAACAAAAATATAGGTCAGTCCATACTGCTCTTGGAGATCTTCCAACAGATTCAGAATCTGGGCTTGAATCGAGACATCCAGCGCCGAGACTGGTTCATCGGCGACGACGAGGCTAGGCCGAACGACCAATGCCCGCGCGATGCCAACCCGTTGGCGTTGACCGCCGCTAAAACTGTGGGGAAAGCGCCGTAGATGCTCGACGCGCAAGCCCACTTGGGTGATTACCTCTTTGACCCGTTCTTCCAACTCGCGACCACTGGCTATGCCATTGACCAACAATGGCTCACCGACCGTTTCAAGAATGTTCATGCGTGGGTTGAGCGAGGCAAAGGGATCTTGGAAGATGATCTGGGCGCTACTGCGAAAGAGGCGGCGATCTTGCCCCTCTAATTCTGTGACCGACAGGGTCTTTTGAGGCGTGTGGAGCAGGACTTTGCCCCCGGTCGGTTCATATAATTTGACTAGGCAGCGTCCCATGGTCGTTTTGCCACAACCACTTTCGCCAACCACGCCCAATGTTTCGCCGGCGCGTACTTTGAACGAAACATTGTCGACGGCTTTGATGTACCCAACGGTGCGGCGAAAAAAGCCTTGTTGGACCGGAAAATATTTCTTTAGCCCTTGAATATCGAGTAATACACCATTTTGTTCAGACACGTTTCTGACTCCAGCAATAATTTTTAGCCCAAGGCCATCTCGAAACGCCGTTGCGACCGCTCACGGCGCTTATTGATATAACACACAACGCACTTTATGCCCGGGTTCCACTTCGATCAGTGGTGGGCGTTTCGTATCACAGACGCCGGCAATGCGCTGCTCACAGCGGGAGAAGAAAGGGCAACCTTTATGTTCGCTGAAAGGACTTGGCATGCTCCCTTTGATGGTCTGTAACCGTTCCATTTCCCCATCGATGGTGGGAATGGAACGCAGGAGCGCTTGGGTATAGGGGTGGCGCGGGTTGTCAAAAAGTTGCTCTGTGCTGGCCTGTTCCATGACCAACCCCAAATACATCACCATCACTTCGTCGGCAACGCCACCAATGACGGCCAGATCATGGCTGATGTACATGATCGCCATGCCAAACTCTTGTTGGAGATCTTTGAGCAACTCAATAATTTGTGCCTCAATCGTCACGTCTAGCGCGGTGGTGGGCTCATCGGCGATGAGGAGCTTGGGGTTACAGGCCAAAGCCATCGCGATCATGGCCCGTTGACGCATCCCACCGCTGAATTGGTGGGGATAGGCATCTACCCGTTGTTCCGCACGGGGAATCCCTACCCGGCGCAGAATCTCAATGGTCCGTTCGCGCGCCTCCTTTTTACTAATATTGGGTATGTGGAGCAGGATGGACTCCATGATCTGGTTGCCGAGGGTATGGACTGGGCTGAACGAAGTCATGGGCTCCTGAAAAATAATCCCAATCTCTTTGCCACGAATGGCGCGATAATCATTGCCGCGCGTCGGTAGATCGGAGAGAATGATACTACGATTGCCTACCCCATTTTCGGGCAGGTGCATGGTAATCCGTCCGCCTTCAACTTTGGCGGGTGGCATGGGTAGAATGCCCATAATGGCCTGAGCCGAGACTGATTTACCCGAGCCACTCTCGCCGATAACGCCGAGGGTTTTCTGTTGGTGGATGGTGAAGCTGACGCCATCCACCGCGCGCACTTTGCCCTCTTGGAGGTGAAAATGCACGCGTAAATCTTCTACTTCAATCAAAACATCGCGTTGGTCGGTCATCATGGTTTATCCAAAATCAAGCTAGCTTTCGCTGCAGAGTAGTCAAAGAATGAGCAAGGGATGCTCAATGGGAATAGGGGTCCGCTGCATCGCGCAGGCCATCGCCAATAAAGTTAAAAAGCAGAACGGCCACAATTACGAAGAGCCCTGGGATCAAGCGCCAAGGTTGCTGTGCCACCACCACCATATCTTGGGCATCGCGGAGCAGCACGCCCCAACTGACGGCTGGGGGTTGCATCCCTAGCCCTAAGAAGCTGAGCGAGGTTTCGCCCAAGATCGAGCCAGGAATCGCCAAGGTCAACGAAACGATCAAGTGGCTCGTAAAGCCGGGCAACAGGTGGCGAAAAATAATGCGCGGTTGGCTGGCCCCAGCGGCTTGGGCCGCCAGTGAATAATCTTCTTCGCGGAGGGCGAGGAGTTTGCCGCGCACGACCCGTGCCAAGCCACTCCACCCGATAATGGAGAGAATGACGGTAATGGCAAAGTAGGTTTGGGTGACGGACCAATCGCGCGGGAGCGCAGCGGCGAGGGCCATCCAGAAGGGCAGCGCTGGAATGGATAGGAGAAAGTCAATGATCCGCTGAATGATCTCGTCGGCAATCCCACCGAAGTAGCCCGAGATGCCACCCAGGAGCACACCGATGAAGAAGCTTAGCAATACGCCAACAAAGCCAATGGAAAGGGAGATGCGTGCCCCATAGAAGGTGCGGCTGAGAATATCGCGCCCCAGCTCATCGGTGCCAAAAAGCGCGAGGGGGGGGCCACCCATGCCCGTGCCAAAGAGATGTAAATTGCCTTGCCAGCGGCCAAAGAGCTTGTAGGGCTCGCCTTCAACCAAGAAAAGAATCGGATAGGGCTGCGTTGTATCGGGCGTGTAAATATATTTGAAGGTCTTTTGATCCAGTTCGCGCTGGAGCGGATAGATAAAAGGGCGCTGGAACTGACCATTTTCATCAAAAAAGCGAATTTTTGTGGGTGGACTTTGTTGGAATTTTTCAAACCGTGCTTGGGCGCTATAGGGCGCAAAGAATTCGGGCAAAATGGCAATTAGGTAGAGTAACGCTAACAAGAATAACGAAATCATTGCCAAGCGATGACGTTGGAAGCGCCACCAAATCAACTGCCACTGCTTGGCATAATAATAGCGTTCGCTCTTGACATCAAGCTGGTCTTCCAAGACCGGGCTTGGCTCACCACTAGGCGGGGGAGTGGTTGGGTGCTTGCTCAAAACATCTTGTACCGTCATTGCAAAGATCCTTATTTCCCCGTGCTTTCAAAACGAATTCTGGGGTCTGCCCAGGCTAGATAGATATCGGAAATCAGGGTCCCCACCACCGTGAGCGTACTTAGAATCAAGACAATGCTGCCAACTAAATACATATCTTGGGCGAGGGTCGCGCGCAAGAGTGTAGGGCCTAGGGTGGGAATGCTGAGAACCACCGAAATAATGACTTCGCCAGAAAAGAGCGCCGGTAACAACCACCCAATGGTGCTGATCAGGGGATTGAACGCAATACGCACCGGATATTTGAAGAGAATACGTAGTTCTGGCAAGCCCTTGGACCGCGCTGTCGTTACATATTGCTTTTTCAACTCATCCAATAAATTGGCGCGCATAACCCGAATTGTCGCGCCCGTGCCCGAGAGCCCAATAATGAGGATCGGGAGAATAAAATGTTGGATCCGGTCAATGAGCTTCGCGGTGCTCCAGGGCGCGTCGAGGTATTGGGTGGAATTTAAACCAAGCGGCGAAAAGCCTAGATAGGTGTAAACCCACCAAGCGGCGACGAAGGCAAGTAAGAAGCCGGGCGTAGCCACCCAAACAAAGGCCAGAATGGTTGCGACATAATCGACGATAGAATAAGGATGGGTCGCCGAATAGATGCCAACGGGGATCGCAATTAACCAGGAGATGAGCAGGGCGCTGATCGAGATGATCAAGGTGAAGGGCAGCTTCTCGCGCAGAATGTCGTTGACTGGTTTCCCCCACTGAAAAGACCACCCAAAATCACCCCGGGTCACAATGCCTTGCATCCAACGAGCATAGCGCACATAGGCGGGTTGATCAAAGCCATACATGGCCGTTAAACGGGCTGCTTCCTCTTCTTGTAATTCGATGCCCGAGGTGCGAAGGTTGTTGATATAGTTGCTGACCCAATCACCCGGCGGCAGTTCAATCACAATAAACGAGACAATGGAGATCAGGAATAGAATGGGGATCAGCATGATCACCCGACGTAGGATGTAAAGTAACATAGTCAGACCTTGTGTAACTTCGTAGATGGTCGGTGGCGTAGGCAGGTAGGGATAGCGCCGTGAACTGACGTTGCCCAAACCTGACCGGCTTTCAAAACCGGTCAGGTTTAGCTGCCTATCCTACCTATTCCCCGGTTGCCTAGAGCGCTACTCCGCGAACCAGAGTTGCTCACCCGCAAAGTTACAGGCAATGGCATAGCCCGCCGCCGGTACATTGCGCAGTTTCTTGCTGGCAATCATGGGATACTTCACATTTTCCACGATGGTGATTTGGGGCAGATTGGCCTGTTGCCAAGCATGGCCCTCGTCGGCGAGCTTGTTGTATTCATCCGAACCAGCCACCGCTTCCCAGCGCGCTTTGTTGCGATCTAGCGCTTCGATGACCCACGCGGGCGGCTCGACGCCTTCACTGCCCGCGGTGTTAAACCAATTCAGCCACTGGCGGCCAAAGAGGCTGAGGTTGCCCATGAGCCGATCGTTGTCGCCATTCTGATCATGCGCCCAGAAGACGGTTGCCTGTAGTTCATTGGCATTTTGCCGTTGGGTCCACAATTGGGGATCAATGCGCTTGATCTGGAAGTTAATGCCGACATCTTTGAATTGCTCGGTCAGGAGTTCGGCGATTGGCTCTAGGTCCGGCGCATGGGCGCCATGTTCGGCCAAAATGGTGAAGGGTTGACCATCTGGCCCGAAACGGAAGCCATCCGTACCCCGTTCCGTCATGCCCAACTCATCCAACAAGGCATTGGCCTGTTCAATATCATACGTGGCATTGGCCTCACCAACCGAAGCAAGTGGATAACCGGCAAAGCCATAGTAGATGCTCTCGATAATCTCGTCCCGGTTAATCGCAAGGCTGAGCGCCCGCCGGAAGCGGACATCTTGGGCAAGCTGTTGCCAAACAGGATTGTCAAAGGTTTGATTGAGGAAGAGGGTGCTGGAATCGACATGCATGTCGAGCAAGACGGTGTTAAAGCCACCCTTTTCTTCGTTTTCTTTGTACAGCGGCACTTTCACCAAGCCCGTGCTTTCGCGCAGGAAGTCAACTTCGCCGGTCAACACTTTGAGATTGACTGCTTCGACATCTTCCACCTGTTGGGAGACGATCTTGTCGATATAGGGCAACTGCTTGCCTTCGGTGTCAACCTTGTAATAATAGGGGTTACGCTCAAAGATCTTCGTATTAGGTGAATCTGAAGGTTGGAGCACCCAGGGGTTGACGGTCGGGTAGCCGATGCAGCGTTCGCGGGTCACATCCCAGTTCTGGCACCACTTTTGGCCAAAGAGGGTCCACCATTCTTCGGTCAGGTTGTTGGCTGCTAGCTCTTCCTGCATCTCTTCGATCGGGGTGAAGTCAGGGTGCCACTGCTTGAGAATATGGGCCGGATTGATCAGTTCTGTATAGCCATTCCACCCTTCGATGACGAGGTTGCGCAGGAAACCACCATAAGGTGACGGATAGGAAATCTGGAAGGTATAGTCGTCCGAAATTTCCAGCACACCCGGTTCACCCTTCGGATCGTTGCCCACGCGGAAACGGGCCTTGAGGCCAGCCGGAGTGAGCTTTTCGTTGCCATAAATATTTTCCCAGGTGAAGCGGACATCTTCGGTGGTCACAGGTTCGCCATCGCTCCACTTGAGCCCTTCGCGCATGTGGAAGGTGAAGACGGTGTTATCATCCGAAACTTCGAAGCTTTCCAGAACGTTGCCCTGAATATCTTGCACGCCCAAATCGGGCGCGGAAAGCGCCGGCTCATTGAGCATCACAAAGACATCTGGTGCCCAATCGGCCACACTATGCGCGGTGCGAATCACGCTACCATCCTTGTATTGGCCAGGGGTCCAATCGGGCAGATTTTCTTCGCTGAGTAAGACGCCAGGCCCAACAATTTTGGGTGCTTTGGGGAGCCGTTCTTCCAGCGGTGGCAATTCACCCGCCGCGACTTTGGCGGCCAACATGGGTGCTTCCAAGGCGCCATCTGCTGCTGGCGCGGCTTCGGCTGGGGCGGCTGTCTGTTCTGCCGGCTGGGCCGCGGCCGGTTGCTCTGGCGCGGCTGCTGGAGCCGACCCGCCACCACAAGCGGCTAGGAGCAGCGCCAGCACGACGAGCAGACTTACAAACTTGAACTTCTTCATACCTAGTCCTCCTCGTTGATTCCATTGAGAAAAGCGGAAAATTATGACACGCCTACAGAGTATTCGCTACCACAGATATGCTTTACGCGACTGGCTAAAAAAGAAGAAGAGTAGCCCGCTCCGCGCAAAGCAACTTGGGAAGCTATGCAATAACGAACCGATTTCCGAGGCGATTGTCGCAAACTAAGGCAAAAAGAGAGCTATACACACGTAACCCAAACTCCTAAGGCTTGAATGGCCTCAAGTTCTTCTGGGGGCGCACCGCTACCAGTGACCAGCCGCGCCGCAGCATTGAGGGGCGCAATCCAACCCGCGCGGATCACACCGACCTTGGAAGCATCTGCCAAAAGAATATTCTGCTGACCAGCCGCAAAGGCTCTGCGTTTGATGGGAATTTCTTCTAAACTTGCATTGGTGATCCCGGCGGTGGCTGAGACGCCACTCGCAGCCATAAAGGTCTTATCATAGTGAATGTTATAGGCCTCAAGGCTATTGAGCGCCAGTACGCCGCTAAAGGTTAACGAATGGCGATGGAGTGTGCCGCCAATGGCAATGAGCGTGATCTGTGGGTGCAAGCTCAACCGATTGATGATATTGAGCCCGTAGGTGACAACCGTAACCCGTTTGTCAACCAAATACGGGAGCATACACTCAGTTGTGGTACCGCCATCGATAAAGATGGTTTCATCTTCGGCGATGAGTTGTGCCGCGGCTTTTCCAATGCGATCTTTTTCGGCAAAATTAACAACTTGCCGTTCGCTAAAGGGAGCTTCACCATTAACCCCATTGAGGACTACAGCGCCACCATAGGTGCGCGTAAGTAGGCCATTTTCGTGGAGCTGACTCAGATCGCGCCGAATGGATGACCGGCTGACCCCGAAATACGTTGCCAAGTGATCAACGGTGACGCGCGACTTTTGCTCAAGCAGCAAGAGGATCTCTTGTCGTCTCTCTGCTGAATACATATACAATTGTACGTTGGAGCGTCGTAAAGCCGATGAGTAGGGAGCGGCTTCACAGGAAAGAAATCAATTATTGAATTTTAATTTTGGCTGCATCCTATTATACTGCGGGTGGGCGAGAGTGTCAAACATTGCTCACACCAATTGCGCACTACTGCGAGAGAATGCGCAACAATGCGCAACGGCATAAGCTAGAGACGCGGTCAGGTTTGGGGTAGCCAGTAGGCTTTGCCCGTAAAACCAGGCAGGTGGAGGACGAGGCTTTCGTCTGGCGTAGTTTGGACCCATGTTTCCCCGGTGAGCATCTCTGTCACCGTACCACCAGCAAAGCCAGGAATGACCACGGTCTCCTCAATCGGCGTCGGCCCAAAGTTGAGCGCGGTTACCTGGCGGCCCCGTTGATCGGGGAGTTCATGAACCATCACGAGCAACGCCTTGGCTTGCGGCTGAAGGATCGCCAGTTGTCGGCTGGCATAAATCTGGTACTGTTGGCGCA
Organism: Caldilineaceae bacterium; assembly: GCA_019637645.1. The sequence goes on from JAHBVH010000005.1 coordinate 156,662, forward strand.
CAGCCAATAGGTGGCGCAATTGATTCGCAAAAGAATCTGGTTGCTGCAGTTGGGTGGTCAAAGGCCCATAGAGCATCGTGGCCCTGGGCAAACCGGCTGCCGAAGCCGTCGCCTGTGGATTCGCATCAATCAGATCGTAGGCGCCGCGATTGATCCAGCGGGTATCACCCTCCGCCAGTAGGGGAGCAATCAGTGCTGGCTCCAACGGCAAGGCCCCCACCAAGTCCCAGCCGGAGAGGGCAAAGACGCCCGGTTGTAAGGCATTGTACATGGCGAGAAGCAGATGAACCTGTTGGATCTGCGCTTTTTCGGTGGCGGTGAGGTTGGTTAGATCCGTGATGCCAAGGGCCGCGGCAATGGCGCTCGCCGTTGTACAGGCTACGCCATTGGTCACAAAGCGGAGATTGTAGGGCGCATTGGCACCGGTCAGCCGTGCATACATCTCTTGGCGGATCTGTTCGCGGAGCGCCCACCCTTTTTGGCGGGCACCTTGAAAGACAAAGTCGTCTTCCCGATGCAGCGTCCAAAAATGGACGAGTTCCAGGGTCAACTCATCATGGTTCTGCAAGGCATGGACGAGCGACGCGGGATCGACACCGCTTTCGTGCATAATGGTCAGCATCAGCCGCAAGAATGCGGTGTCGCCCGTGACCAAGGCGTGATGATAGGCGGGCCGCGTAATAAAGTCATAGGCGAGATCGGCCCCGCCGTTTGACATCGTGGCAATGTCATCAACGGTCAAGTTCAATTCTTGAAAGGTAAAGCCACCCACCTTGCGCACTAAACCCGCAATCAATTGGTTGGCGACGAGCGAAAGGGGATGACCCTCGGACCACGCTGGCCCTTGGGTACGGCGTTCAATCCCGAGGAAGCCGTTGGCATCCAAGCGCAGCATCCCCGCGCCAAGCGTATCCAGTGCGTGGAGGGCATCGCCTAGCACCAGCCGCGGCGCGGCAAAGCTGGGGTCCAACCAATTCAACGTCGGCTGCCCTGCCTTGAAATAGTGGAGGTAGACCCACCGCCGCTCAATCCCATCGACGCCGCGAATTGGTGGTGTCGCACTCCAATCGGTCTCTTTCACGCCGGGTTCATAAAAGATCACCCGCGTTAGCTGACCAACTAGGTAGCCTTTTTCCTTGAGCAGTTCCACTGTCGCGGGGAGTAGGTTCACCGCATCTTTGCCGGTGGGTACCGGTGGTAGTAGTTCCCAATCCGCTGGGGGGATCTCCACCATGTGATAGAGACCGGGGTAGTCAGCGTAATGGCGTTCGGCTAGGCGAAAATCCGCGCCTTTGCCCGTGTGGCCGGGCACAATATCGTCAATAATCAGCGCGCCATGTTGTGCTGCCATGTGGCTCATGGCGACAAATTGCTCGGCGGTGCCAAAGGCTGGATCGAGTGCGAGGCCAATGCGGTCAAAAAAACCGTCAATTGTCGGCGTAAAGTGCCAGGGTTGCTCGCCGCTTTGTTCGGATGCGGCATTATTCTCGGTAATACCACCGGCGATCTTCATGGGGCCAGTGTGCAAGGCTTGGATGCCAATCGTTTGAAAGGCCCGCCACAGCGTTTCGTTGCCCAGTGTTTGGAGCACCGATTCACCTTCCCGTGAGATCACGGCTGCCGGATAGGCCGTAAACCAAACCGAAGCGCGCGCCGCGGCGGCGCGTGGTTGGGCGTGCGCATACGGGTGCTGCCACATCCGTCCCTGACCAGCGAAGCGCGCTGCAATCGTTTTGGCTTGCGCCAACATCGAATGGTCAAGTAGCCACTGTAGTTCAACCGCGTGCATCGGGCCCCTCCTTGTCTTTGCATAAGTCCGGTAGAGAGTAGGACCACGACTCCCTGTCTACTGCCGACTGTCTACTGCCGACTGACTCACCCTTGGTGGCCCATGCGGAGGGTGGTAAAGAGGCGCATGCTGAGGGCGCGTGTCATAACCAGCAACTCCGAAAGAATCATCAGGCCCGCAAAGATCAGCCCCAAGGTCATGGTGGCATCTTCGGCAATAATGGGCAGGAGCGGGGGCAACGGCGCCCCGGCACCTTCGGGAATGCGGAAAAAGGGTGCAAAAAATTGAGCGGTATAGAGGCCAATCAGCGAACCAACCACCGCACCATAGATTGTTAGCATACCATATTCCAACACCACCTGCACCAAGACTTGACCACGCCAGAGCCCAATCGCGCGCATGACGCCAAATTGGTAGAGGCGCTCTTGCAACGAGGCATAGTTATGGACCAACAGCGCTAGCATAGCCATGACCGTGGCGGCCAAAAAGCCAATCGAGAGAGTGCCAAAGATGCCCACGCGCTCCATCTTGGCTTGGTCAATGGCAATGGCGGCACGGGCGTCGCGGGGCCAGGTCGGCTCAACGCCAGTGCCTTGGACCTTGCGAAAGAGCTCTGTTCCATTGGTCTCCATCTGGGTGCGTAGCCAAATAAAGTGTTCAAACTCGGCCCCGGATTGGGTGTAAAGATGTTCCAGATTGCCAATGACAACCACGTCATCGGTCTCGACCGTGGGAAAATGGCGATAGATACCTGCTACGCGGAAGGCACCCGTATAGGCAATGCCATCGGCTAAGCGGACGCTCATTTGAAATTGATCACCAATGCGCAGCACGAGGGCATTCACAAAGGCTTGGGTCACTAGCACATTTTCCGGGGCAAGCGCCAGCCGGTTCATGAGCGCGCCCAGTGGCTCGTCGGCAAAATCGTCGCGAAACCAAGCTACCTGACTAAAATCGACCCGATCCAAGGCTAGCATCCGCCCGCGGATTTCGCCATTGGGGCCAGTGATCCGCGCTTGGTAATCGCCAACCCGTGTGGCGGCTTCGACGCCCGGGAGCGCGGCAAAGGTATCTTTGGGTGGGATGAGTCCTTCGGTGCGCAAGCCACTGTCGCTTGGCCCCGCACTATCTGAGCCTGAGGAACTTTCTACCAGCGGTAGAAAAGAAACATCAGCACCAATATGATAATAGATCTGGTCGATCAGCCATTGGTCGAGACTTTCGGCCATGGAGCGGGTATAGACGCCCATGGCTAGCGCTACGATGACCAATAAGAGTGGATTGACATAACTTTGGCTGCTTCGCCCTAACTGCCGCAGCGCCAAGTGGAGGGTAAGCCATGGGGTACGCGCCGCAATGAGATCAAAGAAACTTAGCAACCAAGGAAAGATTCGCATACTTAGCAGAGTTACACACAAGATAAAAAGGGCCGGTGCCAGCACCAACAGTGGATCTTGGAAAAGCTGGGCGGCACTCTCATCGGGGCTGGTGATGCCAAAGGGAGAACGCGCCGCCGTCGCACTGGCGGCAAGCGTGCCGCGCGCGACTAACTGCTGATAGACATAGTAGGTGGGCAAGATCAGCACGAAGTCCAAATAGACCCGTTGCCAAAAGGGGGCGCGCAGTGGACGTGTCCCTTCGCGTGCTTGTTCGACCACACTTTGGCGTGTGGCCTGCAAGGTTGGCCCCAGCCGCGCGAGGAGGGCAACCCCTAGCGCAATGCCAATGAGGGTAAAGTCGATGCCTTGCAGGGAAACTGGCAAGGGTGGGCGATCCACAAAGGCCAAAAAGCTAATGGTAAAGCCCATCCAGCGGGCCAAGAGCATACCAAAGCCAATGCCCAAAGGAATGCCAACCAGAAAGAGAAGGAATTCTTCCAAGAGGGTGAGCCCTAGGATGCTGCTCAGATTCATCCCACGGCTGACAAGCAGGGCCGTTTCCCGTTGTTGCCAACGGACAATGATCAACGAAATTTGGATGAGGAAATAGAGCAGAAAGGCCAGTGCCGGAATATTAAAGCCCAGCAAGACCAAGGTGAGCTGTGACTGGCGTTGCACAAATTTTTTCAGGGGATCGAGCGGCGAAATATCCAGCCGTGCGCCGGGTAGATAGCGATTGACCACCGTCATCCCTTGCTCGAAGCCAATGGCATAGCTGGTTGCATATTTGGGGTTGAGCGGTTGATCGTTCAGGATCAAATGCCAGTTGACAAACCCCGATTTGGCGGGCAACATCGGGTCCATAAACTGTAGATAACCAGTCCGCGTCACCAAGAGGCCAGTGCGGAGGGCGGTGTCGGGATTGGAAAACCAAAAGGAATTGGTTGGATCTTTGGCTTGCCAGAGGCCGCGGATATAGATCTTGCGGGGCGCTGTACGCAGATTGACCGTCACTTGATAGCGCTCGCCTACCCGAATGCCCATCTCTTCGGCCAGCCGCGTATGCATCCAAACATCGAGCGTTTCGGCGTCTACCGGATCGTAACGGCCCATGGGCTCCCCGCTGATCACCTCTAGATGGTCGGCGACATCGGCCACATAGACCACATTAACGGTATTGAGAAAGGAGCGCGCGGAGCCGTAGCGGGCATCATCGGGCATGGGGACCAACATGAGCCCGCCGCTCTCGACTTGCAACCCTAAATGGTCGAGGGGGAGACCGATCTCAGCGGCCAAGGTATCGCCAATGCTTTGGCCGACGTTCTCGGCATCAATGAGCGACACGGGTTTACGCGAAGAGGGCTGGAAATAGACGCGCATGGAAAACGGAATGCGCCCGGTGCTTCGGCTGAGCGTATCCAACTCTTGTTGCAGGATCACGCGATCAACCGCTTGGCTAAAAAAGCCAGCGCTTGTCAGAAGACCAACGGCCAAGACGATCCCGATCAGGGCCAGCAGCGTTAACATCGGGCGATTGGCTAAACGCTGTAGGGTAAGACGACACAGATCAAAAAAGAGGCGTAGACGAGTCATTTGGGCTTGAGTGGGTAGCGTGGCGTGGACATTTCGTTTGGGAAGCGGACGCTGCGTGCGAAATGTCCACGATAAACTTACGCTTCGCGCGTTGGATAGACACGGGGGAAGGCGGTTCCGTGCATCTTTTCACCATCGGCCACTTCGACAAAGGGCTTCATGGGATGATTGCCACTGGCAACAAAACGCGCGTCTTGGGTCATATAGTGCAGGGCAATCGCACGCCGCGGCCGCCCGCTGGTATTGGCATGGCTCCCATGCCAAGTCAGCGCGTGATGATAGTGGACCTCGCCTCGTTTCACGGGGCAGCGCACGACCTTGAGTGGATGATCTTCAAAGTGTTCAGGCATATCTTCATAATTTTTCAAGGTGTGAAGAAAGCTGATGTTATCGCCCCAGAGATGGGAGCCGGGGACCATGCTCATACAACCATTGTCTTCATCCACATCATCCAGCGCCACCCAAGCCGTCACTTCGGTCATTGGCGCAATGATGGGCCAGTAGGGCGCATCTTGATGCCACATGTTGACGCCGCCGATGGCCGGTGGTTTGTATTGAATTTGATCATGCCAAATGCGCAACTCGCTGGCATTGGTTAATTGGGCCAGCCCTTTGGTAATTTTCTCGTGGGCAATGAGCTGATGAAAGGGTTGGCTAGCCATCCAAATATTGACGATCTGCCAAACCGGCGCAGCATCGGTTCGGCCCAGATTGCGCACCAACACCGGTTGGCGAATGTCTGTGCGTTCACGCTCGTCGATCACGCGCATGGTCTCGCCGCGCAACGCCTCGACCTCGTCATCGGTCAAGACTTGACCGCCATTGACATAGCCGTTCGCCTTGAAAAAATCAATTTGTTCCTGGGTTAACATGGAGCCCTCCTTGGTAGGTTGATTGTAACGTGAGCTAGGCAGATTGCCAAATCGGAGATGGGAGACTAGAGAGTAGAGACATTGCATCACATGTCTTCAGTCTGTCCACTGACCTACTGACCACTGTCCCTCCGATTGGCAAAGCGCAACGGGGATCATATATGATTGCTCATAGAATGGGAATGGACATCGATTAGGCAAACATGGACTAGAATAAGCTATGCAATACCTAACCCTTGCTGAGATTCAACCGCTGGTGCGGATTGCTAATTACCATGACGTGCTGCCCCTACACAGTTGGCCCCAGCGGACGATCCCGGATCTGCAATTGATTTTGGTGATTCAGGGTAACTTTGCGTATGTCGAGGAAGAAGTTGTCGTTGCGGCACAGCCGGGGGAAATTGTTTGGATCGAGCCGGGCGTCCGGCACACTTTCTGGCATACAAGTGATAAAACCATGGGAACGATCTCGACGATTCATCTGGAATTACTGCCCACCGGCAGTTGGCTAGCAGGTGATTATCGCCTAGCCCAAGTGCCGGAGCGGGTGACGCCAGTGAATGAGATGGCCTATCTCCAGGAACGTTTTCGGCGCATGGCCCAAGTCTTTGAGAGTTATCTGCCCCAACGCGAGCTATTGACCAGCACCATTGCTCGCGAAATTCTGCTACTGCTGATCGGCCACTGGCAGCAACCGGCCACTGTAGCGCTTTCCCCACGCATGGAGGAGATGCTGGCCTTTATCCGGCTTAACCTCCGACGGCCACTTTCGCGACAAGCATTGGCCGCGGCCTTTGGCGTCTCGCCCGAGCATATTAACTTTCTCTTCCGCCGTGAACTGGGCATGACCCCTTCCGCGGTGATCAACCGCGAGCGGATCATGCGGGCCTATCGGCTGATTCACGAACAGGGGAAAAGTGTGAAAGAAGCTGCCTACGCGGTTGGCTACCAAGACCCTTTTTACTTTTCGCGCATCTTCAAACGCACCATCGGTATTCCGCCCTCGCAGGTCGATTAGCTGTCTGATGGAAAAGATGAAGCGGCTGACAAGTTCTCAAAACCTGTCAGCCGCTTCACTCAACCCGCTCCTACTTATGATGCACTGATACAAGCTTTGGTTGGATGATAGATGAGTGGTGTTTGTTCATCATCTTCCAATTGATCACCGATCTGGAGTTTTTCCAGCTGCTCTTTGCGCAAAATATTGGGCTTGCCGTTAAAGGTGCTGCCATCGGGCATATAAGCACAGGTCATGGCGCGTCGCCAGCCTGGGGTCATGTTGACGCCTGCCCCGTGGGCGATGAGCCCGTTGTGGAAGGAGCAGGAGCCCGCTTTCATGGGCATGGGCACGGCGGCCTGCTTGCCCCAAGCGGGGTAGACTTTGAAGAGATCGCCAATATTTGGCCCAATGCCCACATTGTCAAAGGTGGCGCTTTGGTGGCTGCCGGGAATAAACCACATACAACCATTTTCCAGGGTAACATCATCCAGCGCCACCCAGATGGTAATGGCGTTGCGCGAATGAAAGGACCAATAGGGATTATCCAGATGCCAGCCGGTTGGATTGGCCCACGGTTGCTTGATCAGCGCTTGATCGTGCCAGATGCGAATCCCCTCGACCCCGGCCAAGGTTGCCGCCAGCTTACCAAGCCGGGCATCGAGCATCAGCTTGCGGATCTTTTCATTGGTCTGCCAAAGGTTGACCCGCTGAATAAAGACCTGGTTGTAGTAATTTTCGTTTTCCTCTTCTTGGCCGAAACCGGGGATGCGCTCGCGCCCGCGCCCAGTGACGGCTTCATCGACGGCGTCGCGCCAGACGGCTAATTCGTCGGTATTAAGAAAGTTTTCATGGAGGACAAAGCCGTTTTCACGGTAGGCATCGATCTGACTTTGGGTGAGAGTTGTATTCATCGTTCTTGGTTCCTTGTTCCTATATCGTCTTACTGCACTCGTTGATCTATAAAGCTGTTAAAAAGCTGCAAGAAAGCTAATGAAAAGTATCTGAAAATAAAGTAGAAAAAGGATGTAAAAGCTAGTAGAAAGCCAGGAAAAAGCTGGAAAAACTACCTTTCACGATGGCATTGATTGCACTGCACAGGCTCAAGCCCGCTGAAGCGGGCGTCGCTTCCTCGCGCCGTCCCTTTAGGGCGGTGCACCCAACGATTATAACCAACAGTGTGCATTGGCGCAATGTTAGGCCAGATTTGCTTCAAAATCCAGTCCATTGTATAAAACAGCACATGAATGCTACGCCGTTGATTCCCATTTATACCATTGGTCATGAAGACCGGTCTCTGGCTGCGCTGGCTGCACTACTCCAGCAGTATGCAATTGCATTTGTGATTGACGTGCGCCCGCGCGCCGAAACGTCAGTGGTGGGGGAGGGGGCGCCATCAGGCTTGGCCGCTGCCCTGGCCCAACAGGGGATTCGCTATGTGGATCTGCGCGAGGCCCTGGGCGGCCCACCAGATGCCGCGCAGGCGGCTGCTTATCAACAGGCGATCCGCCGGTTACAGACTGCCTTTCAGCAACAACAGCGCGTTGCCCTATTAGGCGAGGCATTGAGCCCAAGTGCTTGTCATCGTAGCCAGGTCATCGGCACTTCTTTGGTTCAGCTGCAGATTCCGGTTGCCCATATTGACGAAGCTGGTGCCCTGCAATGGCAGGCGGTGGAAGACGCACTGGCCGCCCCTATCGCGCCCCCCCAGCCTATCAGCGCAACAGGCCCCGTAACGGGAGAGAGACCCTTGGCGATCCTCGCGCGTGTCTTTGGCTATACGGAGTTTCGGCCTCTCCAAGCGCAGATTATCGAAAATCTGATTGCCCAGCGCGATACCTTGGTGATTATGCCCACCGGGGGTGGAAAGTCGCTCTGCTATCAGCTGCCTGCCCTCCATTTCGCGGGATTGACGCTGGTTGTCTCGCCCCTCATTGCCCTGATGCAGGATCAGGTTGAGCAGTTGTTGCAACTTGGCGTGTCTGCCGCCTTTTTAAATAGCACGCTAACGGGCGCTGTGTATAGTGCGACCATTGCAAAGGCGCGTACAGGGCAACTTAAGCTGCTCTACATGGCTCCCGAAACGCTCCTGCGGCCTGATATTTTGCAATTATTAGCCGAGTGCCACTTGGCGGCCATCGCCATTGACGAAGCCCACTGTATCTCTCAGTGGGGTCATGACTTTCGGCCTGAGTATCGCCAATTGGTCGCTGTCCGTCAGCGTTTTCCCCAAGCGGTCTGTGTTGCTCTAACGGCAACGGCGACCCCGCGCGTCCAGCAGGATATTCGTGAAACGCTGAATTTACGCAGTGAAAATGCCTTTGTTGCCAGCTTTGATCGCCCCAATCTCTTTATTGGCGTACAGCCCAAGGTGGATACGGCGCGCCAAATCTTGGCCTTTTTGGCCGAGCATGCGGATCAAACTGGAATTATCTACTGTTCGACGCAACGCCATGTCGATGATCTGGCCGCACTCCTCCAGAGCCGTGGCATCACTGCCCTGCCCTATCATGCCGGGTTGGACAAGACGACGCGGGAACAGAATCAGCGGGCCTTTATGGTGGACGATGTGCGTGTGATGGTGGCGACGGTTGCCTTTGGCATGGGGGTAGATAAACCCGATGTCCGCTTTGTGCTCCATGTGGATCTGCCCCAAGATGTCGAAAATTATTACCAGCAGATTGGCCGGGCTGGGCGCGATGGTGACCGGGCCGACTGTCTGCTGCTCTTTGGCTATGGCGATGTCCATACCATCCAACACTTTATCCGCGAAGGGGCTGAAAGCGAACGGGCTGGGCGGCTGCAACGGCTGCAACTATTGGTCAACTGGGCCGAGGCCAACCGCTGTCGCCGCCAGCCGCTGTTGGCCTACTTTGGTGAGGAGTACACGGCAACCGATTGTGGTATGTGCGATCATTGTGCGCGGACGGATGCGGATCTGGTCGATCTGACGGTGCCAGCCCAAAAGTTTCTCTCCTGCGTGGTGCGCACCGGCGAAAAGTTTGGGGCTGGTCATGTCATTGGGGTTTTACGCGGCTCGCTGGCCCAGTCGATCTTGAAATGGTCCCATGAAAAACTTTCCACCCATGGGATTGGCCAGGAGTATAGCGAATCAAGCTGGAAGCATTTTGTCCAACAGTTTCTGCAACAGGGACTGCTCAACCACGAATTAGCCTATGGGACCCTCACCCTCACCGAAAAAGGCTGGGCTGTGCTGCGTGGAAGTGAACAGGTGTGGGGCATCTCGCCCGCGGGCCCAGCAACTGGCCCCGCGGCAGCACCACCACCCTATGAGCTCCAATTGGCGGAGCGACTGCGCCACGCACGCAAACAACTTGCCGATGCGCAGGGGGTGGCTCCCTATATGATCTTTGCCGACCGTTCCCTGCAAGAGATGGCGACCTATTTGCCCCATTCTGCGGCCAGCTTTGCGCTTATTCACGGGGTCGGGCGGGCAAAAGTCGAGCGCTACGGCGACCATTTTCTGGAACTCATTCGTACTTATTGTCAGGAACGGGGGCTTACTGAGCGTCCTAATGCGGCGACGCCACCACCCGCCCGTGTTAGCCTGGGCAAAACACGCAGCGATGAAGTGGGCGAACTCTTTGCCGCGGGCCGCTCCTTGGCCGAGCTTGCTGATCACTTTCAGGTCAAACGCCAGACGGTGATTACGAATCTGGTTAAATATTGTGATGATGGTCATGCGCTTGATGGCGCACGTCTCCAAGTTGAATCGACCTCGCCCGCAGCACTGCAAACCGCCGCGCTGCAAGCTTTTGCCGAATTGGGTGATCAATACCTGAAACCCGTTTTTGAACAATTAGGCCAACAGGTAGATTATGATGAATTACATCTGCTCCGGTTGGTCTATCGGCTGCTGAATCGGTGATGGACCTAAACCTGACAGGTTTTAGGACTGGTTGGTTACCCCGGCAGATTAGCTACAGCGCGTGTGTGTCCAATTGGTCCACCCCATATTTTTGCCGGAGCGAGCGTCCTCTACCATGGGGAAGTTTGTCTGGTAGACACAGTTGATCAGCGGAATAATCCACTCGTCGTCGCCTTGGGCAGGCCAGTGAATGTTATAGAGAAATTGAACGGACCGTAGCAGCGCGCGATCTTGCCATTCCCAAGCGGGATAGCCAGCGCGTGCTAACAATTCTGCCTGGACCACGGCCCCTTGCAACCCGGCCCACGGATAGTTCGTTTCCAGCGGCGGCCACTGAAAGGGGCCACCGCGGCGCATCTCTTCTGGCAGCGCGCCATCAATGCTGTAGCCGTCTTTGGTCGCGCCCGCTGGATTGATCCCGACGGGTTGATTGGGGCTGGCTTGCCAGGAGAGATCTTCGGCATATTGAAAACCGTTATAGGCCGCTAGATCGCCCAGATAGCCACGAAAGACCAACGCGCTTTGTTCAAGTTCCGCTAGATCGCCAAGGTACAGGGCCGCCGCAATGCGCGACGCGCCCGCATTTGTCCCCCAATTATTGGGGCGCAGTTCATGGGTGCTACGCAAGGTGCGGGGTTCGGCTCCCCAGCCCGCAATGGGTTTGCCCAGTAAGGTGTGGAGGGTGGCGCGGAATTGTTCGTCAAGCGTCGGGTTGACGGTTGCTAGATCGATCACATCGGCGGCAATAATGTAGGCGGTTAAGGTGCGCCCCAATGCAAGGGTGCGGCCATTCTCTTCGGTTTTACCAAAAGTGACTACCTCTAGCGCGCTGACTACTTGGTCTCGGTAGTTGGTCTGGCCGGTGCGGGCATAGACCAACGCTTTTGCCAATACATGGACCCCAACCGTTGAATCTTGATCGCCTAAGTTTGGCGTGCCAATGGCTTCATCTGCTTTGGCTTTGAGCTGATTCCACGCCGCGCCAGTGGTGGGCAGCGTTGCCAGCTTGGCTCGATCGATCCAGAGATCACTGCGGATGACAATGGCGGGTGGCCCAAAAATCAGGGGCAGGTAGATCTGTGTGTCGCCATCGGCTTGGGCAATGGGGGATGCAACGATGCTGAGCAGTAGGGCTAGACTCCAATGGAGAGATCGTACACGAGCACGGCGGTGGGGTGTTTGTAAACTCATCCAGGACATATGACTTTCTTTCTCCCTATCTTTTGTAGTAGGGCGTCAGTATACCTGATCAGGGCCTTACTGGCTCTGTTTTTAGCCTGTGCTTTTTACGCGGTTTGCTGACAGTTGCACAACGTAGCAATAGGAGAGGAGAAAAAGCGCTGGAGCGACGGCTAAGCGTCTGCTCCAGCGCTGCTACCACCATGGTCGCGATGGATTGGCTACTGGGTTTGTGGAATGAGGGGCAGGTAGAGTTGAATGGGGGTAATGAACAAGGAGATACTCGCTTGTCCAAAGATGACATTGCTGTCGCTAGCGGTTAATTGCAGGTTGATTTCCTGCACTTTTCCCGTGACCCATTCGGGCAGAATCGGCAATTCAAGGTTTGTGCTCGTTTCGCCAGTGGCAATGACGATCTCACCCGTAATCGTTGCCCTACTTGTCAGTTGGGCCGCCGCCGTAACATCCGCCGCGCTATAGGTCAGCGTGATGGGGAAAGGCGCGGGTTTGTTAAGGGTGATGGTCAGCGTTGCAGCCTTGCTATCGTCGGCGATGATATAGACGGAACTGCCAAAGCCAACGGTCAGCGGCGGGCTGGAATCGATCGTGGCCGTGGCGGTTGGTGTCGCGGTGGCGGTTGCTGGATCATCTGTCCTCGTCGCGGTGACCGTGGGGCTTGGGGTGAGCGTACCCGTCGTTGTTGCGGTGGGGTTAGGGGTGAGCGTGCCCGTTGGCGTGTCTGGCATGGTGGGTGGCACCGTTGTGCCGGTGCTCGTGCCGGTCGTGGTGGGGCTGGGCAAGAGGGTCCCGGTTGGAGTTGGCGTGTCCGTCATAGCGGGTGGCACCGTTGTGCTGGTGCTGGTCGCCGTAGGAGTAGGCATGAAGGTTCCGCTTGGGGTAGGTGTTGGTGTCATGGTGGGGGGCACAGGGGTGCTTGTGGCCGTGCTGGTTGGTGTCGCACTGCCACCACCGGCGCCCGTGCTAAAGGTGGCGCGGCTGCTAAAGGCTTGGGCAACCGTGCTATCGTTGGGGCTGTCGCTCGCGCCTACATACCATTCATATTGGCGATCCCCGGCGAGGCCATTCCATGTCACTGTGGTACAACTGCCGGACGCCACATTCGCGACCTTGCCAATCACCTGGAAGGGGCGACGCAACGGGCCATTGCTGGGTGTATCCCAGGCTTCTTTGAAGAAACTATCGGCGTCCTCTTCATAGGCGTTCCGCGTTGTGGAATAGGTATAAACCGTTACTTCGCTGCTATTGCCCTGAAACTGCATATAGCGCAACAAGCCGTCCCCAGTGACCTGCCCTTGCGGATCTTTCCGATTTTGGTAATCGGAAAGAAACGTATTGACGACATTGCCATGATAGGCGACATCTTGGCGGCGTGCTTCGCCCGCAATGTGACCGGCCAACATCAGAAAGATATTGGGGTTATCGCGCACATTTTGCCAGATCCTCTCCCCTGGTGTTCGCCACGTTCCATTAGCGTTTAAAATTTCGTGGGCTGAAAGAATGGCTAGGCGATCGGCATGGGTTTGCAGCAAATTATCGATCCAGGCAAAGGTGGCTGGTCGGGTTGAAGTATCGAACTCAATATGAATAGTAATAAATTTGAGATCCCCCACCGAAAAGAGTTGGTAGCTGTTGTCATTGTCCGAGCCCAAATATCCGCCATAATATTGGCGGCCAGTGAAACGGCTGACACCAAAGTACTGGTTAAAGAGATAGGTGTTGTTCGCTCCACCGCCGCCCGTACCTTGATCATGGTTGCCCACGGCGATCCCATAGGGAATCCCATCGGGGAGCGTTGTCAAAGTTGGATTCTCAATCGTTGCCATCACCCGATCCGCCGTGGCCCATTGGGCATCGGCTGTGCCACTCCCAGGGTTGCTGCCGTCATCTACCACGTCACCGAGGTGGGAAACAAAGACGATGTTCCGGTTGGCGCGATTATTGACGATCCACTGAACCTGGGAGAGGAAGCCGGGTGCGCTGGTCCCATCACTGCTGTAATAAAATTGGGTGTCGGGCATGGCGACGATGGTAAAGTCCGGCACGTTCATGGGTGAAATATCGCGGCCATAGAAAGTGACCGTGAGATTGCCACCATCGGGATCGGAGACACAGCTTTGCAGGGTGGTACTGGGCGTGCTGACACTGGTTGCGCCGTTGGCTGGACTTTGAAGCACGGGCGTATTGGGGCTGGCTGATAGCTGGGCCGCAATCGCCGGTGAATCGGGAAGCGCCTCTTTGGTGGGTTGATCGACGATGATGGGATCTTCAAAGAGGGAGGGCAGATCGGGCGGAACGATGGGTTCGATGACCGGCGCGGAATTGACAATAATATAGGTACGCTGCTCGAGCGTCTGGGTGCCAGCCTCATTGCTGACTGTTAGCGTGACATCATACCCACCAGGGGACTGGTATTGATGAATGGGATTAGGAGCGGGTGATGTGGTGCCATCGCCAAAATCCCAATGCCAACGGGTGGGCGCGCCTGTCGATTGATCGATGAATTGGACAATCAGTGGCGCTTCGCCCGCGGTAATGTTGCTGGTGAAGGCCGCCACGGGCGCGGTGGTTGCCTGCCAAGCGGCTAGGCCATAGCCCTGGCCGCGCAAAGCCAATGAAAGGGCTTGGACGCGCCGCGCATTACTGGGCAAGAGAACCAGGAGGGCAAGGATGACGAGGCCACTCCAGAGATGGGCCTGGACTAGGTTGCCGGGCCGGGATCGGAAAGGGTGAGAAAAGCGGTTCATTTTGGGTGCTTTCATGGGTAACCTACAACACATCTGTCTTTTGATCAACAAATTTCAACGCCACCAAGGTCAAAGGTGCACGGCCATAGACGCAAAGTTTTGATGGCCGTGTCGTACTGCATCCCCATGCCAGGAATTTCGTGGATGAGCTTCCAACTGCTCTGGTGCGGGGTAGCGCACCGCCCTGATGAAGGGTAAGAAATTAAAACTGAACAGTCGCCTAACCCTGACCGGTTTTCAAAACCGCTCAGGGTTAGGGCTGCGTCCATCCTAATGGGTAAGATTTACTATTGCTGAATTAGCGGTAAATAGAGCCGATTGGCTTGTTGATCGGCAATAATCAGCAAGGCGGTGGCCCCTCCGCCGATAACGACATGGCTATCGAGGCTAGTTAGTTCCACCAAAAGGGTGGTTGGTGCCTCAGCGATCCATTCTGGGCGAAGCGCAATGGTAATTGCTTTACTGGTTTCACCAGGGGCAAATTGGATTGTCTCTTGCAAAACAATGTCCCCAGCTACAGTCTGGCCTTGGACTTGGGGAACGAGGCTGACTTGATATTGTAGAGTCACTGCAAACTCCGTGGCCTTGCTCAACGTTGCAGTGATGGTGACGGTCGCTTGATCTGTGGTAAAGAGATATTCTGGACTGCTGAAGCTGGCCGCAGGGCGATCATCTGGCCCTATTGTAGCGGTTGCTGTGGGTGTTGCAGTCTCAGCCGTCGGCCCGACCGTTGTTGCCGTGCTCGTTGGCGTGGGGGTGGTGGTTGCCGCTGTTGGCCCAGCCGTTGTTGCGGTGGCGGTCGGCGTGGGGGTGGTGGTTGCCGCTGTTGGCCCAGCCGTTGTTGCGGTGCTCGTCGGCGT
>JAHBVH010000050.1 GCA_019637645.1 Caldilineaceae bacterium
ACAAAATAGTGCGGTGAAATAGAGCAGCGCTAAGACCACCAGCGCCAGCCGCGCCAACAGATGTTTCCGGAACTTCCACCAGATCAACTGCCATTGGGTGGCCTGGTAATAGCGTTCTTTTTGTTCTGCCGTCATTTGACCAGCTGTCATTCGCCCAGTCCTCCATATCGAATGCGCGGGTCGAGCCATACCAACAAGATATCGGCGATCAAGGTCCCGACGACAGTTAAGACACTTAGCAGCAGGGTGATACTGCCCGCGAGGTACATATCTTGAAAGAGAATGGCTTGGAGCAAGACTGGCCCGGTTGTCTGTAAGTTGAGCACAATGGAGACCAACACTTCCCCGCCTACAATCGAGGGCAGAATCCAGCCGATGGTGCTGATGATGGGGTTAACCGCAATGCGCACGGGGTAGCGGAAGAGCACCTGACGTTCGGGCACGCCTTTGGCACGGGCGGTGATCACATATTGCTTCTGCAGCTCGTCCAACAAATTCCCCCGCATGACACGGATCAACCCCGCTGTCCCCGACAGCCCAATCACGATCATGGGGAACCACATGTGGGCCAGTAGATCAAACACCTTACCCGCACTCCATGGGGCGTCGGCATATTCGGGCGAAAAGAGCCCCCCAACCGAGACATCGAAGACGCTATAGATACCCCACATAAGGACCAAGGCCAGCAAGAAACCCGGCACCGATAGCCCAATGAAACCGAGAAAGGTGAAGAAATAGTCAAAGAACGAATACTTGCGTACTGCCGAGTAGATCCCCACCGGAATGGCGACGGCAAAGACAAAAGCTGTCGTAGCCAAGGAGACGGCCATGGTCAACGGTACCCGTTCCAACAACAGCGCGCTGACCGGCTTATTCCAGCTGAACGAGCGGCCAAAGTCACCCTTCAGGAGAATGTTGCCAATCCAGCGCAGGTATTGGCCGTAGATCGGCAGATCCAGCCCATATTGGCGCGACAATGCCGCGGCTTGGTCTTCGGTTACGCGGACGCCCGAAGCTTCGAGCCGCGTAATATAGGTGGTTAGATAGTCACCGGGGGGCAACTGAATGATTGTGAAGATAACCACAGAGATCGTAAAGAGGACGGGGATAAGCAGGAGAAGCCTGCGGATGATATACCCTATCATGGGGTCATGCCTCTCATAACTACCTCTCTTGGGTTGGTTATGCCGGTTTGCCAGCATAACCAACCCAAGAGAGTAATAAGGAATAGGCGTGTGGCCTATTCGTCGATATACCACTGTTCCATGCTATACATGATCACAATGCCCAGCGTATCGACAATGCCAGTAGGCACATTGCGGATCTTGGTGGTGACAAAGGTGGGATAGTGGGATTTTTCCACGGGGGTGAAGACCCAAACATTATCGCGATAGCTTTGGAAGATCTTCTCCAGAGCCGCGGCGCTTTCCGGTGAACCGACCGGGGCGACCATGAACTCGTTGTGCGCGGCATAGAGATCTTGGACGGCTTGGGGCGGCTCGATACCACTTTGTCCATTAGAGGTGTACCACGTATTCCAGGCCACCCCCCATTGGTTGTGGGGCAGATAGTCGTCCCAACCACCACTGGGCCAAATGTCCACATGGGCCCAGACCCCGGTACCTTGGACTTCGTTGGCTTGCACCCGTTCATTGATCAGCGTCCAATCGCCCGCGCGGATCGAGGCATTTACGCCCACATCTTTCCAATACTCGGCGATCAGTTCACCCATAGGAACATGATCTTGGGAAAGTGCGCCCAGTTCCAGGAGAATGGAGAACGGGTTACCGCTGGGGTCGAGGCGGAAGCCATCCGCACCACGTTCGGTCATCCCCATTTCGTCTAGCAATTGGTTGGCCCGCTCCTGGCTATACTCCCCAGTGGTCGTCTCGGTGGGCAGTTGGGCAAATTCATCCAAGAAGAAGGTCTTGAGAATCTCGGGCCGGTTGATCGCATAGTTAAGCGCTTGGCGGAAGCGCAGATCGGAAACCACGGCTTGCCACTCCGGATCATCCAGACTCAGGTTCAGCTTAAAGTCCAGGGGCGTGCGATGCATACGGGGGAGCAGGATCTTCAAGACCCCCTTCTGCTCGGCTTCGGCCATGAGCGGCAGATTTTTCAGCGAGGAACGTTCACCCAAGTAGTCAAATTCGCCCATAATGGCACGCGCAAACATGGTTTCGCGATCCTGAACCACTTCCGAGCGAATGCCATCGATATAGGGCAGTTGATTGCCGAGTTCATCGACCTTGAAATAATAGGGATTGCGTTCAAAGGTAAAAATGCCCGAATCGGCTCTGGTCATCATCCAGGGAGTCAAAGTCGGGTGGCCCATGCCCCCTTCATTGGTCAGCTTCCACAGGTTACCACCGAGTTGGCGGTCGTTAAAGAGGTTGAACCATTGGTCGGCCTCAATCGATTCGGCTTCCATGAGCGGCTGGAGCTCTTCCAGCGGCGTATACTTGATGTGGAATTGGCTCAAGTAATGCTTAGGCCGGAGGAACTCGGCATAGCTATGCCAGCCCGCAATGGCCAACTGGGCCGGGAAGCTCCCATAGGGTCCGTCAAAGATGATCTTAAAGGTAAAATCATCAATAATCTCGATCTGCATCGGTGTCCCATCGGCGCGATTGCCCGTGCGCAGCCAAACGGGGAAGACTGGGGTGATCTCCTCATTCAGTAGTACATCCTCATAGGAGAAGCGCACATCTTCGGTGGTGACGGGTTCACCATCCGACCAGCGCAGCCCTTCGCGCAGATAGATGGTAAATTCGCTCGAATCGGCGTTGGCTTCCCACCCTTTCGCCACATTGCCTTCAATGCCACGCTCATACTCAAAGGCACCAGGGGCCCAGATCAGCGGCTCGTTCATGCCAATGTAAATATGGGGATCACCGGTGGGGCTGTCGGATGGCAAGCGCATAACCCCGCCATATTTGCCGATCTCCAGATCCATATCGACGACGAGCTTGTCCTTGCTGACAATATAGGGCTCGATCGGCAACCGTTCGGCAACCGGCGGCAATTCACCCGCGGCCACCTTGGCGGCTAACATGGGGGATTCGGCGTAGGGACCTTCATTTTCGGCGGCAGGCTGCGTGGCCGTGTCCGCGGCCGCCGATTGCTCGGCAGCCGGGGCTTCCACCGGGGGTGCTTCGGCGGGAGCAGCGCCACCGCCACAGGCACTGAGGAGCAGCGCGCTGATCAACAACAGGCTGATCACGCGCCAAGAGTGGCGAGCTAACTTTGCTTGTCTACGCATGCATTTCTCCTTTGTATGGATGGTACGGTCAATAGAGCTAGGCGCTACGCAGTTGGTTGCGTGGCTAGAGAATCAACAGGTTTGGCAAACCTATCCGATCTAGCCCAAGTGCGTAACGGCTAAGAACTTCAAAAATTTGAAGGTAGGACCAATTGCTTAAGAGCTAGATTTTTCGGCAGCTGAACTGCCATTGGGTTGAATCGGTGTCGAATCCAACGGGGGGGAGTATGACGGGGAACGGCTAACCATACTCTAGCATTCGCCGCTGCCATTCAGCGCGCACCTCAGTCAGGCGTTCGACTAAAACAGCGCGGCTTTCTTCATCCGCAATGAGTGCCGTTGTCCTAGCATAGTGTAGCAATTCGTCCAACTTGCGCAGAGCGCGCTGATAGACGCGTGCTGGTTGCGGCGCTTGCCCGCCCCAGCGGCGGTTTCGCCAACCGGCCCGCCACTGCTGCGGAATTTCGCCATGATTCACAATCTCTTCCAGGAGACGATGGGTATTGCCAACCAAGCGATTCGCGAGCACATTGGTCAGCCAGACGGCACCCAGCAAGAGCAGGATCAACGCGACCAATGGTAATACCACAAGAAAAAACAGGACGGACATCGTCTGAACAACTTCCGGCAAAGGCCATTGATCGGCACGACGCGTTCCCGCGTCAGCACCACTCCCGTAATTGGTTTGAAAAGAGAAAGGATCTTAACCGCGCTGGGCAGTGCTTAACTGCTGTGCGCATGTAGAGCACAGACATACCTTGGGAGCAACACAGTTGCCCAGCAGCTATTGTTCAAAGCATACGTTTTTAAATTGGATTAGGACTAGCTGTTACTACTCTAGCATAGGCGCTGTGCATCTGTCAAACCAGGAAAATTTACCCAAATTTACCCGCAGCGCCCCCGTTTTCCCCTATGACCGCCTCGTTTGCGACTCCCCCTACCCCATGCTACAATGCAGCAGACGCAGCGTCCCCTACCGACGAATCACACAAGCCAAAGGAAGATCCCTAACGTGAAAATCACCGAGATTAGAACCTATCTCATGCATGCCAATGTATCCTCTAGCTCCGGCTGGAAGGCGCGCAATTGGCTCTTTGTGAAAGTCTTTACCGATGCTGGCATCTATGGCGTTGGTGAGGCCAGTGGTTGGCCCCGGGTGGTTGAGACGGCCATTCAAGATCTCAGCACGATTCTCGTGGGCGAGAATCCCTTTGAAATCGAGAAGATCTGGCAGAAGATGATGTTAGCCATGATGGGACACGGCATGACGGGCATTGTCGGCGGCGGCGCGATGACCGGCATCGAAATGGCGTTGTGGGACATTAAGGGCAAGGCGCTCGGGGTCCCCGTCTATGAGTTGCTGGGCGGCAAACTGCGGGATCGTGTTCGCCTCTATACCCATGCCCATACGGTCGAGCGGGCGCAGGAGCTAGTCGATCGGGGCTATGGTGCGTTAAAAACCGGCGGGGTCAGTGATCCGTTGAGCAAAGTGGCGGCTATGCGCAAAGCCCTGGGCGATGAGATCGATCTCATGGTCGATATCCACGGCCCGCCCTGGTTGACGACCAAAGATGCTATCCAGATGGGACAGGCGCTGGAAGAATTTAACTTGCTCTTCTACGAAGACCCCGTCGCGCCAGAGGATATTGAAGCCATTGCACGTGTCGCCGCGGCGGTCAATCTGCCCATTGCAGCAGGGGAACGCCATGCCACCATTTGGGGTACACGCGAGCTGATCGAGCGGGAAATTGTAGATGTGATCCAGCCGGACACCGGTCGCGCCGGTGGGCTGTTACAGATGAAAAAGATCGCGGCCATGGCCGAGGCACACTACATTACCTTTGCGCCCCATGATGGCTCGTTAGGCCCTGTTGCCGAAATGGCCGCGGTCCACCTCTGTTCTACGCTGCCGAACTTCCTCATCCTTGAGCATCTAGAGGATGATGTGCCGCAGCGCTACGAAGTGATGCAACCCCAGCCCACGATTGTCGATGGCTTTATGCGCGTGCCAGAAGCACCAGGGTTAGGCATCGACATTGTAGAAGAGGCCATTGCCCGTTACCCCTCCGCGGGGAATGTCTCGTTGCCCAGCGCCGCGGAGGAGCCACTTTATGTCCGAGCCCGGAGCCAACGGGCGCGCTGGTTGAACGCCGGCCAAGGTCAAGTCGATGATTTTGTGTAGATTTGTGATACAATCAGAAGCTGTCAATGAGGCGTTGCGCAACCCAACCTGTCAGGTTTTACAAACCTGACAGGTCTCTTTAGAGACAGCGGACAGGAGCAGGCTTTGTCACAAATAGTCGAGATTGTTGAAGCGATTCGCCAAGAGTTTATCCAGACCAATGAGCTACGAGATGAAACCTTGCGGCTCAGCCGCGCGTTGGTGCGGGCGTGTGCGAATGCCATTCGGGCCATCCATCGCCATGAGTGGGCCGAGGTTGAAACCCTCTTGCAAGAAGCACGCGCCGACGCCAAGCGGATGGTCGAGCCCCTGGCCCACCACCCGTCGCTCTATCATGCTGGCTATACGCAAGACGCGCTCAAGGAAGTGGTCGAAGCGCATGTCGTTCATGCCCTCGTGCGTGGTGAACCACTGCCCCAGCCCCACGAACTCTATGTCACTGGCTCGACCTACTTGCGTGGACTGAGCGAAGCCGCCACTGAAATGCGCCGCTTTGTGCTCGATCTCATGCGCCAAGGCAAGGTCCTCGAAGCAGAACCCTATTTGCTCCACATGGATGAGATCTACAGCCAGCTCATTACCGTTGATTTTCCCGACGCCATTACCGATGGTCTACGCCGCCACACCGATATCTTACGCGGTGTTTTGGAGCGCACCCGCGGCGATCTAACCCTCGCTATTCGCCAGGATCAGATGCGCCAAGCGCTCTATTCTTTTGAAACACGCCTAGGCAACTCGCTGGGCATCGAACTCCCCGCCGTTGCGCCCATGGCAGGGCTGGAGCCCAACGACGAGGCCAGTGAACTGTGAGCAATCGCCCCCTCGTCCGTGCCAGTGATATTGGCTTGTGGGGTTTCTGTCAACGAGCCTGGTGGTTGGCCCGCGTGCGCGGTGTCGCCCATCAACGCCCAGCGCGGCTAACCCACGGCACAGCGGTGCATCAACAACACGGCAACGCCATTCGCCAAGCCCACTGGCAGATCACCATAGGGCGCTGGCTTTTGGCCGGTGGGTTGTTAACAGCAAGCGTGCTGCTTTTATTGATACTGCTGCAATGGTAACGTTATTGGTGAAATGTGGTGTGTGCTGGCGTTTCCCGATAGATGCAGCCCATTGCCCAAAGCGCGGCACAAAACAGAAGTGATCGACAGTCATGAATCAATCCGGTGTAGGCGTCTCTAGCCTTGTGTTGACAGAGCAGGCGCTACAAGCATTGCGCCAAGCAGCCCAGGTGCAAACCGACGAACAAACTACCCAAATTGAAGAGCGCAATGTTTGGCAGCCCAACTCTTGGCTCATCCAACGTTGTTGGGAGATGTTAGCCGATCAAGGGGCGAACCTCGAAGCGTTGCAAGTTGCGCGCCTGCTTGAAGCGCGTCAGCCATTGGCCCCGCTCCAAGCGCTCTACCGCATTGCCAGCCGACCAGGCCGCCCCACCCGACCCGCAGTGCCCGCCTATCAAGAGCTCCAACGTTGGCAAGAGCAGCTTTTCCAACCCCCAAACGAAACGCCAGCCGCGCCTGAGCAGCTTCTCTACTTGGCCGCTGCCGCCGCCTTACTCCAGGATGAGACCCTGGCCCTGGCCTGTTTAGAGCGGCTGGACCAGATCCCCAAAGCTTGGTCACGGCTCCTGGCCCACCCAGATCAGCGCGAACAGTTGGCAACGGCCATTGCCTATACCACGCCAAGCACCTTGAGCATGATCTTGGTAACGGGCGCCATTCGCCGCTTTGACGATGCGGGTGCGCAACTGCTCTATGCGATCACGACCCGGTTGCACCAAGCCAACGCAGCAGGCTACCAAACGGCCGCCCAACAACAGCTATTGGCCCAATGTATCGAGACCATCCGCCATGCCACCCTGGTTCAGCTCCAAAGCCGCCGGATTGCGGCGATGATCCTCGGCCAAGCAGGCCAAGTCGATGAACTTTTGAATCAAGTCGCGACCATTCAGAGCGTGCTTTCGGCCCAGCGCGCCACAGGCAACAGCAGCCAAACCCAAGATAGCCACCTCATCCGCCAAGTGAAGCGCACCAGTGCCGACCGCGATGTGGATTTTCTGGTCTATGCTTTGTGTAACGCGATCGAGGTGATGCCACTGCGCACTTTACCGCGCGAACAACGGATCGCCTTGGCCGACCAAGTGGCCGCTTGGGGTGCGCTGAGCGACGGTTGGACCGCGGCCAGCGCCGCGGGTACGTTGATCGACCTAGGTGCGATCAAATACGCGGTGGCGGTTGTTGATCAGATTCAGCCCAAAGACCCCGCGCGCAGTGAAGGGATGTTGACCTTGGTGAAGGGGCTGCTCAGGATGGATGAGCCCCAGCTAGCCGCAGAGGAAGCTGAGCGGGCCTTAGCTTGGGCGCAGCAGCAGGAAGGGCGAACAGCCGAACGGGCGTTGACCTGGGGGCTAGCCGAGATCTATCTTCAGCACCGACAGCCCGAGCTAGCCCTCCGCTTTCTGGAACGCTGGCGTGAGCCAACAGGGTGGCAACACAGAGTACGCACCTTCTGGCGCAACCAGTGGGACGATGACGCGCTGCGCAACAACAGTTTGCGCTTTCGGGCGTTTCTCCAACTCCACTATCAGCACCCGCCGAACGCCCCCAGTACACCGGCAGCCACGGCGCGCGCCAAGGAGATTCGGACGCTCTTTGCGCAACTGCAAAAGTGGGCACCGCGCTTGCTAGAAGGCGAAGCCCTGATTCATTTCTATGTCGATAACTTGTTACAACCGCTCTTGGCGGTTGCCCTCTTTCCCCAAGTAAGCGAAGTGCTGCCAGCGCTCCAAAACGCGCTAAGCACCACAAGTGGCAGCAAACATGCCGTGCGCGTGACCGAAATCGCCACGCTGTTGGCCGAGCAACTCCAGTTGGAACGCGCCTCGCCAGAAGAGAGCACAACCACAGGCGAGGCGACTGAGCATCCCCTGCGCCCCGCCATGGATACCTTCCTCACAACCCTCTGGCAACAGAGCGCGCAACGCGGTCTTTGGCAAACCGTCCACAGCGTCGAAGGAACCCTACCATTGTTGCAGGCCCGCGAAGGTAGCGCAGCGCTCGTCCAGATTGCCCACGCCATGACCACACCAACCACCCAATAGCTTCACCACGAAGCAACCCGCAACTACACTCGCTTTGCTAGTAACCGATCAAATCATGATAAAATATATGGAAATCTCATGATTTCTCACTAAGTTTGGTTGACCAGAATGCCCCGGGAAAGCCTGACAGCGTCTTACGTTGGCGGTTGTGGGGTCCACAGAGCCAACCAGATGACAAGCGTCTTACGTTGGCGGTTGTGGGGTTCACAGAGCCAACCAGATGATAAGCGTCTTACGTTGGCGGTTGTGGGGTCCACAGAGCCAACGGGATACAAGATCTGGTCGTAGCTCATGACAACCGAGCCTACATCAGCTGGCTTGGCGAGCCGCACAGCCATGAGATCACAACGAAGCCACGGCGAAAAGCAGTAGCAGGCGCTGCGGGCAAAGCAGACAGAGGTTGGAGTGGTCGTATGAATTGGAAAAAAGTGGTTCAACTGACCATGGTACATGTGGGTGTTTCGATCACTGTGGTCCCGGTAACCAGTACCCTCAATCGGATTATGATTGCGGATATGCACTTGTCCGCTTTTTTGGTCGGGTTGCTTATCTCTCTCCCTTATTTGTTATCGCCCTTACAAGTGTTGGTAGGCAGTTGGGCCGATAAACAACTTGTCTGGGGACGCCACCGCTCTCCCTGGATTCTTGTGGGTGGGCTCATGGCCTCCTTTGGGAGCTACTTAACCGCGCATGCTGTCTTCCTGATGCCTGACCAGTTTCTACTAGGGCTGGTGGCGGCGCTGGTTGTCTTTACAATATGGGGCATGGGGGTTAACATTGCTTCGGTGAGCTACTTATCCCTGGTCACCGAGTTGGGGCAGGAAAATAACGGCTGGCGCAGCCGCACTGTCAGCATCATGTGGACGGCCATGATCTTATCGACCATTGCCACCTCGCTTGTGCTATCCCACCTGCTCGAACCCTATAGCATTACGGCGCTCCATACCGCCTTTGGCGTGGTTTGGCTGGTCGCCAGCCTATTGGTGCTCTTTGGCGCAGCCAATATCGAACCGCCCGCAGTGGCTGGTCGGGTTGTCCAACATACCGCCAATCATCCCGTTGTTGCTTTTCGGTTGTTGCTCACCAACCCGTCGGCCCGCCGCTTCTTTGTTTATCTCCTGTTGGTCTTGGTGAGCATTCATGCCCAAGATGTACTGCTGGAGCCTTTTGGCGCGGAAGTACTACAGATGGCCGTGGCACAGACTTCGCGGTTGACTTCGATCTGGGGGACCGGCGTCTTTATCACACTGACAGGTGGCCTTTGGGTGGTGCGCCGCTATGGCAAGAAGCGCAGCGCCAATCTGGGGGCCATCATCACGGCGTTGGCTTTTCTGGCGATTATGTTTACAGGTATTATCGCCAATGCGCGCCTTTTTATGACCGCGGTTTTTATCCTCGGGCTGGGGGGCGGCATGATGACGGTGAGCAATCTCAGCTTTATGTTAGACATGACTGTCCCCGAGGCTGCCGGTCTTTATATGGGTGCCTGGGGGGTGGCGAATTTTGCCGGCCAGGCCCTTGGCAACATCATCAGCGGCCTCCTGCGCGATCTCTTTTATCAGGCCACCGGCCAAGTCATCATTGGCTATTTAGCCGTTTTTGCCATGGAGGTAGTTGGCTTACTGATCGCGATCTGGATCTTTCGTAAAATCTCGGTAGACGAATTTCGTCGTGACGCAGCCGTGCGCATTCATGAGGTCCTGGCCCTCGCAGGCAACTGACATCCAGCAGGAACCGGCGTTCGTACAGGCACGTTTTACCGCTATTCGGCCATATTGGCAAGGCGGTCAAGGCTGACGAAAGTGCATATCGCGGAGGGATAAGATGCAAAAGGTCAAAGTATTGATCAGCTATGATATGATGCCTGGCAAAGAGCAAGAATGTCAGGAATATTTCGTCAATAAATTTGCGCCGGGCTTGGCGAAATTGGGGTTTCGGATTTCGGACGTTTGGTACACCATGTGGGGAGAAGCGCCCCAAATTCTCAGTGGTGGGGTTGTTAGTGATGTGGAAGAAGCCCAGAAGATCTTTC
Source organism: Caldilineaceae bacterium (assembly GCA_019637645.1). The sequence continues at coordinate 10,580 of JAHBVH010000050.1, forward strand.
TTTCTTCGCCGTGGACAAAGTTGGTTGATGGCCTCGAGCCTTTGACCGAAAATTTTCATGTTCGTTTTCTACAGATGGGACACATCACGAACCCATGAACGCCGCGCATCTTTTTCATAAACCCATTGCGCTTGTCGTCTTGCTAGAAAATGTGGGGCATATTGCAGGGGTTCCCCTACCCCAATGGGCGATGAATGTCATTGATTTTGTGACCGAAGAGTATGCCAAGCTTTTATTACGGGTGTTGGGGGTCTACCAACACTACGACCAAGTTATTATCTTGGAGGATGGGCAGGCCAATGGGGAAACTTTAGCGGCGACCTTGCGCACGGTCAGTCGTAGCCATCGGCTCGATCTCCTCCTCCTCGTCCATGGTCACACCGGCCACTTGGTTGGCTACCGGGGCAAACAGTGGGTCGGGCCAGAGACCTTTGAGCCACTCTGCCAAGCCTGTCGCCAAGCGCCAGAAACGCTGGATCTGCGCATGGTCTACGGGGTGAACTGCTACGGCTACTCTTTGGCAGAAACCTGGCGTACCATGGGCGCGAAAGTCGTTAATGGCGCAGTGGGCGTCAATTGGATGCCCGAGCCCAGTCTGTCGGTCTTTCTCTTTAACTGGCTACGGGGCAAACCCTATAGCGAGGCCGTGCGCCGTAGCAACCACTTCGCCAACCGCTTCTGGCAACGCATCTGGCGTCCCAAGGCCGACGGCACCCCCCATGACTTTCTCTTGAGCAGCCGCCAAGTGGTCGTCGGTGGCGGTGATATTACGATTCACTCGTAGCAGCAGCCCCTATCCAACAAACGAAAAACGATCAACCCAGCGGGGAGGCGGAGCAGAGAAAATTGCTTCTGCCTCCCCGCTGGCGCGCTTAATTTGGGAGCATCTCTCTTTTGCGTTATGATACGAAGTACGATCATAGAGTAGGATCATTTGGCAATCGACTATGCGCATTTTTCTTGATCAAATCGGCTGTCGCCTGAACTATGGCGAAATGGAGACCCTGGCTGGCCGCTTACAAGCGGTAGGGCATCAAATTACAAACGAGCCGGAACAGGCACAGGTGATTGTCTTTAACAGCTGTGCCGTTACCGTGGACGCGGTGCGCGGGAGCCGCAAAGAGGTGCGGCAATTGCATAGCCGCAACCCCGCGGCGCGCATTGCTGTCACCGGCTGTTGGGCAACCCTCCAGCCCCAAGCCGCCGCGGCGCTACCTGGCGTCGCCTTGGTGGCCGATAACCACCAGAAAGATCTATTACACACGCTCCTCGAACCGTGGAGCAGCGAATTGGAGGAGCCCGCTGATCTCCTCCGCCTAGCGCCGACGGGCACCCCTTTTGCACCGGCAAGCGATGCCGATCCACGTCGCAGTCGTACCCGCGCGTTTATTAAGGTGCAAGATGGCTGCAATAACAAGTGTACCTTTTGTATTGTCACGGTGGCGCGTGGTCAAAGCCGGAGCCGAGCGTTGGCGACGATTGTCCAGGAGATCCAACAACTGGTGGCGGACGGGCTGCAAGAAGCCGTGCTGACAGGCGTTCATTTGGGCAGCTATGGGCGCGATTTGGCGGGAGAGGAACGCACCGATCTCAAGGCATTAGTGGCGGCTATTTTGCGCGAAACCGACATTCCCCGCTTGCGCCTGAGTAGCCTAGAGCCGTGGGAATTGGCCGATGGCTTCTTCGACCTGTGGCAGCAGTGGCCGGGCCGTTTATGCCCCCATCTGCACCTGCCCTTGCAGGCTGGCACCGACAAACAACTGCGCCACATGGCACGTCGCTGTACGGTTGCCTCCTTCCGTCAGCTGGTGCAGGACGCACGCCAGGCTATTCCCGATCTCGTCGTAACGACGGATTTGATTGTGGGTTTTCCCGGCGAGTCGGATGCCGATTTCCAGGCTGGGTTGGCCTTTGTCGAAGCGCTGCGCTTTGCCCACGCCCATATTTTTCCCTTTAGCCCGCGCGAGGGAACCGCGGCGGTCCACTTTGGGGAGCAAGTGCCCACTGCCCTGAAAAAAGAGCGGGCGCGTCAGCTGCGGGCGCTCGTCGAACAGACCGGCCACCAAGAACGCCAGCGCTTTGTCGGCACGACACGCCCGGTGCTGTGGGAAGGGGAAGGGCAAGCGCTCACCGATCAACCTGGCCGACTCTGGCACGGCCTCACCGATAACTATTTACGCGTCACCACCGTTGTCGATGAACAGATCGATCTGCACAATGTCACCCAAGTCACCTACTTAACGGGCCTATGCGGAGAGACCTTGACGGGTGAGTTTACCGAGCGGATGGCAGCCCCAAGGTAGCTGAGGCGTTTATGACTGGCTCAGAAAAGCGGCAAATTATTCGTGAAGAAGCCCAAGGTGACAAGGGTGTTTTGCGATATTGCCTGCAACGTAGTAACAGCGATTTACTGGACATCTTTGAACGGTTTACCGTTGTGAACCGATGTCTTAACGATTTAGATGTTACGCAGTTGGTTGGGTAATTAGAGACCTGACAGGTTTTCCAAACCTGTCAGGTCTGGCCCAAGTGCGTAACTCCTACGATTATTCGACAAACTATTTCTTAGGCGCAAAATCATTATGAGTGACCTTGTAACCCAACTCGAAGCATTGCAACAAGAGGCGCAGCACGCCTTGGCCCATACCCAGACTCGCGAAGAAAGTGAAGCCTGGTTCCGTGACTACCTAGGTCGCCAAGGCAAGATGACGACCATCTTACGCGGGCTCGGCCAACTCCCCAAAGAGGAGCGCCCAGCAGTCGGGCAGGTGGCCAACCAGATCAAGAATGTCTTGGAAGAAGCATTGCAAGCGCGTCAGGCCGTGTTAGCACAAGAAGAGATAACCCGCACGCTGAGCGCTGAAGGCATTGATGTCACCTTGCCAGGCCGCCCCCAAGCATTGGGCAAGCTCCACCCCACCACCGTCGCCATGCGCGAAATTGTTGACATTCTGGTGCAGATGGGCTTTCAAGTTTATGACGCGCCAGAGGTGGAGACCGATGAATATAACTTTGGTCTGCTCAACTTCTTACCCGGCCATCCGGCCCGCGAAATGCAGGACACCTTCTTTACCACCAATCCCGATGTCATCCTGCGCACGCATACCAGCCCCGGCCAGATCCATGCCATGCGCGAATTTGCGCCCGAGCCCATCCGGGTCATTCTGCCAGGCAAATGTTGGCGCAATGAAGATGTTACGGCACGTTCGGAGATGATGTTCTATCAAGTTGAAGGGCTGGCCGTGGGGCGCAATATCACCTTTAGCGATCTCAAAGGGGTGTTGCTCAACTTTGCCAATCAGATGTATGGCGAAGGGCGCCGGATTCGCTTCCGCAAATCCTACTTCCCCTTTACCGAGCCCAGCGTTGAGGTGGATGTCGATTGCATCTTCTGCAATAGCAAAGGCTGCCGCATCTGTAAATACCAAGGCTGGCTCGAGCTGTTAGGTGCAGGGATGGTTCACCCAGTTGTGCTGAAAAATGGTGGCTATGATCCAGCGGTCTTTAGCGGCTTTGCCTTTGGCATGGGCATTGAACGCCAAGCTATGCAAAAACGCAGCATTGACGATATCCGCTACTTCTACGACAACGACGCACGTTTCTTGGAGCGGGTCAGTTAGCAAACCAGCACTGATTGAAATCAGTGCCTGCTAGAGGAAGCTGCGCGAAAGCGCACTGGGGTAGTAGCCCGCTAGCAGTCACCGGCACAGCCTAGCGATTATGAACATTCAGAAATTCAATTGGTCGTCGCGTTCCGGGGTCGTGACCCGGCGGGAGCTTTGCTGCCGGATTATTTTCGTACCCTTCATGATCGCTAGGTGGTTTCGGTTGTCGTGATCTGGCTTTCGATGGTGGCCCAAGCCGCTTGCGCCGCGGCGACTACGTGCGCGGTCGGGGCATCGGGCGCATAGCGCGCTTGATGATAGGCCGTGGTAAGTGCGGCTAGCGGCGCGGCCACATCCGTAGCCGGTAGCTGGACCGCATGTTGATACTCGGTTGGCGTCGCGGCGGGGCGACGGCCTTGGCCCAACGCAGTGGCGCGGGCCAGCAACTGCTGATAGAGGGTGCGAACCCGCCGCCGCGCCTCCTCTTCGCCAGCTAGTGACAAAAAGGGATCAGCCTCTCCCTGCCGGCGGCCAAACCACCGTTCCCACAGACTTGCCAACTGATCTTGCAACAGATCGGCCGTCAAGATCGATTCGCGTACCTCATCGACCGCCGTGGCTGGCGTCGTCCGCAAACGTCGCACAGCTAGCGCAAAAAGAACCAAGACCACTAACACGAATACGGCCAATGCCAACCAACGATAGGAATCGGGAATGACGGTGGGATTGGTCACCACTTCCTGCATGGTGGGTGCATCTTCGGGCAGCCCCGCCAACTCCATGAGCGGTGACTCTTCTAGCGTGGTAAAAAGCCGTCGAATCAGCGGCTCCAGCAGCAGGGCAATATAGTAGGCAACTAAAAAGAGCAGATAGCCGATCCATAACAGAATCGTGCCGATCACGCGTCCGATGGTGTTGACCACCAACTGAATCGCGGTCAGCAGACGTGCCAACTGTTCCGGCGCGATCAACGCCCCGAGGCCCAGACCACCACCCACCAACGTGGCCACCGTCACCGTGACGCTGATCAACCAATAGCGGCTGAGCGCAGGGCTGCTGGAGACACGCCGTTGACCAAGCCCCAGGGCGCGGTCAAGCCCCATGGTGATCTTGAGGCTGGAAAAGGCCAACGCTACCATGCCTGCCGTAAAGAGCAGCACCACTTGGGGAAAGAGATCCGCGGGCAAGCCAGCGGCACGCCGACTAAAGAGCGCGAGGTAGAGGACCAAGGCAATAATCCCACGCAACAAGCCAGCCCAAATATCATCATGGGTCATGACGCGGACCGCGTCATTCAGGCCATTGAGCCACAGTACCATGAGAAAGAGACCGGCAATTAACGGCGCTGGTAGCCCCAGGTTGATGTCCCAGTGAATCAATTGATCACCCAGCCGCTGTAGCCAGGTCATATCCCAAAGAGGTAATTGCGCCGCGTAGAGCTGCCACCAGAGCACCCCAACCAGAACCAGCAACCCTAGCGCCGCTACCAAGAGCCGCCCAGCCCAAGAGGGGCCAGCCGCACCTTGATTCGTTTCTGCGGTATCCTCGCTCTCTGCGCCCGCGCCCCAACGCGTCAAGCCAAAGGCCAACAAGGGCAGTACAATCAGTTGCCAAGGGGCGAGCAATTCTCCGGTGTATTGGGGTGACAAGAAACGCCGCACCACTTCAAACCAAGGCCACAGCCAAGCGTAACGCATCAGCGTCACTAGCAGGACCAAAAAACTGTCGCTAAACCAGGTTGATTGTCTCAAGGCGTTCCCATTCCTCCTGCCCGTCAACGTTATTACCCAGTACTGTGTCCAACTGGGGCATTAAATGATGATAACGAAGCGTGGGCATAGGCCGTGTCCACCGCGCCGCGGCTCCCACTGTTAACAAGACCACCGCATATTCACGGCGGCGAAGATCCAACAAAGTCTGCTCCAAGCGTTGATTCATCACGGCAGTGATCACCACCACGGTTGCGCCATAGGGCAGCCCGGCAGCTTCTAACTGGAGCAATGTCTCCAGCGGCCAGCGGCCGCGCACATCGCTAATCTGCGCCAGGGCCACCAAAAGTTGCTCTAATTGTTCCGAATGATAGCGGGGCCGCACACGAATGGGGTGGAGCGTACCCGGGATGAGGGTGTTGCTGTACAACCCAACCGGTTTTTTCTCTAGCCAGAAATGGCGCGCCAATGAAGCAGCCACCGTAATCGCCAATTCGCGCAGAGCGAGATCATAGCCAGCATTAAAGGTTTCACCGGTACTGATATTGAGAAAGAAAGCAAGCGGTTGACTGGCCGAGGGATCAAAGAGTTTGGTCTGGAGTTGTTGGCTGCGCGCCGTGGCTTTCCAATGAACATAGCGGAAGTTGTCACCCTGCACATACTCGCGCACGCCCATCAGGCGCAGCGGATCATCAACTACCCGCCGCGGGGTCTGGAGATCACCCAACGGGTAGCGAGCGGGCAACCCCAAGGCGGTCACCGGTACCAGCCGTGGATAGACCAAGAGGGTGGTGGGTGTTTCGTCAACCACCCGCCGGATATCAAAGCCAAAGATGTCGCCAGAGCGCAACTGGGCTGGGCCAAAGTTCCACATTCCGCGCTGTATACCACGAACCCGATAGCGCCGGATCACCCGCTCATACCAACGCAAGGAGAGCACCGTCACCAAGCGCCGCATCTCGCCACTGGTCTCTTCTTCTAGCTGTTGGCTGGTCATGGCGAGGCTGGCGGGAATGGCGTCGTCAATGCGCAGCCAGGGTAAGGGCAGCGGCTTGGCGTTGACAACTTCGATCCGCAGATCGGTCTCCTCGCCCCAATAGAGCCGGGGCGCGGCCAGATGACGGCGATAGGTCAGTGCGACCAAGGCATAGCGCGCCCACAGGGTCGCCGCGCCCGCCACCAACCAGAGCAGCACGCTGATCAGCAACAGCAACTCTTGGCGCAATACCACGCTGAGCAGTGTCAGCGCGCCAATGGCAAGATAGGCCCGGCGGCTCATGCGGGTTGCGCCCAGGTTTCTTCGACGGGCACGGGCAGTTCGTTAAGGAGATTGGCCAAGACCTGTTGCGTCGATTGGCCGTGCAAACGGGCGTCGATGCTAGGGGCCAAGCGGTGGGCGAGCACCGGCGTCGCCATCCGTTTTACATCTTCGGGGATGACATAGTTGCGCCCTTGGACGGCGGCAAAAGCTTGCACCGTGCGGTAGAGGGCAAGCGTACCCCGTGGGCTAACCCCCAAGGCAAAGGCGGCGTGTTTGCGCGTGGCCGCGACCAGATCCAACAGATAGTCCTCGACCACCGGCTGGACGGCGACCGCACGACAGATACGATTGGCATTGCGGATCTCTTCGGTCGAGATGACGGCAGTGAGTTCAGTCAAGGGATTAGCCGTGCGGAAGCGGCGGAGGATCTGCCGTTCATCTTCGCGGGTGGGATAGCCCAGGGCAATGCGCATGAGGAAGCGATCGACTTGGGCCTCGGGCAGGGGAAAGGTGCCCTCTAGTTCCACCGGATTTTGGGTCGCCAAAACCAGGAAGGGATAAGGCAAAGCCCGCGTCGCGCCATCGACGGTGACCTGGCGCTCTTCCATCGCCTCTAACAAGGCCGATTGGGTGCGGGGTCCGGCGCGATTGATCTCGTCGGCTAACAGAATCTGGGCCATAATGGGCCCGGCCCGATATTCAAATTGTTGCGACTGTTGGTTATAGATACTGACGCCGGTAATATCCGAGGGCAACAGATCGGGCGTAAATTGGATCCGTTGAAAGTGCGCCCCAATCGAGCGGGCTACAGTCTTGGCCAGGGTCGTTTTCCCAATCCCTGGCACATCTTCCAGCAACACATGCCCTTCGCAAAAGAGGGCGACGAGCAGCAGGTCGATGACCTCATCTTTGCCCACAATCACCTGCGCCACATTGGCACGGACCCGTTGGGCAAGCTGTTGAACAGGGCTGATATCAAGCAAAATATAAAGTCCTTTGCAACGTAGGCGAGAACAACTCACAAGTCTACGACCTTGCGAGCGATAGAATTGGGGGGACGCTGATTTCCGCGGACGGTGCTAGGGCGCAACGCCCGCTTGAGCGGGCGTTAGCCTGCGTCGTTCCGTAGCCCTGTGCCTTTAGGCCAGGGCGTCCCCACAATGCCACTAAACTTCGTTGACAGTATGTTTATCCGCGGCAATCTGCGTTGATCCGCGTTGATCCGCGTCCTAGGCCGATCCGCCAAACGCGCCGCCATCGTACCTATTGGGGATCGATCTCCGTTAAGCGGACGGGGCGCTTTTCCTGGCAGGAGCGCAGGGCGGCTAGCCCAATCACCACAGGGGCGCGGCCATCCCAGCCAGTGACAGGTGGCGTGGTATCCTGTTGAATCGCATCGATAAAGGCTCGCATCTCGGCGACATAGGCATCGAGATAGCGTTCCAAGAAAAAGTAGAGCGGCTTGGCTTGTTGCACACCAGCCGCGGTGCTCTGGATCGTTTGATACGGCTGTTTGTTTTGGGCTTCGATGGCCCCGGCAGAGCCAAAAACTTCCGCCCGCTGATCATAGCCATAGACCGCTTGACGGCTGTTGTCGATCACCCCGAGCGCGCCATTGGCAAAACGCAAGGTAATCACCGCTGTATCGACATCACCAGCCGCACCAATCGCTGGATCAACCAAAACCGCGCCTGCAGCATAGACTTCTTCTACCTCGCTGCCCATAAGATAGCGCGCCATGTCGAAGTCATGAATGGTCATATCGAGAAAAATGCCGCCGGAGACCTTGACGTAGGCCAATGGCGGCGGTGCGGGATCACGGCTGGTGATGCGCAGCAGTTGGGGTGTGCCGATGTCACCCCGGCGCACCACCTCATGCAGCTGGCGGAAGTTGCTGTCAAAGCGGCGGTTAAAGCCGATTTGGAGTTTGACGCCACAACGTTCAACCGTTGCCAAGGCGTGATCGATAGCCGCGAGATCGAGCGCAATAGGCTTTTCACAAAAGATATGTTTGCCCGCTTCGGCGGCTTCAACGATCAAGCGGGTATGGGTGTCGGTACTAGAGCAGATAACAACGGCGTCAATGGCCGGGTCGGCAAGCAGGGTCCGGTGATCAGCGGTGGCAACCGGAATGGCAAAATCGGCAGCACATTGTTGAGCTGCGGCGGCTACCACATCGGAAACAGCCTGGATCTTTGCACTGGAAAGGCGACGCGTAATACTTTCGGCGTGAACACGGCCAATTCGGCCAGCGCCGATGAGGCCAAGGGTAATCGGTTTGGTCATAAGGGTTATGAGTCGTGGCAACTAGGGCGACAGGCAGGCTGCCGCCCGGTTCGTAACAATGGCTTCTATTATACCGAACTGCCGGTAAATGGAGAAACTATCGGGCAATGAACGGCAGGTAGGTCTGCAAGTCGGGACCCCAAATCAGATCGACATCCCTGGTCGTGGCGCCGGCTGTGACATTGACCATTGAACCACGGAGCCAGCTATAACTACTCGGCGCAGACGTGCCATAACATTCCATATCGCTCGACAATAGTTGGCTAAAACAGACATAGTATTGACCCCCATGCACTCCTTTGACGGTGTAACGCCCATCAGCGGCGGTGTATGTATCACCGGAAACCAAGGAATAGGGAGGGGGTCTATACGTGTACAGAGCAACGATGAGGCCCGCCGCCGGTTGGCCATCGCGACTGGTCACACGTCCGCTAACGGCACCCGCAATGGGTAGAGCGAGATTAATGTCAGTAGTTGCTTTGGTGTCTTCTATCCTGATTGAACGACTGCCATCGAGCGTACTATACCCTGAATAGTACGTGGTTGCATAGAGTCCCTGCGGATCTTTGACACCCACAAAATAGAAGTCACTCGTGGGCAACCCAGTGATGCTATAATCACCCATACTGTTCGTTACGGTATAAACAACAGGGGAAACGCTGGAATTGTAACAGCAAATCGACTCGCGGCGATAGAGCGAAACGATAGCACCAGGCAATGGTCTCCCATTAGCGGTGATGCGACCTTGCACGGAGCCATCAAAGTGCTCTTGTCCAGATAAAGCAAGATTAGCCACGCGCGTTTCGCCAGACGTTAGATAAATTTCTGTAGCCGTTTCTGGTGTAGTTCCGCCAAAATAACCTTCATAGATATAGGAGCTACCGCCGAGCGCAAGATAAACGGAGGTACGGACGCGATAGATACCTTCTGGTAGACCACTGATTTCATAGCGGCCTGTCAGTGGCCCGATGGCGTCTCCCGCCACAGGGCGCCAGCCGAAGGGAGTCTTCATTTCGACAGACACATAGCCGTTTGATACCAGTTGGTCAAAAAGTGTTACATCGCCTTGGATCTGATTAGCAGCGCGCAACGGTAGGTTGACATCCGTAATTATTTGCTTGGGCGTAACTTCAATGAGGCGCGCATCTTCTTCAATCACGGCATTACGATAATACGCAAAAGCATAAGTACCGGTTGGATCCGTAAAATAAAGTTTATACTGACCACCCGGCAAGTTTGTAAGCTGGTAGTTGCCCTGACTATCGGTCTGGGCACGCCAACCATCAAACAAATCCGAAGGTACGGGTACGGCAGAAACTTGGATACCCGCAAGGGGTTCATGGGTTTGATTGGTGACTTGCCCACGAATCTGGGCAAAGCTAGAGCCGTCGCCTAGCACCAGATTGACATTGCTGATCGTCGCGCCAACGGTTAGGGTGAGCGAAGTGGCCTGACTGATATCATAGACATTGTCGTAACATTCACGCTCCCCGTGCATCACATAAATATTATATGCACAAACACGGTAGCTGCTGGCGTTTAGCCCCGTAAAGCTATAAAAAATAGTGCCAGCGGTAGGCACAGAAGGATAACGGTAAACGTTTTCCCAAACTACCCCATTGGGCTGCAAGACGGCTTGGTATAATTCCACATAGACGCTTGTGAGGGTAAAGTTGTTGGTTCCCGTTATCGTACCCGTAATCTGCGCACCGGGTTGCATGAGCAGATCAACGCCACGCCGATTATCCCCCATGACCAGAATATCGGCAGCGCGATAGACCGTTGCGGCGTCTGGATAGAAGCTCGGAGCATAGGTTCTTTGTGGGTCACTCACGCCAATCCGATAGATGCCTGGCAATAGAAGGGTAAAATGATATTGCCCATCCGGTTGTGTGGTAACGCTGTGGGTGGCACCCCAGTTGTCAGTGCTAAAATTACGGACTTGAAAAAGAGAAACTTCCATGCCAGCTTGGGGCATCCCGTCCGCATTTTTGACAACTCCAGAGATGCTGCCTGGGGCGTCGGGTGCTTGGTCTTCGGCCAGGAGGAGCGGTGAACGGAAGAAAAGGAGAGCGCAGCCAAGGGCTACGAGTCCCGCCAGCAGGCTGGCCGATAGTCGCTTAGAGCGGCCTTGGGCCAACCATTGAACGCAAAATGCACGCAAAAGAAGGGGATTGACGCGTATCATAGAACCTCTACTTGAATTGTGAATCATTTGGTTGGGAAGCGAAATAAGAACACACGGCCAGCATAGCGCACGCGGGGTTGCATGGCAAGTAGCAGAAGTGTTACAGGCAAGGGCAAGGCGTGCTAGGCAGAGGATAGGCCCCAAAGCAGGGGTTGTTTTCCCAATTTGACAAGATGCTAGGGAAAAACTAAGCTCATAAGTAAGACCAAGGCTGCACTCAACCCAACCAGCCAACCACCCCAGAAAGGAAAGCACCATGCTCACGAGCGGAGTGATTGAAATCATCTTGTATGTAGAAGATATGCAACAGCAGGTCACCTTCTATCGCGATGTGCTGGAATTGCCCATGCTCTTCCCCACCGGCCTAGTGGATTACAAGATGGCGATGTGGGTGGTCTTTGAGGCAGGCGCATGCAAATTGGCACTCCATGGTGGTGGACGGAAACGGTTGGGGCAAGATACCCCCATGCTTGTCTTTGGCGTGACCGATATCCAGACGGTTCACGCGACCTTGCGGGCGCGTGGCGTTCAACTGCAAGAGATCTTCACCCCTGGACCGAATGTGCTGGTCTGTCATGGCACAGACCCCGAGGGAAATCCCATTGCCCTTGAAGAGCACATAGACCCATAGCCGAACGAAAAACGCGGTTCCCTCTACCTACTGCGGCGACCACGTAGCAAAGAGTCCCTCGGTCACCAGTTGCGGTGTGCCATCGCCATCCAACGACTGGATCCAGATCCCGCGGGTGCCATCTTCTCCTTGACCCGCATAGACAAAAGCACGGCTATCGGGTGCCCAGAAGCGCAGGCTCTGCATATATTGATCGGCAAAACGGAGATAATCGCGCAGATAGATCGTGCTGGGGATAAAGCGCCCATAGGTCTGCACCGTCTTCCCATCCCAGACATTGATCCGCAGCCAAGCACGGCCAGGTTCTGCTTCCGCGCGTAAAAAGAGCAATGCTTGCCCATCGGGGCTCCAGAAAAAGGCAATGACCGGGGCATCGCTCAATTGGGTAAAGGCGCGGCTGTGGAGATTGTAGACGAAGAGGGGGCCAAAGGCATTAAAACCAATCTGGTTACTCGTTTCGATATAAGCCAGATGGCTGCCGGTACCGTTCAAGCCAAAACTAATCGCATCGTTCCGGCTGAGATTGGTTACCGCGGTGGCATTCTTGCCCTCTGGATCGGTCAGCACGAGGTGAGGAATGGTCTGATCATTTTTGACAAAGAGCAACTGATCGCCCGCACCGGCCCATTGGGGGGTGGCAAAATTTGCCGAAGCGTCGGCCAAGATCTGGACGTCGCCACTTGCCACGCTTAGCACGGCGATGCGTTGGTTCGCCACATGAGTGATCATCTGCTCGCCGGTCGGCGACCACGAAAAATAGAGGGGCTGACCAGTGCCCAAGGTCACCGCTTCGTTGCTGCCCTGTTCGAGATCGACCATGCGCAAGGCAATGGTCTGCCCCTGTTCCCCTAACCAATTGCTCAAATAGGCCAGCCTCCGGTCATCCGGGCTCCAGTAGAGATAGAAGGGTGCGAACAGGGTTTCCGTGCGCGTACGCGCACGGCCGTCGGCATCACTTGTGACCAGCGCGCTTTGCAGGCCGTTGATGGTCTGCTCCAGTTGCGTCCACCCAATACGCGCGCCCGAAGTAGACCAAGTGGCCTGACCATAGGTACGTGTACGGCTCGCATCCGTAGTCAGATCTAGCCGTTGGGTGCCATCGGGGCTAATCGTAAAGAGATTGCCATCTACACCCTGCACCAATAAGCGATTGCTACGCGCCAGCGTAGGATCAAGCGTCGGCGCGGTAGGGGGCGCGGCAATCGGTAGCCACGATAGCAGGTGGAGCACACCTTGGCTGCTGCAACCACTTAGGAGCAGCCACGCGACCAAGCTGAAGAACAGCTGCTTTCTCCTGGCGGTTATAAGGAAATAATTTTTCCGTGAAACACTGTGCATCATCACTCCTTCGGCGAGACTCCTTGGGCGAGAAAGCGTGCGGTGATGCCTACAGTAACATAAACCCGTAACTTTCTTCTGTAAGATCTTCCTCTCCACTCGGGCAATTGCTAGCTGCGTCAGCGCATCGGCACCCTGGGAATTTCCGCTCTGGCTGCTGGCCGCGCAGCACACCGGTCAGGTTTTGAAAACTTGACCGGTGTAAGTTCGCTTTGCTTAGCTGGATGGTGCGGCCATGGCCCGATCACCATAGAGAAAACAGGCCGCGGTTTGCCCAGCTTCGATTGGCATGGCCGCGGGCCGTTGTTGGCGACAAAGGGGCATGACCTGGGGGCAGCGCTCCACAAAGACACAAGCATTGGCAGAAACCTGGAGTTCGCTGGCCTCCACCGCGTTGGCTCCCCGTTTTTCTGTCCACCGTTGGCGCGGATCTTGGGAAGGGACTGAGTCAAGCAGTAATTGGGTGTAGGGATGGGCTGGCTTGGCGATCACATCATCCATCGCGCCATGCTCAATGGCCCGCCCGCGGCACATGACCATGATCTCGCCACCCAAGTAGTAGGCCGTCGAAAGGTTATGGGTAATGAAGATACAAGAGATGCCATGTTGATCGCGGAAGTCGAGCAGAATGTTCAAAAAGAGCGCGCGCAACGCCGCGTCGATCATCGAGATCGGCTCGTCTGCCACGATCAGGCGGGGCTTCATGAGGTAGACCCGCGCCAGCATAACCCGCTGGCGCTCACCACCACTCAACTGATGCGGGTAGCGCCCCAGCACATCATGGGGGCGGAGATCCACGGCGCGCAAGGCTTCGTCGATCAAGGGCTTGGCAGCTTTGGGCGAGTCGGCCAGCTTAAACTTGCGCACCAACATGTTGAGCACACGATCAATCCGATAGAAGGGATTGTAGGTCGAGTAGGGATCTTGAAAGATCGGCTGGACGGCCCGGCGGTAGGCCCGCAGCTCCTCTTTGTTCATGCTTTGAATATCTTTACCCTGATAGCGCACCGCGCCACTCGTGGGCTGGGTTAACCCCAGAATACAGCGGGCCAATGTTGTTTTGCCACTGCCGCTCTCGCCCACAATGGTCAGTAGCTTGGGTTGATCCCCACGCAGGGCCAAAGAAATATCATCCACCGCCACCACGTCGCGGCGGGAGAGGAGCCCACCAACGCCGGTAAAGACTTTGCGTACCTGTTGAACTTCGAGCAATGGTTGCTGGGTTGTCATGAGGCCGCCTCGCTGTGCAGTTGGCTGGATTGCGCCTCGCCGTAGAGGTGACAGGCCGCGTGGTGACCAGGCGCAAATTCATAGGAAGGCGGGGTGACCCGCTGGCAAATCTCCATGGCAAAGGGGCAGCGAGGATGAAAGCGACACCCTTGCGGCCAAGCAATGGGACTAGGGGCAATGCCCGTAATGCTTTCGAGGCGGCTTCGTTGCCCCCCAAGTTGGGGGATCGAAGCAATCAACCGCTGACTATAGGGATGTTTGGGCGATTCGAAGATCTCGTAGACTGTGCCCACTTCTACCACTTCCCCGGCATACATAATAGCGAGCCGATCCACTAACTCGGCATGGACAGCCATATCATGGCTGACGAAGATTACGGTTGCGCCGGTGCGCGCTTTGATCTCGGTAATCGTCTCTAATACCGCACGCTGGACATTGACATCCAACGCCGTGGTTGGTTCATCGGCGACGATCAGCTGTGGGTTCAGGGTAACAGCCATGGCGATGATGACCCGCTGCTTCATGCCGCCGCTCAATTCGTGGGGATAGGCGCGGACCACCCGCTCCGGCAACCCAACGACGCGCAAAACCTCGACCACCCGCTCGCGGGCTTCCCGCTTGGTTAGCTCGGAATGTTGCACGGTGACATCGATCATCTGGTCGCCGATGCGCATGACGGGGTTGAGCGAGTTCATGGAACCTTGGGGAATATAGGAGATATAACGCCAACGGAGATAGCGGAGATCTTCGCCCTCGACCTGGAAGAGATCGATGGCATCGCCGCTGGTCCCATTGGCCGCTACACGATGGGAAGCGGTGCCATTGATGGTGCGCGTGGTCATGGCTTTGGCGGGCGGATCTTGGGGATAGAAGAGCGCTTGGCCGCTGACAATCTTGCCTGGGGGCCGGATCAAGCGCATGATCCCTTCGACCAAGGTCGATTTGCCACAGCCCGATTCCCCGGCAATCCCAAAGATTTCATTGCGCTTGATGGTGACATCCACGCCATCGACCACCTTGTAAGCGCCTCCCACACTATGATAATGAATGCGAACATCGGTCGCTTCCAGCAGATTCTGGCTCATGGTTACTGTCCTGTCGTCCCTTTCAAGCGGGGGTTAAAAGCCTCTTCAAGGCCGATGTTCATCAGGTTGAGGGCAAAGAAGAGGAGCACCAACATACCGGCTGGCGCGGCAATAAGATGCCACTTGCCCAGACTCATGGCCCCCCAGCCAATCGCCCAGTTGATCATCAAACCCAAGGTTGCTACATTGCCAGGCCCCAACCCAATCAATTCCAGCCCGACTTCGGCCAGGATCGCGCCCACGGTGCTGACGGCCAAGCCCACGCCCAAATAGGGCAGCAGATTGGGCAAAATCTCTTGAAAGATGATCTCCATATTGCTCATGCCCGAGACACGGGCAAGATCGACATAGCCACGCTCGCGCAAGCTCAACACCTGCGACCGAATGGCCCGCGCCGAAAAGGGCCAACTAAAGGCCGCTAGCAATAAGGCCATGGTCACGACATTCAAGCCCTTGATATAGGCCGACAAGGTGACCAAAATGGGAAAGGTGGGGATGACCAAGATCATGTCGGTGAAGGTGCGCAGCGTACTATCGACCCAGCCGCCCTGAAAGCCAGCAATAAAACCCACAATAATGCCGACAAAGGTGGCAATCGTGCCAGCCAGGAGCCCAATCGCCAACGAGTAGCGGAGGCCAACCAAGAGCAACGAAAAGACATCGCGCCCCATGCGGTCGGTGCCGAGGAAGTTGTCGGGATTGGGGTTGACATAGAGGGGAAAGGTGCCTACCGTCATGGGCGAGACTTCTGCCCCCAGCTTCCAACGCACAATCGCCGGCTGCAGGAGGGCAAGGGCACAGATCACGAGAAAGAGCAGCAACCCAATCGTGAAGCGCGGATTTTCCCGAAAAAAGAAGAATGTCTGTCGCACAATCAGCCTCCTAAGCGAATCCGTGGGTCCACCAACGGCAAAAGTAGATCGAGCAGGAGACTGGCGGTGAGAACGGCAATGATCGAGATGAGGACAATTCCCTGTACGGTGTTATAGTCCAACAGCCCGATGGCATTGACGAAGAGGGTGCCAATCCCTGGATAGGTGAAGATATACTCTACGAGAAACGAGCCATTCATAATAAAGCCCAAGGAGATCGCCAACCCGGTTAGTTGCGGCAGCAGCGCGTTGCGCAAGGCATAGCGCGAAAAGATATAACCGGGGCGCAAGCCCTTGGCTTGGGCAAAGAGCAGATAATCTTCCCCCAGGATCGAGATCATCAAGGAACGCGTCGAAATGAGCCAGCCCGAGACCGAGACGAGCACAATCGAGCAGGCTGGCAGGATCGCATGACGGAGCACGCCTAGGATAAAGTTGAGCGAAGGCCCGGGCGTTGTCGTGGCCGGGTAGGCCCCACGGGCGGGTAGCCACATCAGCGCATAGGCAAAGAGAAAGATGAGAAACAAGGCCACAAAGTATTGAGGCACCTGGGCCAAGGCAATGGCTACCGTGGTGATAAATTGGGAGCCCGGAAATTCGCGCTGCCAGCCCACAATCCCGCCAAGGATCACCCCCAACACCCACGCGATCAGAATGGAAACGCCCAGCAGACCAAGAGTCCACGGAAGCGCCTGGAGGATCAAGACTTGGGCATGGGTGGGAAAGGCCGTCAACGAGGGGCCAAAGTCGAAGCGCAGAAAAACATTGGAGACATAACGAATGTATTGGTCAAACCAACTGCCGTCGAGCCCCAACAATTTTTCATATTCGGCAATCATTTCCTCGCCATTGGGAATCGTATAGGAATATTGTTGGCGCATGCTATTTAGCAACGCCCCAATCGGGTTGCCAGGGATCATCCGAAAGAAGATGAAGGCAACGCTAAATGAGCCAAAAATGGTAAAGAGATAGGTTAGCAACCGTTGGATCAGGTAGGTTACTAGTGGATGGACTTTCCAGCGCATGCATCGTCTCCACAGCGGTAAGTAAACAGATCAATCAGTCGAGCAGGGGAAGGTGAGCAGAGCGGTAGGGCAGAAGGCAGAAGACAGAGGTCAGAAGGCAGAGGATAGAAGACAGATTCTGACCTCTGACCTCTGTCCTCTATCCTCTGTCCTCTATCTTACGCTACGGCCTTACTGCACCGGTTCAACTTGGAAGCTGACCGGATACCAAAGCGCCCACCAAGTAAAGGGCACGGTATACATGTTGTCTTCCGTCGGCCAGTTGGTCCAGTAGGTCTCATTCCACGGCATGATGTAGATCGTCTGCACCACCGGGATCGCGGGCATGAGGCGCATCCAGGCGCGCAAGGCATCGCTATAAGCCGCGGCCGCTTCTTCGGAATCGGGGCTAATCGACTGCAATTTTTCCACAGCCGCGTCTAGCTCCGCATCTTCCAAGCGAATCCAGTTGCCAGCGGTGGCGCGTTCGCCAACCGGGGCGGTATTCTTGCTCTGGTAGTTTTGGTAGATGCCAATGGGGTCCATAAAGCCGCTACCACAGAGCCAGTGGGCGGTGATGTCAAAGTTCCCCGTTTGGGTCGATTCGTCAAAGACCGGGCCGGTCACCGCTTGCACCGTTAGCTCAATGCCGATCTTGGCGGCTTCTTCGGCCAGATCTTGGGCGATCTGATATTCACCAACGCCGACTTCCGCTGGCGTAATGATGTTATAGGCCATGCGGTTGCCTTCGGCATCGACGCGTACCCCGTCAGAACCGGGCGCAAAGCCCAAGCTATCCAACAGCGCGGCGGCTTTGGCGGGATCATACTCAATCTTATATTCTTCCAACACCGCCGGGTCGAGATAACGTTCCAGCAATTTCCATTCCGACCATGGATACACTGCCGGAACGGTGGGCGGTTGCCAGATGACATTGGCAATCTTTTCGCGGTTCACCAAGTAGGAGAGCGCCCACCGCACATCGGGCTCGCTGAGCGGATACTTGCCATTGTTGACCCAGATGCCGCGCGGGCAGGGATCTTGGAAAGGCCCGTAGCTGACGGCGGGGTTGGCGGCCAACGCTTGCTCCACCTGGTGCCATTGGAGGCGGTGGGCATGGTCGATCACATTGTTGACTAGATCTTGGTAGTCAGCATCGGCTGGCGGGGCCGTGCGGAAGACGATGTACTTGGCTTGGGGAAACTGTTCGGCTTTGCCCCAATAATTTTCATCGCGTTCCCAGACAAACATGCGCAGATCGGGCAGGGTTTGCTTCAGCTTCCAGACTGAGGTCGTCACGGGCGGATCATTTTTGAAGGTGAGCGGATCTTGCCCTTCCCAAATGTGCTTGGGCAACGCCGTCAATGCATCGACTTGGGCAAAGAAGTTGTAATGGAAGCGAGGTGCCGGCTTGGTCAAGGTAAAGACCACCGTGGTCGCATCCGGCGCGGTTACACTTTCGACAAATTCGCTGAGGGTGGCGCTGCGAGCTAACGTCGAATTGGCCTTGAGCATCTCCACCGTGAAGACGACATCGTCCGCCGAGAAGGGTTCACCGTCATTCCACGTGACATCATCGCGCAGTTTGAGGGTCACCTCGGTGAAATCCTCGTTGTAGGTGTATTCTGTGGCTAACCAAGGTTGGATTTCACCGGTTGCAAAATTGGCATAGAAGAAATATTCGGTCCCCACTTGCACAAAGCCATTGGCAAAATCATTCCCATTGGGGATCAAGTTGTTAAAGCTATCGAAGATGCGGAAGGTGGCGGAATCCTCCATGTAGATAGTTTCATTGCGGGGGACAGGCAATTCACCGCCGGGCACCGCCGCCTCCCCGCCGGGCGCGGCAGGCCCCACCGGACCGGTTGGACCCGCTGTACAGGCGGTCAGTAGAAGTGAAAAAACAACAAACAGACTGGCAAATACATACCGCGTACGCATAGGCTTCCTCACTTTAGTATGTTTTTTACATTAGTATGTTTTACGTAGGTTCTTCTCAGACGGGTACAGCTTTGGAAATAAAGAGCACTTTGTGCATGGGTAGCACAACGAGGAAGGCTAGATCGGATCTAGCCGAACGGGCAAGGCACCACTCCAGGCAACGATGCATAGAGCAGCCCAAGAACGCGAACGGATGGCCTCCTTTAACAGTTGTTATGCAGTTGTTAGCGTATGCAAGTGGTCTATGGTTGAGCAAGCAAGATTTTTGGGAGCTTGTGCTGGGCTGCATTATAGCCTGGAAAATGGTGAACTGCAAACAAGCAAACGGCGCTCGTGCGCTATTCGTCCCCACAGGGAGGACCCTAGCCCAAGGTGCTTATCTGGGTCACATCAAGTTCGACCAATCCCAGCGGTGCGTGGTAATCTTCACAGATCTGAGAAATCTGTGCGCTTCAGCGCTGGGCCGCTTGCACGCCCGACGGCTTGCGTGCACCGCAGTATGTAAGGGGAAAGCATGATATTAACGCCAGAAATGGCGCTACTGCTCAGCTTGATGGGGATAGCGCTTGTTCTTTTTACCTTTGAATGGGTGGCGGCAGATGTAGTTGCCTTAGGGTTTCTCGTCATCATGATTCTAACCGGGCTCTTATCGCCCAGTGATGCTTTTGCGGGCTTTGGCAGTGACACGGTCTTTACCTTAATGGGGCTCTTTATGCTGACCGCGGCGTTGCAGCGTACGGGCGTCGTAGAGATGACGGGGCGCACGCTCCTGCGCTACACGGGCGACAATCCCAATCGGTTGGTGGCAATGATCATGGTCGCCACCTCAAGTCTCAGCTCCTTTATGAGCAACACCGCCTGTACCGCGTTCTTTTTGCCCATTACGCTCGGCTTGGCGGAACGCATGCGGGTAAGTGCTGGTAAGCTGCTCATGCCGTTGGCCTTTGCGTCGATCTTGGCAAGCTCTGTCACCCTGGTCGCGACTTCGACGAATATCGTGATCAATGGGTTGCTACGGCGCTATGAAATGACGCCCATGGGCATGTTTGAATTGACACCGGTTGGCATTCCCATTGCCGTTGTGGGGATTCTCTATATGCTGTTCATTGGTCGTCGCCTCCTGCCGGATCGGTCAACGCCAGATGATCTGGGCCAACTTGGCAACCGGCTCTACCTCACCGAGTTGGTTGTGTTGCCCACTTCGCCGCTCATTGGCAAAACCCTGGCCGAAAGTGCTTTGGGGCAGGAGCTGGATTTAACGGTGGTGCGGGTTGTGCGCAAGGAAAATCGCTCCCTGCCCACGGCGAATCGGCGGCTCGAACCGCGGACCGGACGCCGCTTGCGCGCTGGCGATATTCTCCTGGTCGAAGGGGCGCGGGAATCGTTGTTGCGCAGTAATGCGGCGGTCGGGCTGGAGTTACGGGGCAATCAGCAGCGTAATGCGCTCAAAGCAGGCGCCGAAGAACTGCCCATGGTGGAAGTCATCCTCATGCCCAATTCCCCCTTAATCGGGGTGACCCTGGCTCAATATCGCTTTCGGGAACGCTATGGGCTACAAGTGCTCGCGGTTTACCGGCATGGCGAGACATTACAACGCAAGATTAGCCAAATGCCTTTGCGGGTGGGTGATGTCCTGCTCATCCAAAGCGGCGAGCACAATGTCGCGGCCCTCACCGCGTTGGAAGACGAACAGCTCTTTCATGTATTAGGTGCGGTTCAACAAGAGCACTATCAACGCGAACGCGCACCTTTTGCCATTGCGGCCTTTGTCGGTGCGCTTGGTTTGGCGGCCACGGAGATCGTGGCCCTGCCCGTCGCCGTGCTGATCGGGACACTGGCAATCTTTCTCACGCGCTGTATCTCGGTCGAAGAGGCTTATCGGAAAGTGGAGTGGCGGGCGCTTGTCCTTATCGGCAGCATGTTAGCGCTCGGCACGGCCATGGAACAGACGGGTACAGCCGCCTATCTGGCCGAAAAGATCGTGATGCTGGCGGGCAGTACCAACCCCTTGCTCTTGTTGACTGGCTTTTTTGCCCTGGCCGTGATTCTCACCCAGCCCATGTCTAATCAGGCCGCGGCCATTGTCGTCGTGCCGATTGCCATCCAAACGGCCAGCCAACTGGGGCTCAACCCGCGCACCTTTGTTATGATGATCGCGATTGCTGCCAGCACCTCCTATCTCACGCCACTGGAACCCTCGTGTCTCATGGTCTATGGGCCGGGCAACTACCGCTTTAGCGATTTTCTCAAGGTCGGTTCGCTGCTGACGCTAGTCGTCTATGGCATTGCCATTCTGCTCGTGCCAATCGTCTGGCCGCTCTAAGCACAACTATAAATTTTAGGGACGCGGATTTACGCGGATGCACGCAGATTTTATTTGGTTTATCTGCGTGCATCCGCGTCCACTTTTCTCGGCAGGGTGGTGCGGTTAACCTTGCCAACTCTGGCAAGCTGACAGGGCGGACGGTTGGCTAGCCTTCGTCGCCGGGGCCAAAGTCGAGTAGGTAGCGGAAGGCGCGGGCGAGGTAGTCGGTGGAGGAAATCGGCGGCAGGGCATAAAAAGCATCCCAGGCCGCGGCTTTGTGTTCGCTATAGCTGGCTTCATGCTCGGGGTAGCGATGTAAATGGGCGAGCCGGACGGCATGACCGATCAGCACATCGAGGACGATATAATCATCGACCTGCAGCGTTGCATTTTGGGCGGTGATCCGGGCCAACACCGTGAGCGCTTCCAGGTTCAGTTGGCGGTATTCGGGCGCGGAGATCTTTCCGAGTAGATGTTCCACCCGCAAAGCAAAGGCCGCCTCACCGGGCGTCATATCCGAGAGGACCATGGCGCTTTCCAGCCGATTGCGCCGCTCGAATTTATCCCCAATCACCAGGCCGCGACAATATTGACAGAGCTGCCAAACCTGGCTATAAAAATCGCTTGACGCGCGGCTGAGAATCCCCTGATATTGCCGCCAGGCGTGCCACCCTTGGGGCGGTGTCGGCAAGGCTTCGAGCGCGCGATCCGGCGACCATTGGAGCGCGGCACGGCCACTTTCTACATGCAACGATTCCAACTCGGCCAAAATGGCCTGCATCCCCTGATATTGGGCCAAGACCTGCATCAATCGCTGTTGGAGATCGGAGGGGGCCAAGTGCATCAGTTGTTCATACGCTTCATCCTGCGTAAGCTGCCGTTCATGGGCTAGCGCACTGGTCAACAGTACGATCAAATAGCTCACCCGCACGACGAGCAGATCGGCAAAGAGATCGGGCCGGGCTTTGATCAGGAGCCCCAAGTAGATGAGCAGTTCCTGGGTCAACGCACTATCGCGAATATCATCTCGGCAGAAAGTATTGATCTTGAGCAGCAATTCTTGGGTGGGCAACGGCTGGGTAATCAAGGAATCGGTGCTAAAGGCGCGCCCCACTAAAATATGTTTCTGACAGACCAAGATGGCGCTCACCGCATAGTCGAGATCGAAATCGACCTTGCCCAGCAACGCTGAAGCCCGCCGCACCACCGCCCAGAGCCGTCGCCGTCCCGCTTCGGCATAGACTTCTTCCAGCAGTTCACGGATGGCAACGGTTTTGTCCCGCAGTTGAAGCGTCTGCTCGATTCCCCAGCGGCGCACAAGGGTGGCTAGAATCTCTACTTGCTCATAGAGATTCTGGCTCCACGCCAAGCGCGCACAGAGTTCCTCCCAATCCGCCTCAGCCTCAATGGTCAGTTCACTTTCTTGATGCAAGGGGGTATGGGAGCCGCTTTGACCAAGCAAGGGCGTGCGCGCTGCGGTCCGCTCCAACACGGCGGACGCCAGCACAAAATCATGGAGCAGATCGATCCGTTCAAAGCTGGCCGTGGGCATTAGCTGCACCAAGCGCCCCAACTTGACCGGCACCTCATCCACGGCACCGGCCCGCAACTCTTGCATCAAGGTAAAAAAGGCCGACGCGCCTTCTTCTAACAGACTGTGGGTGAGGAGGACAGCCACGGTGGGCCGGCCCACCTGTGTCCAGTGGCGATGGATATAGGCCAATTCACTGCGAAACCGGTCGGCCAGAAAGTTCAGATCATAGGCCAAATAGAACTCGCGTTGGAGAAAGAGCGCCGAAAGACAGACCACTCGTCGCCCCGCCAGTTGATAGAGCCGACTCGTGGTCAGGCTCTTGATCCGGCGCAACGGACGGCCACTGAGGTTAAGTTTGCGGTTACGCCCAACTTGCTGATAGGCACCGGCGATGGTCTCGGGATAGTGTACTTCGATGGGGGCCAATTCCTGGAGCGTTTCGGTGGCGACGCCATGGACTGCCAACGCCGCTTGGAGGGCCGCATCTTCGGCCAGTAACGCGACTTGGACCACTGGCTCGCGCCGCGCCTTGCGAAAACAGCGCCCCAGCGGATCGATATCATTGATCCGCAACAAATTCTGGCGCACCAATTGGCCTAAGAGGTAGAGGCTCTGCGCCCAGACCAATGGGACATTGGCGTTGGGCAGCCGCATTTGGCTATGGGGCCGGGCACGTTCCGCCGCGACGCGATCGGCGGGCACAAAGTAGAGCTCGGGCAACAAGAGTTGGCCGTCTTGTTCCACGAGTACGGTTGCCAACTTCTGCTCATAATACTCAATTTGCGCTTTATCATTGCGGAAGAGGCCATCGAGATAGAGATAGACAAAAAAGAGGGGCCACTCGGATTCAATATGTTCAAACTGGCGCAACTCTGCTGTCTCGTAGTGCAACCGATGCTCGTCTTCTAACACCGTTTGATGACCGTCACGCAAGAAGCGCTTCAGACCATAGCGCCCTTCTAATTTCTCCACAATCGTCCGGCGCACCCGCTCGACCAATGCCTCGTCCTGAATGGCAAAGGCCGGAAAGCTGATCACACTGAGCAACGCCGCATCGACCTCTTTGCTGCTCGACTCGCGTGGCAACATGGCGTGGAGGGTAATATCGGCATGGGCAATGTTGTCAGGAATGACATGAAGCACCGAAGCCTGAGAACCACGCGGGCCAAAGAGGTTGAACCCAGTGAGCGCTTCTAACGCCGCTTTGGCCATGCCAATCGAACTGGCATTCAGCTCCACCTGCCCCAGATTCATCTTGCCGCCCCGTTCCCAGATGCCATAGTCGGGTGTGCGATAGGCGCGCTCAATATAGTAGACGAGATTCTGGATAAAGTTGACCTCATCTTGTGTGCCAATGATCTGGAGCCCCGACGCGATCATTTGGGCCAACATGAGCAGATAGAGCGAGGTGGCATCCACTTGGAGATGCCCCCAGGCGTGATCCGCGACAACCGTGCCACCGGTCTCTGTATTATATTTGGCATGGAGCGCATCATGAGGGGCGAGGCTTTGCTTGAATTGCTCGACCTTATTGGCTTGGCGCATCATGGCTTGGAGCAGCCCACGCATCAACTTAATACAGCTTTGCTCTAATTCATAACCACGGCCACCATCATTGTCAAGCTGGCGATAGGCCAAGGCCAACCCCCAAACGGCCAGGATGCTATAGACATTGTCACGCACCCAGGCATCCCGATAGTCACCATGGACAGTTACTGCCGTACTGGCGGGTAATAGGCCGGTGACAGGATGTTGTTTACTAAGAATGATGGTATGGATCTGTTGGTAGAAACGGTCGAGCGTCGCGCGCAAACTAAGATCGTTTATCATGGGTCAACTATCGGGTGACGTGTAGCTTGGTTGGTTATCCGGCAAGCAGGCCAACGCCTGCCAACATCTGGGAGCGATGTGCACTTTCTATTATAGAAGAATTTACCCAAGAAACACGCGACAGATTTACCAGGATCTACGCGACGATTGCCGTGCGGGTTGTACAGAAGAAGCGTGCTGGCTGAACCGTGAGCTTGCTACCATTCATCACCGTTCATATCGGGCAGTTCATAGTAGGAGTTGATCAGCATGAGCAGAGAGCTGACAGGTCTGGCAAACCTGTCAGCTCTGGCAAACCTGTCGGCTCTGGCCTAAGTGCGTAACGCCTACATCTATCACCGTCTAGAGAAACATTCCACCAGATACTTCGATCCGTTGACCATTGATCCAGCGGCTATCATCATCAACGAGGGCGGCCACCGCGCTGCCAATATCATCCGGCAGGCCGACACGCCCCAGGGCAATTTGGGCCGCAATGGCGCTGTTGAGCTGTTGATTATCGCGCACGGCACCCCCACCAAAGTCCGTCTCGATCGCCCCCGGAGCGACCACAATCGCGGTAATATTGCGCGGGCCTAACTCTTTGGCAAGATAACGGGTCAACACTTCGATACCCCCCTTCATGGCCGCGTAGGCGGCGTAACCCGGCAGCGTAAAACGAGCTAGCCCGGTCGAGACATTGACAATGCGTCCACCATCCTTCATCAACGGCAGTAATTGTTGCGTGAGGAAGAAGGCAGCCTTGAGGTGAATATTGACCAACTGATCGAACTGTTCCTCGGTCGTCTCGACAAACGCCGTGTGGATTCCAATGCCCGCATTGTTGATCAGCACATCAAAATCAGGCCGCTGCCAGTGACTTTGCAGCACGGTTTGGACGGCTTGGGCAAAGGGAGCAAAGGCTTGGGCGTTACTGACATCGAGCTGTAGGGCCACCGCTTTGCGGCCTAATCCTTCGATTTCCGCCACCACCGCGTCAGCTTCGCTCTGCTTGCTATGGTAGGTGAGAATCACATCATGGCCTTTGGCGGCGAGACGCAGCGCCATGCTCTTGCCCAAACCGCGACTACCCCCCGTGACGATTACGATTTTCATAGATATTCCTTCATCGACTCCATTTGCTTAAAAACGGTTAACAATAGCCTAATTCTACGCCTAGAGCGAACGAAAGGAAATGCCTAGTCCTCTTTATCTATTGCCTATTCCTCCAACCGCCGACTTGCCGCCCCAGCCACAGCACGGTTACAATGGGGTGATGAAGCGCGAACAACAAGACGAACTTACCACAATTCTGCAACGCTATGCGCAAGCAGAAGGGATCAACACGACCGCGATTCCGGCGTTGTCATGTTTCAAAGCCTCAACCGCCAGCCTCAAGATCCCAGCGGTCTATCACCCATCGCTCTGTGTGATTGTTCAAGGGGCAAAAACCGTCTTGCTCCAAGAAGAGTTATACCACTACGGCGTCTCTGAGTATCTGGTTGTTTCCGTGGATTTGCCCGTAGTCGGTCAGATCACAATTGCCAGTGCCGAACAACCCTATCTCTGTATCCAGCTTAGCTTGGAGCAAGATCTGCTGCATGAACTACTGCCCCAACTAGAACGGAAGCCGGGAAGCAGCCAACCCAGCAAACGAGGTTTGTTTGTCGGCACGGTTGATGAATCGTTGGTAGACGCCTTGCTGCGCTTGGTCCGCTTATTGAACACACCAGAGGACATCCCCTTTCTCGCGCCGCTGATCATACGCGAACTCTACTATCGCCTCTTACGCAGCGAACAGGGGCATCAAGTGACTCAGCTTGTCATCCATGGCAGCAACATGCAACGGATTGCCCAAGCCATTCACCTCATCCAAGAGAATTTTACCAAACCGATCCGGGTTGAGACGATGGCCGAGCTTGTCCACATGAGCCCTTCCTCGTTCCACCACTATTTCAAAGAAGTCACCGCGATGAGCCCGCTCCAATATCAAAAGCGCTTGCGCCTCCTGGAGGCACGGCGGCTCCTCCTCACGGAAAGTACCAACGCCACGCACACCGCCTACCAAGTGGGCTATGAAAGCAGTTCCCAGTTCAGCCGTGAATATACGCGGATGTTCGGGACCCCACCGATTACCGATATGGAACGGATCCGCGCGATATAACTAGGGAGCGGCAACCCATGACGACGGCCAATCTACTAGAGATCGGACGCGGATTTACGCGGATGAGCGCGGATAAAATCCGCGCTCATCCGCGTAAATCTGCAACATCCACATTTTCGGTTCAGGTGCCTGCTCAGAAACGAAAGCCACCGGGCTACCGAACAACGCCGGCGAAAGCCCGCTTCAGCGCCGGGCGATCAGCGTATCCCGCAACGGGCAACGATCGCAGCCCATTTTTGCCAATCAGATCGAGGTTACCCAGCGAGGTGGAAAGTTGGGCCACGCTTTGGGTCGAACCGGGGACATATCGTCAGGTCAACATCGGTGGATGAACTACCGAAGTTCCGCCAGAATAGCGGTAGAATAGGGCCATGGAATTACAAGAAGGGATCGCTCTGATCCGTAACGAACAGGTGACCACAGCAGGCCCCCAACGATGGGCCGATCTGGGCTGTGGCACAGGTTTTTTCACCGATGCGTTGGCGCGCTTGCTGCCAGTTGCCAGTCTGATCTATGCGGTTGACAAAAGTGCGACTTTACCACGCCGCCGCACGGGGACAAAGAGTGTTGCCATTGAACCACTGCGACTCGATTTTGTGCGCGATAGGTTGCCCGTTGAGCCGTTGGATGGGATCTTGATGGCTAATTCACTCCACTATGTCCGCGATCAACTGGCTTTTCTCCAACAAGCCCAGCGCTACCTCAAACCCCAGCATCACTTCTTGATCGTAGAATATGAGCTAGAGCGGGCCAATCCTTGGGTGCCCTATCCCCTCAGCTACCACACTTTGACCGATCTCTTTGCCCAAGCTGGGTATACCACCATCACCAAACTACACGAGCGGACGCCGGTGCGCGGTGCGGATACGATGTATGGCGCGCTGATCAGCCGGTAGATAGACAGATAGACAGATAGACATTGGGGGGCAGTTTACAGGGTTAAAACCCTCTGCTAACAGCGAGAAGCCGCCCCATTCTATTGGCTAATATATCGTCGTCGCGTCTTTGGGAAGGGCGCGCACATGTTGCAGGTGAGCGGTCACCCGTTCGTCGTCTTGGTGGGGATAGGCAAAGCCAAAGTGGGTGGCAACGGCGAGCCCGGTCTGGCGGAAGAGGGCGGCCATGGTCAAGAGGGCATCCCAATTTCGTGCTTCGTCGGTATCGGTATAGGTTTGGGTTAGCATTGTCCACAGTTCCGGCTCTAGATACACTTTGAACTGTTTCCCAACCTTGCCAGGATTGCGCGCAAAGTCAGTTTTGATCCCCACATACCAGGTAAGCATCTTCATCAACTGCTCGCGCACCACCTGATCCAACATGGCTTTGGCATAGAAGATCTCGGCGCGCCAGAGCCCCTTGGCAACATAGGTCGAAACCCACCAAAATTCATTACAACAGTCGGCAAAGGCTTGGGCCGTGGGTGGCGTGGGCCAATAATCGCGGTCACTCGGCGGGGGCAACGGCCCGATCCGCCCATCCTTATCTAGCAGCACGACGCTCAGGCTCTCCCAGCCAAAGCTAGCCAATCGGTCGAGCGGGAAGAGGGTCAGATCAATCCGATTGCCGTCGGTAAATTGCATGAGGTAGGCAAAGTGACCATCGTTCATCGGCGGCGGGTCGCTCATCGCCTCGGGCATTTGCAGAATGATCCGCGCGCCAAAACGGTCGATCCAGGTGGCATCGGCGACAAAAGAAGCGATCGCCGTCACGAGGTAGACTACATCAAAATCCTGAAAAGGATCACGGCGCGCCTGGGGGTTGACGCGCGAGCCGTTGAGGATCACGGCGCGGATCCGCGCGTCCGCTTGGGCCGTCTGGATAATGAGATCAAGGATTTCCGCTTCGCTACGCATGCGCGTTCTTCCTTTCCGTGCGAACCAAGGGGGCGTAGCCGATCAGGGCGGCCAACGTACAGACGGCAATGACAACCAGCGCAAGGGTATAGGCCACCGGTGGGTAGTGACCCGCTTGGTCTTTGGCAAAGCGATTGATCAAAAGGCCCATAATCCACTGGGTGACAAAAATGCCAGTAAACGAGAAAAGATTGCCAGCACTAACGGCACGGCCCACCAAACCGCTAGGAAAAAGTCGGCGAATCTGGGGCATTAAAACAACGCTGATCCCGCCGCCAAAGCCAAAGAGCGGATTGACCACCCACAGCCACGCCACAGGCGGTTGCCAAGCATAGAGCAGCGTCGTACCCACTTGAAGCGCCGCCCCAATGATGACGATCAACGCCAACCCAAAGCGATCAGCCAGCCAGCCCGACGAACCAAAGCCCAGCATGGCCCCGACGGCAATGGCCAGGAGCAAGTTGCCCGCGGCCAGTTGGTCAAAGCCATAGACATCGGTGAAATAGGGGCCAGCCCACAACCCTTGCATAGCCAGTAACACCCCGTTCATACAAAAGCCCAAACCGCAGATCCGCCAGAAGGAGCCGTTGCGAAAAATATCGCGCAGGGTACCATCGGTTGCTTGGGGGCGTTCCCAAAGCTCCCCTGGTGGCGTATTGCGCACCCAGAGCA
Source organism: Caldilineaceae bacterium (assembly GCA_019637645.1). Next base: position 40,067 of record JAHBVH010000050.1, read on the forward strand.
TGATCGCCATCGCCACCACCGCTAGCGCCGCCGCGCCGCCCAAGAAAATGCCACGCCAGCCAACCAGCACGTTCAAGTAGGCCAGTGGCAACGAAGCCGCCAAGCCGCCCATCGACCCAAAACCGACCATGAACGTTGAGATCGTCGCATAGCGTTCCGCCGGGAACCAACGGCTAAAGGCTTTGAGCGCGCCCATCAAGACACCCGCGGTGCCCAAGCCAATCAGGGCGCGGCCCGTAGCCAAGAGCGGAAACGAGTGGGCATTGGCAAAGAGCAGGCTCCCCACCGCGCCCACCAAGAGCAGCCCAGGTGTCACCCAGCGCGGCCCGATCCAATCCAGCCCAATCCCCAGGGGAATTTGCGCCGCGGCAAAAGCCAGAAAGAAGAGACTGCTCATCAGGCCCAGTTGGCTCGCATTCAAGCCCATTTCCTGAGCCAGATCACCCGCCAACGCCGCGTTGGCCGTGCGAAAAAAGTAGGAGAGCATGTGGGCGAGGGCAAAGAACGCAAAAACACGCATGGACCGATTCATACAAACATTTCTCGGCAGGTGGGGCGGATGCGCCACAAAAGCGCAACGCCAAGCAAGCATATAAGCAACAGATGAGTTGCCACCAAGATCATATCACTGGATTGGGTCAGTTGAACAATTAGGCACCCCAAACGGACGCAGACCAAGCTTGAAAGATCTGAGCAACACTGCGCCTTCCAAGAAGCGGACAAAGCTTGCTCTAGCCAATCGATACTCCGGCCCGCTTCCTGGAAGGCGCTCGTAAAAGGCTCCAGCCGGGTCACAGACCCGGCCAAAGCGATTGCCGATGACTTTCTTCATGTTCATGAAACCCTGCCAGCGGCTTGCACTGCGCAAGATCTACCAATTGGTAAAAGATCCATCCAATCGCTGCAAGCCGCGGAAGCCGGGTTGCATTGGCGAGGATTGGGCGGGGTTTTTCTTGGCCGCGGCCCGGTCGAACTCGATGCCCAAGCCGGGCAACGTTGGGGGCAGCAAATAGCCATCCTCCCAAACCGGCTGCACGGGGATCACATCGGTGAGGACAGTGCCGGTCTTGCGAGGCTGTTCCTGGACACCAAAATTCGGCGTCGCCAGATTGAGTTGGAGACAGGCTGCCGAGGAGATAGGACCAAGGGGGTTATGGGTGGCGATCTTGATGTAATGAGTCTCGCACCAACCCGCGATCTTACGTGATTCGGTGATGCCACCGGCGATGCAGAGATCGATGCGGGCGTAATCCAACCACTCTTCTTCGACCATCTGGCGGAATTCCCACTTGGAACAGAATTGCTCGCCCGCGGCAATTGGCACATGGACGCGCGGGCGCAAAGTTTTGAAGGAATCGGGGTTTTCGCAGCGCAGTGGGTCTTCAATAAAGAACGGGCGGAAGTGCTCCACTTCGCGACAAAGCCAGAGCGCGTCAGGCAGATCGAGCCGGGTATGGACATCAAAGGTCAGCTCGATCTCGTCGCCGACGGCTTCACGCACAGCCTGAAATTGTTTGATCGCGGTCAATACCGACTGGCGCGGCTCCAGAATCTCGCCATTTTGGGCCAAGCCCCAGCGGACAAATTTCCACCCTTCCTCTTTGGTCTGCAAACAGGACTCTACCAGCGGTTCAATCTCCATACCATGGCCCACATTGTGCGGATAGCAAGGCACTTTGTCGCGCACACGGCCACCGAGCAACTCATAGATCGGCACATTGAGCGCCTTGCCTTTAATATCCCACAAAGCAATATCAATCGCGGCAATGGCCGACATGAGGATACGTTGGGCGGGGAAGAAGCCACCACGCGTCATCACTTGCCACAAGTGTTCGGTGCGGAAGGGGTCTTGCCCAATCAAGATCGTCTTAAAATGCTCAACCGCGCCGATAATGGCCTGCTCGGGCCGCACAATGCCCGCTTCGCCAACGCCGTAGATCCCTTCGTCCGTATCGATGACGACAAAGAGAAAGTTGCGATGACCACCCCAAACGGGGTACGTTTCAACATTGGTAATTTTCATAGGTTCCTCGGATCTCGTTACAGGTGGATGGAGTAGCACAAAAAGCATAAACTATCTTCCCACCACACGCAATCCCCATCACCAAAGCAGGGACGGTAAACCGAGTTCACCGCATATGATAAACAAGATGATAAACATTGGGGACGCGGATAGACGCGGGTTCACGCGGATTCAAAAAATCCGCGTGAACCCGCGTCTATCCGCGTCCCCTGAACAGCAGCGGCTCCTTCTTTTCTATTCCAACAACCTGATCACCACGGCCTGATCACCACGGCCTGATCACCACGGCCTGATCACCACGGCCCTATTACCAGGGTGGTGGATCGCCTGCGATCTCCTGGTGCCACAGGTCATAGAGTGCTTGGATAGTCTCGGCGGGTAGGGTTTTATCGGCGGCGGCAATGTTGTCGAGCGCCTGTTCGACACTTTTGGCCCCTGGAATGACCGTGGCGACGGCGGGTTGCGCCAAGCAAAATTGGAGCGCGGCATGGGCCAAGGAGCGATCGGACGGGACAAGGCTGGCAAACTTTTCCACCAACATGCCCCGTCGTGCCAACACTTCCGGCGACCAGCGATTCCGGATGTCGTTAAAGCGATGGTCGCCGCGATAGCGCCCCGACAGCCAGCCCGAATCGAGTGGGACTTTGACGATCAAGCCAACGCCCTGACGCTCGGCAGTGACAAACGAAGGCAACATCTCCTGATAGAGGGCATTGAAATAGACCTCAAAGGCCCGGCTTTGGGTGGTCGCCATCACCATTTCCATCTCTTCGCTCCAATCCAGCGATACGCCATATTCGCGGATCTTGCCCTCTTGCTTCAATTTCTCTAATTCGGCATATTGGGTGGCTACCCGCCCGTCCATCAGTTCGCGGGCCGGGTTGTGCAGCAACAGGATGTCCACATAATCAGTCTGGAGCCGTTGTAAACTGGTTTCGAGGACAGGCCGGATCGCCGCGGTGGAAAAGTCTTCGCCCCCTTCTACGCTATACCCAGCCTTGGTACAGATCACCATATCTTGACGCACCCCTTTTAGCGCCTCGCCCAAAATCTCTTCGCTCACACCGTTGCCATAGCCCGGCGCGGTATCAAAGAAATTACAGCCCGCATCAATGGATTGATGCACAATGCGCAGCCCTTCTTTTTTATCATGGAGATTCCAATCAGGATTCGCCAGTTGCCAGGCTCCCAATCCAATCTCCGAGACCTGGATCCCCGTCGTGCCAAAGGGACGATATTTCATGCTTTTCTCCTTTTGCTGAACTTTACTGGATGGCGATTTGAGTCTATCATCAAAGTGGACTACTACCTATAGCCACATAAATAGCAAAATGATAAGACCAATTTTGCATTTTCCCTAGAGTGGCCTTATGAAACGTGAGACGTGATTCGTGAGACGTGATTCGTGAGACGTGATTCGTGAGACGTGATTCGTGAGACGTGAGAAGTGATTCGTGATTCGTAGCGAATCACGTCTCACCTTACTACATCCCCAAGGATCGAATTCATGCGTATTCCTGTCGATCACCAGAGCCGTACACCCTTATATCAACAGATTGAGGATTATTTGCGCGGGCAAATTCTCAGTGGCGCGTTGACCGCAGAGACGCGGCTGCCCGCCACCCGCCAATTGGCACAAGAGTTGGGCGTCAGCCGGATTACGGTTAACAATGCCTATGCAATTTTGGAAAGTGAAGGGTTGGTCTACACGCGCGAAGGGAGTGGCACCTATGTGTTGGCGCGGCCACCGCTCTTGCCCCGTACAACCGCAGGGACCAACCTGCATTGGCCGCGGTGGCAACGTGCGCTGGAACAGGCCGTGGCAATCCCCTATGAACAACAACATACGCCGACGCGACGCATTACCCCCCATCCCGCGCCGATTGCCTTTACAGGGGTGGGAGACCCGCGGGAATTTCCTGTGCAGGAGTTGGCCCGCGCGATGCAGGATGTCTTGCGGCGAGATGGCAGTGCGGCGCTGGCCTATGGCGCGCTCGATCAAGGCTATGGGCCGCTGCGCACGACGATCACCCATATCCTCGCTAGCCAGGGCATCACCGCGCATCCCGACCATATTTTGATTACGGCAGGTTCACAACAAGCCTTGGCGCTGCTCTGCCAAGTGCTGTTGCAGGCGGGCGATGTCATTTTGGTGGAGCGTCCCACCTATAATTTGGCGCTAGAGTTATTTCGAGCAGTGGGGTTACAGGTGGTGGGGTTGCCGGTGGATGCCGAAGGCATGATGGTCGATCAGCTTGAGCCCCTGCTACAACAAACCCGACCCAAGCTGATCTATACCATTCCTAATTTTCAGAACCCCACGGGCAGTTGTCTGAGCAGTGCACGCCGCCGCCAGTTGGTGGCCCTAGCGGATCGCTATAACGTGCCCATCCTCGAAGATGATTTCGTGGGTGATCTGCGCTATGATGGCCGCACCCAACCTGCGCTCAAAACGCTTGACCCCGGTGGCCGTGTCATCTATACTGGTACTTTTTCCAAGATGCTCATGCCAGGGCTACGCGTGGGCTTTTTGGTGGCCGAAGGACCGATCTTCCAACGGCTAGTTGAGTTGAAGCGGGTCAGCGATCTCACCACACCGCCGCTCATGCAGCGTACCTTAGAGGCTTACGTCAATGTCGGCCAATATCAGGCTCATGTGCGCCGCTCTTGTCGCCTCTACCGTCAGCGCCGTGATGCCATGCTCACCGCCATTCGCCGCCATTTGCCGCCGGAAATCCATGTCGATCCACCCCAAGGCGGGCTCTTTGTTTGGTTACGACTGCCTAGCGGCTGTTCATGTCTTGATCTCATACCACTGGCCCGCGAAGCCGGGGTGGAATTTGCGCCCGGTCCCCGTTTCTTTGCCAACCCTGCCGAAGGGCTGCCCTATTTGCGGCTGAACTTTGCCACCCAAACGCCAAGCGAAATCAGCGAAGGCATCCGCCGATTAGGCAGCGCCCTCCAGCGGCTGCGGGGAATGTAGGGGCAGACGTGCCGGGGACGGGCCGTAAGTTGCACCCTATGGCGATGATGGCTGGCCCGTCCCCGGCACGTCCCTGATCTGATATGGCTGGCCCGTCCCCGGCACCGCGCCTAATACATTACAATCACGCCCTCAGCGCTTCGGCATAGGCCACGGCGGCGGGTAAGATCACCCGTTCATAGAAGAGGCCGGTGGGCGACACGGTCAAACCGCTGTGCATGCCGCCAATGTTGGTCATGACGACGAGAATGAGATCGATCCCTTCCAGCCAATGCATGCGCGTGCTAAAGCCCAATGTCCCCCCCGAATGGCCGACAAGGGGATAGCGGGGATGGATCTCGCGTGAGCGTGCAATGCCTTGCATATATTCGCGACTGCCACCGTCTTGGGGGGGATGATAGGTGAACATGGCCGCTTGCATGGCTGGCGAGAGCAGTTTGCCATCGCGCAGGGCGCGGGCAAAGCGGACGAGATCCGCGGCAGAAGCCACCATGCCCCCGGCGGCCCACTCCGGGGACAAGTTCGCGGCGGTCGATTCGACGATGTAGGGGCGGATTTCGGGAAAGCCCCGATGGATACCAGCCTCGCGTACAAAGGTCGGCGTGGCGTAATGGTAGTGGTGGGCAATATCACCCGGAATGGGCTCGAACGACTCCATGAAGGTCTGTTCCATGCCCAAGGGTTCCAGAATACGTTGACGGATCTCTGCGGTCACCTCGTTGCCGGTGACCGCTTCCACGACCAAACCCAGGAGCGTATAGTTGGTATTAGAGTAGGCATAGCTGGCCCCCGGTGCGAAATCGGCGCTAACGAGATCATCGGTAATATAGGCCAGGGTTTCGAGCTTGTCCCATCGATGCCCCAGTACCATTTCATCGCCACGGCCACGGCGAATCCATGCGGGTTGAAATTCCCAAGTCGGAATGCCGCTGGTGTGGTTCAGCAACTGCCGCAGGGTAGCCGTTGGTACATTCGGAATCTGTTGCAGCAGCGGCAGCTTGACATAGTCGGTGGTAGTCGCGTCGAGATCCAATTTGCCTTCGCCAGCCAACTGTTGGATCACCACGGCGACAAAGGTTTTGGTAATGCTGCCAATCCCAAACCGCGTATGCGCCTCGATTGGGGTTTGGCGCGAAATATCATCATAGCCAGCCGTGCCCGACCACAGCATTTCCGTTCCATTGCCCAACGCCACGGAAATGCCCGGTAGCCCCATGGCTACCCCCGTCACCAATGCTTCTTGTAGTTGCGTATCATCGCGCTGTACATCACTCATCGGGTACTACTTTCTCCGTTCAAAAGGGATATTCCACACACGCCAATTGGCTAAGGTAAAGCCCATGACTTCCCCGGTAGCCGAGCGCGTAAAGAGCAGCTTTCGACCACTGGTATCCTGAAAGTGGTCTAGGGCTGTTGCTTCCAATACAATCGGATCTTGGTTACGATAGGTAAGGCTCAACTGCCCGTCCTGCACCGTCAACCAGTAGGTTGCCTCGAGTTCTTCACTCTCGTAGCGCCCGGCATAGCTCCCTAACCTAGCAGCATCGATAGCAAAGCTCGTGGGTGGGGGTGTGGGTGGGGGCGTGGTATCCGCGGGCGCGTCCACCGGGCCGAGCTGGTCAGCCAGATAGCGGTCGGCGACCTGACGGATCATGGCCTCTGGGGCAAAGCTGCTGAGATTGGACAAGCAGATCAAGGTACAGCGCTGGGTGGGGTAACGGATCATTTGGGTACGCGCCCCATTCAGACCACCCCCATGCTTGATGATCGGCAAGCCGCGGTAGGTGTCATGCCCCAAGCCCAGGGCATAGCTTTGCGGTGTGCCATCGGTTAGTGGCTCGGTGGTATAGAGCAGATCGATCAGCGCCGGTGAACCTTGGCCCAACCGGTTGGCATAGAAGTTGGCATCCCAACGGGCTAGATCATGGATAGTAGAATAGAGGCCGCCGTCGCCTGCCACCTGGAGATTGTGATATTCGTTGCGAAAGCCGCCACCATTCGGATTGGCTGAATAGCCACTGACCCGCTGTGGGATCAGCTGTTGGTGGTGCTCCTTGAAGACAGTATGGATCATGCCTAGCGGGGCAAAGATCTGTTCCTGGGCAAATGTGCCGAGCGCTTGCCCCGTCACCCGCTTAACAACGAGCGAGAGCAACACATAGCCGGTATTGCTATAGAGATATTGGGTGCCCGGGGCAAAGTTGAGGGCCTTTTGGCGGGCTACGCTCTGCAAAAAGGCCGTTTCTCGCCAGACATCTTCGAGTTGCTTGCCAGCCAGCAAACCAAGTTCAAGATAATCGCGCAGGCCGCTGGTGTGGCGGAGTAAGTGGGCCAAGGTGATCTGCGCACCATAGTCCGGCACTTCTGGCACATAGGTGCGCAGATCATCCGTGAGCGCCAACTGTCCCGCTTCGGCTAACAGGAGCATGGCCATGCCCACAAATTGTTTGGACATAGAGGCAAGATAAAAGGCCGAGGTTGGTGTGATCGGCACCCCCAATTCGAGATTCGCCATGCCATAGCCGCGCGCATAGACCAAGGCCCCGTCTTGCACAATGCCCAGCGCGCACCCCGGCGAAGCGGGGTTGGCCCACGGTTGAAAAAGCTCATCAATTTGGTCGATTACGGTTACCATAGATCCTCGTTGTTCGATAGGTTGAAAATGGTGGGGAGGTAGCGCTCTGTACTAGGGTGCGGTAGACTAGAAGTAGGCGTGTAGACGCTGGATCCAACCAAGCCATTATAGCACAGCTCTCTGTCACATCCATAAGGAGAAGAAATGCCAACCGAGGAGGAAACAACCGTATTTTTATTTGTTACGGGCGCGGGCAGTTGTGTACAAACCCCCCGCCTCATTCAGGCATTGGTCGCGCAAGGATATACAGTCTATTCGGTCCTAACCCCCAATGTAGCGCAAGTGACCGCCCCAGCTCTGCTCATGGACGTACCAGGGAATCACTGGATCCATACCTACCAGCAGCCACCGCTCGCGCGCTATCCCTTTGGGACGCTGCTCGTCGCGCCCTGCACCTTCAACACCCTTAACAAGATTGCGCTGGGCCTGGCCGATAATCTAGCCACTGCCATGATTGCCGACGGGTTAGGGGCCGGCAACCGCGTGGTCATTGCGCCGTCTATGAATCGCGGCCTTTGGGCGCACCCCCAAACCCAAGCCTCGCTGACACAATTACAGAGCTGGGGCTGCACCATCGTGCCGCCGCAAGTGACGGCTGAACAAGTCACCATGGCAGCTATATCAACCATGGTGGCCGCCCTAGGACACCACCCAACTGCAGCCACCGTGGCTTGAGGGAGACCCTGCTTACGCGTTGAGATAGCCCGCCAGCAGGTCTGCTGCGGTAGCAAGGCGTTCTGCTTCGGCACTCTGGCCGAGCTGGGCATAGGTTGCGCTGGCCGCGCGCCGTTCGTCCAGTTCCTTCTGCACCATCTGGCGAATATCATCTAAGGAGAGGACCTTGCGGGGCACCTCATGGCGTTGGCCCGCGATTGGCTCTATGGGTTGGGTCGGCGTCTCTACAGGGACGGCTTCGGCGTTATCAATGGCTGCCAACACCGAGCGTAGGGTGGCAACGGTCTCGCTTTGCCGCGCCTTCATGGCGCGGGTTAGATCGGCTTTCATCTGTTCGCGGAGTTGCATCTCCAGTTGCCTTTCCTTATACAGCACAAACGAAGTGAATATCTTCGGGCTCCAGCGCTAATAGGGCAGGATCGGGAGGATCTGCCAACACACAGCCCTGCCGCTGATAAAAATGGACGGTGTTCTCGGAAGGAGTTGCCGAGATATAGAGCCAGCGTGCACCCTGGGCTTGGGCTGCGGCCCGCGCCTGGGCAAAGAGTTGCTTGCCTACCCCTAAGTGGCGATAAGGGTGACTAACATGGAGCAATTGCAGTTGCAGCTGATCCTGCTTTGCGCCGATCCATTGGTGATCCAGAGTAGCAATTCCCGCCAATGTTTCGCTAGCAAAGACCCCCATGCACCAACCACCCCGGTCAAAGCAGGCGAGGGCATCGGCAATAATGGCTGCTAGCGACGCCGGCTGCCAGCCTTTGACCGCAAAATAGGCTGGCTGGCGCACAAGCTGTCCATTCGCCTGTACATAGATGTGGTGAATCACTTCGCTCCGGTCGATCTGCCCAATCTGAGCAATCTCGGCACGGGTCAAGCTGCGCAGTTGAAGATGACCAAGTTTACTTTGCATTGCATTGACTCTCCTTACTGATAGACTGGTCGATAGCTCAAAAATGCCGCGTGAGCCCCTTGTGCGGGGCAGCAGCGAGACGGTATCATCATATCACAGCCAGCCAACCTGTCTTGTAAAAATGCGTCAAGGTCTCTTTGAAGTAAGGTGCATACAGAGACCTGACAGGTTTTTCCAAACCTGTCAGGTCTCGTTGCACGCGGGGCATCACCATGCCTTGGCAAGCAATTCCAAACTGCGGATGCGCGTATCAACACCATGGGCCGCCGTAAAGACCATCAGTTCATTGGCAGCCGTAACTTTAATCAGCTCATCCAGCGCCGCGACGACACTCTCTGGCGTGCCAAGGATCCGATTCGTAGGCATCTGACGGGCAATCGGCAGGTCAGGATGGTTGTTGGCCTGCGCTGGTGACATGAGCGGAATGAAGCGCCCCGAGCGGATGGCATAGGTCATCAACTGGCCGGGGGCCGCGAGCCAAGCTGCTTCCTCGTCCGTAGGCGCGAGCAAGACATTAGCCGTGACCATGGCATAGGGTTGCTCTAGCACAGACGAAGGGGCAAAGTGTTGGTGATAGAGCGCCAACGCGTGCAGCGTGCCACCGGTGTCGAAATGGTGGGCAAAGGCAAAGGGCAACCCGAGCTGACCAGCCAATTGGGCGCTATAACCGCTAGAACCGAGCAGCACAATCTCCGGCGTCGATTCGGCAATGGGCGTGGCCGAAAAGCGCGTCCAGAGCCCCTCGCTACCACGCCGATCACCCAAGAGCCCCATGAGATCGAGGAGATAGCGAGGAAATTCATCAACACTCAGCGACATGGGGGCTCGGCGCAACGCCGCCGCGGTCGCCGGATCCGTGCCAGGGGCGCGACCAATGCCCAGATCGATCCGCCCCGGGTGGAGCGCCTCTAACATGGCAAATTGTTCGGCGACGACCAGGGGCGGATAGTTCGGTAACATGACACCGCCCGAACCGACTTTGATCGCCGTCGTCGCGGCAGCCAGGTGGGCGATCAAGACGGCGGGGTTTGTACTGGCAACGGTGGGCATATTATGGTGCTCTGCGACCCAAATGCGGCTATAGCCCAACGCCTCGGCACGTTGGGCAAGCAGGGTGGTCTCGGCAAGGGCCGTGGCGCTTGTGCCACCTTCGCTGACAATCGCTAAGTCCAACACAGACAGGGGTATACGACGATGAGCAGTCATCGGTGGATCTCCATCTAGTTATGCAATGCAAAAGCTGCGAGCTGCCTTGTCCAGCCATACGCGCTCCTGAAAAGTGGCGCTTGCGGCGACAAGTTCAGCTTGTAGGCCATGGGCTCGGCGGGACACACAACCGGTGTGCCGCGCGCCGAAGAACAGAAAATAGCATAGCATAGATTGGATGCTCGTTCCGTGGTATTTATACGCTTTGGGGTGCAAAGGGATTACACCTGACAGGTTTTTGGAAACCTGTCAGGTGTGGATTGGGCAGATCCCCTTTTCAAACCGTCGCTTACGCGGAGGGTGTTATGGGCTGGGGTACCAACAGGGTATTGCGCCAACGTTTGCGGAAGGCCGGGCGGGCAATGGCTTCGGGCGATTGGAGCGTTAAGCCGCCATCGGCCACCAAGACAATCCCGGTGACAAAAGCCGCTTCATCGGATGCCAGAAAGAGCGCCACATTGGCAATGTCCTCGGGCTCGCCATAGCGGCCCACTGGATAGAGATCGGTGTTCATCTGATCTTCCAACGGGTCTTCTTTCATGGCATCGCGTTGGCGGGCACCGACAATCAGGCCAGGTGCAATGGCATTACAGCGAATGCCACTACGGCCATATTCCATGGCGATGCTACGGGTCAAGCCATTCAAACCTGCTTTGGAAGAGCTATAGACACCAAAGCCGGGGTTGGTGATGAGCGAGTTCACCGTCGAAGTGAAGACCAGTGAACCGCCACCGGCCTTGACCATCTCTGGCACACAATGTTTCGCCCCCAGCCACGGGCCTGTGAGCGAGACGGCAAAGGCATGGTTCCACTCTGCTTCGGTGAAGTCCAGCGCGGGTTTGATATAGGCATGGGCCGCATTGTGCATCAAGGTGGTCAGCTTGCCAAAGTGCGTTACGGCGGCGCCGACCAGTGCCTGCCATGTACTCGCTTGGCTAACATCACCCGGCACAGTGACGACCGCGCCACCGATGGCACGCAGTTGTTGCTCGGTTTCAAAAAGTCGTTCCTCGCCCGGCAAGGCGTTAATGACCACTTTGGCCCCTTCTTGGACAAACCGCATGGCGGTCGCAGCGCCAATGCCACCCCAACCTGCGCCAGCCACAATGGCTACTTTATCTTTGAGTCGCATGATCTTCCTCTTTGGTTTTCATTTATTTACTTCGCAGAGAGATAAGGGGAGTAGTAGAATGGGCAAAAGGACACGCGGACACAGGGATGCTGCGCCAAACGCGACCGTGCCATTCAGCTACTAATTCACCGCGATCATTTTACCACGCGACGACGCCACCGCAGATGGGGATACATTGGCCGGTGACATAATCGGAGAGATCTGTCACCAACAATTCAACCACTTTGGCACAATCTTCGGGCAGGCCAAGCCGTCCCAGAGGAATGTGGGGCAATAGCTTGGCGCGGATCTCCTCGCTGTCGCGCCCACGGGCCACAGCACGGGAAGAAAAATCCAGCCTGGCGCAATGCGGTTGACATTGATGCCGTCAACGTTTCCTGGTATTCCGCCGCGGCATTGAGATCGATGTCATTAATGACGATATGTGCGCCCAGCCGTGCCAAGTGGAGCACATAGGCGCGGCCCAGCCTACGGCCGCCGCCAGTCACAACGGCGACTTTGCCTTTGAGTTTCATGAGAGATGTTCTCTAAACTAGCTTATATTTGGTTTATAGGTTACGGAGTTGGTCAGTATGACCAGGTGCTAACCAGTTTTGGAAACTGGTTAGCGCCTACCTAGGTACTTATCTCCTATAGTATAGACATTCTATAGTAATACAATAGATCACTAGTAAGTTTTATTGCTATACTCATGATATCTATAGGGCAAGGATTGTTGCAACGGTGATAGCTACCGTTCATCGGCCCAAAATGCTACTACTTTTCAGGAAACCTTACATCAAAGACACCACCATTCACGACACCTATATATCATGGATGCAAACGTTCAAATGTGGTACGCGAAAATTCAGGAGCTCCTTGATCAGAAAAATTATCAAGAGGCCGCCCAGTTGTTAGCCAATATTGAGCTTGAGCAGCAAATCACAGCTGATAATTTACGAACCTTATTGCTAGATCAATTTCCAGCCGAATACTTTGAAATTAATCCAGATCTTACGTTAGTCCGAGCTTTGCATGCCCTAGCTATGGAGCAATTGGAGCAGGCAACGGCTCTTTTACAACGGGCTATCCATTTCTACCTACAACAAAAAGCTTTCGATAAAATTTTTGAATGTTACAATCGGCTCATTCATATTTATCAAGCGCGCGAAAGTTTTCATACGGCGCGTATCTACCTCCAAGAAGCCACTGCACTGTTGGACCATGTAACAACCGAAGGGGCACAAGCAAAACTGGCACTACAGCTTGCTGAGCTTTGTCTGAATATTAATCGGCTCGGCGAAGGATTACTCTATGCACAGCAGGCTCTCAATTACTTTCGACATTCTAAGCACGTTGACGAGTATGCTCAAACCCTATTACTTTTAACACAGATTGAGCGTCAGCTTGGGAATTATGAGCATTCCGAGACGTATTTAGCAATGGCGCGACATTTGCCGGCGATTACAGGACAAGGGCAAAGAATCCGTCATCAACTCTCTCTGCTCAATGCAGAGGCCCATTTATTGTGGTATCGTAGCCAGTTTACCGATGCGATATCCATCGTCACGCGCTATTTACAGTTGGCACAACGATATCAGTTAGGGAAGCAGCAGATCTACGCATCGACCTTATTAGGTGATTTATATCGTGCTACTGATCAGTACGAGCAGTCACTAGAAAGCTATAACCAAGCAAGACAGCTTATCCAGCGCTATAAAGTTGAGCGTTATCTTCCTTGGCTAGATATACGAGAAAGTTGGTGCTATTTGTTGCGTGGTGATTATAGCTTGGCACGCCGTCAACTTCAGCAAGCATTGGATCTAGCTAGCCAAGGGCAGATGATGAGTTTTAATGTAAATCTAGCTATCTTCTATCTTTTAACTGATCGTTTGTATATTGCCGAAGATCTACTGACAGTCTCACTCGAGTTCTATAGTAAATCTGGTGATGAGCTAGTCATTAAGATTCTCCAATGGTACTTGGCATTAATCGCAATTAAGAGAAACCAGACAGTATTAGCAACAACGTTGTTATCCCCAATTTTTCAGTGGATGCTTGAACAGAATGTTACCTACTTCCCTCATTGGTGGCACCCACCGTTGGTGGCAGAAATTTGCATTTGGGCATTGGAAACGGGTACTAATCCAGTGCTAGCTGAACGTATTTTAGTGCAACAGCTTGGTGGCAAAGCCACTGACAAATTAAAGAAGCTAGAGCAATCAAACAATGTTGTTATCCAGGAACGTGCCAGCAATATTCTCGCAATTATACAAGGTGATCTACATGGTGAAAGAGATATTGATCTAAGTTATATCAGCGATTGGCGGGTAAGAGATACGATTGCAGCACTATTACAAAATGGTCAGTTGCAGCAACAGAGGTTTCACGAGTTACAGATGAAGTTAACAACATCAACTCTTCAACGACGCCCTAATCCGGTCTTAGTGGCAATTTTTGGGCTTTACATTAATGACTATCCTCAACCGATCATTGCCAGTAAGCTAGGCCGAGCGCAGACTAGTATCCGTAACTACATCACAACAATATACCAGATCTTTGGCTTGTCACATCATGAATTCCCGTCACTAGCGCTCCGCAAACGGAACCTAATCAGGATTGCGGTGCAGAGTGGCTTTATTGACGCAATTACCCCTTCCTAAATTGGACAAACGAGTGCAACAGCTAGGGAATTGATCATTTTTTTAGGAGAGAAAATTAGGAGTTGGCTTAGTAGATTAAGCGCAAAAATACATTATTATTTAGAACTGATTGGAACTTGCTTATATGCCAGTGCTGGCTATAGGTATATTCGATCAGGCATCCAGCGGTACGAATCAACAGGTAAAATCAGTTTAATTTATAAAGTTCGTGCAACAAGCCCTTGTTGTACCCATGCGGAAAGAAAATCTCTTAGGAACAATTCTAATTGTACTGCAATGCCACTAGGCTTTTATAACAACTTCACTCATACGTATCGAGCCAAAGAGGAGTCATTGTATGAATCATGAAATTCATGAGCAGCCGTCAACCGCAGAAACAACTGGCCGACGGAATGTATTGAAAGCGCTTGGCGCAACTGGCATAGCCGTTGCCACTATAACTGTATTGCCCAATGAATGGATAAAGCCTGTCATCAATATTGGCGCATTACCAGTACATGCCCTAGGTAGCCCTTTAGGACTTCCCCCAGTTGCACAGAGTATTTGTCCCCCAACACCGGCAGATATCATGTTGACCGTTGATACCTCAGGGAGTATTGCCGATGACATTGCCAATTCCCGTGCGGCACTTTTGGCTTTTGTAAACAGTCGTAATCTGAGCAATGATCGCATCGGTCTTGTCAGTTTCGATACAGCACCGCTTAGCTTTCTAGCGCTCTCACAAGATAAAGGAGCAATTGATAATACCATTAACAATTTAACAACAGGGGGTATGACCTCAATTGCTGTTGGGATCGATCGCTCTACCAATGAATTAAAAACTGGGAATCTTTCCGGCAATCAGCGCATCTTGATCTTATTATCGGATGGCGGAGCGAATGACCCAACACGATTTACCCCGCGTCAGAGTGAGCCAATCGGATTTCCCGAAGCGAGAGATGCAGCTAACAATGCCAAAGCTGC
Source organism: Caldilineaceae bacterium (assembly GCA_019637645.1). The sequence goes on from JAHBVH010000050.1 coordinate 55,236, forward strand.
TGGGATTAGAATCATTACGATTGCGATTGGCACGCAAAATATAGTAACTAATCAGGCTTCTTTGAATCTAGTCATAGGATTCATGCGAGATATAGCCTCGTCACCTAGCGATTTCTATTTTGTGGAGAACTTATCACAATTGATTGCAGCGCTAACAGCCTGTAACTGAGCCCACAATTAAGAAACGACCTTAATGCTTGCCGTTAAGCCATCAAATAGGCAAAACCACCAAGCTGCTAAGTACACGAGATTAAGTGTTCGGCACGGTATTGAATACACGTCTTCCTGGTGATCACAAAGGAATGCCGAAACGCTTCATTGATAGTGCACTTAGCTTAAAAACCGGAAAATGCACTCTGACACTGTCTTTGTCTTTTAGAGATTAGTACCTTCTTCCAGCATAAGCACAACAAGGCCCTGCTGTGCGAACTTTATAAAGGAATCCTCTATTCACCACTGATATCAGCTGAATACTAACTTAAATATCATAGGCATTACGCAGTTGAATGGGCGACTAGAGACCTGACAGGTTTTCCAAACCTGTCAGGTCTGGTCCAAGTGCATAGCTTCCATATCAATAGAGATAGAGTGTAAAAGTGCAGGCATATGGTCAGAGCAAATAGAAGATTGAGTTGTCAACATTAAGCCACCAAGCTACTAGATGTCTATGTGTAAATTACTAAACTTATGTACATGTCCGCAACTGGATAGCAAGCGTCGCCATAGTCTTGCCCAAAGTGCTATTCAATTTACTGACTGGTCAACACTTCCTTCGCGGGCAGAGGAACAGGGGCTAGGACCATTAGTTTTTTCTTATTTACGTCAAGCTCATGTAACTCTTCCATCCAAAGCACAAGTAGCACTACATGGGCTATATCTTCGACATCGACGAACAAATGAGATCCGGAGCCAATTGCTTACCCAAATTGCTACAGAATTTCAGCAACAGGGAATAGAATTTATTGTTCTGAAAGGTGCAATCCTAGCTCATCTTATTTATGCGGAGCCGGGATTGCGCCCTATGCGTGATATAGATTTGCTTGTAAGAAAGTCAGACATTTTACATGCTCGCAAGCTATTGATCAAGTTAGGCTTTACGGTCCCTTTAGATGAGAAAATACGACTGTTACCGGATAAACACTTAGAAGTTGCTTCATTGAAAAGCGGTGGTATTGTCAATAGTCTTGAGCTTCATTACAATCTATTTAACAGTTACCAACCTCACTCACTAACCTTTGAAGAGCTGCGTCCCAATCGTACCCTAGCACACTATAACGGAACAGAACTCCAGGGTCTAGGGCCTGAAGATATGTTATTCCATCTATGCGAACATATCTTGCTTCATGCGAACGTGTGGGAGCCTATACGTTTAATCTGGATTGTGGATATTGTGGGCTACGCGGAAAATTTTGTGGATAGAATCGACTGGGAATATATCTGTCACCAAAGGCCGAGCGTGCTCAAGTTACTCTCTATCTTTCATGCGATCTGCCCACTGTCAGAGAGATTACTCAATACATGTCGTGTGTCTATAGGAGCACCTCCACAGGGTATTGGGGAAGATTTTAGAGGATGGCCGAGACATTCTTTGGCAAAGTTGGCAGGGAAACCTTATCAAGAAATTTTAGACGACACTTTTTTTCCGTCCGAATGGTGGCTTCGGATCCGCTATCGTCTTGATGGAGTGCAACCGCTCTTCGCCTATCGGTGGTTACTCCACCCTTTATATATCCTTGGTCCTTTTTATTTACTCGAAAAACTACATCTCTTTTGGCACCTAAGTTTACAGCCTCTTTTGAGCTATCATCGGATTAACAATGAAACGTCAAATACCTAAACAGATATCTAATTACTATTTAGAAGTATTAAATGATGAATTCCTTTTGTATCACCCAGGACGCAACCAAATCTATCAGATCAATGCAACAGCAGCTCTGATTTGGCAGTTATGTAATGGGGAAAGAAGCATTGACGAGATTGATGTTTTATTATTGGCAGCTTACCCAACTGCAGGCAAAGCACTTATGCAAGATACCCATGAAACCATCCAACAATTAGCAACACAAGGAGTTATTGAACTTGTATGAGTTGGATATCTCTACCCAGTTACTTACTTTTGCCAACAGCTGTATCGCAATTGATTACGCTGGTAGCAGAGCTGCTGAACTGATAACGTTTCTTTATGGATTCTTTCCCAAAGAACAACTTGGCATCCCAACCGTTAGATTTCGTCTCATTTCTACACCAGGTCATTCGTTCCAACTTTACCAAGATCAAATCCTATTAGCAACTAGCAAGGATGAGGCAACAATTGCAGAGTATCTACTCGGATTAAGCTGCTATCAACTTGCCACGATGAGTGGCGGTGGCCTTTTGTTACATGCGGCAGCCGTTGCTTTACACAATCAGAGTATTATTTTTGTGGGGGCATCCGGAACAGGAAAGAGTACACTAACAGCTTGGCTGCTTAGTAAGGGATTTACCTACCTGACCGATGAACTGGTCTTTATTGCTAACGACACAGTTAATGTGGCAACTTTACCCCGCCCGCTAAATCTCAAAAAAGCATCACGATCTATTCTACATAAATTAATCAACTATAATGATTCACAGAAGGTTATGACGACAAACTCAATCGATCTTGTCTCTCCCCTACTCTTGCAAAGTAAACTCCCTCAGTATCTGGGTCAATTAAAAATGATCGTATTTCCCAAATATCAGGTGGAAGGCAATTGCCGATATAAGCAACTTTCAACTGCCCAAACAGGATTCAGACTGATGCAACAGCTGCTTAATGCCCGAAATCTGGCGCAACACGGTTTTTCCCAAGTGGTTCAGTTAGCTAAAATGGTGACCGCCTATGAAGTGCAATATACCCGCTTTGAGGAACTAGAACCGATACTCACCGAATGGGAGCATAAGCTCGAAAATTTTGACCTCATTCAGCGAACCAATCTTCAATAAATACGAAAGGGTGTTATGGACTTGAAGCGAGAGTGAAATAAGCATCCAATGGGGTTCATCCTGGAGAGCAGATCAAAACCCAACGAATGCGTAAAGGCAGACTTGTTCATGTCTTGTTTGTACAAAGTTGAAACGAGATAGCTACATGTTATTGGGCAAACATCCCTCTATTCTCCAGTTTCTATAGGAGTTACGCAATTAGCTGGGCAACTAGAGACCTGACAGGTTTTTCAAAACCTGTCAGGTCTGGTCCAAGTGCGTAACTTCTATTCTATTACCTAATCAAGACAAAAGACGCAACTAAAAGTAAGCAAATTCCTACACTCCCATCATCTATTAAGCCTCATTAGGCCACAGCTGAATTGCGCTTGTACGCCATTTTCCGAACACCATTCTACTGATGCGATGAGCTAGGGTTAGTTCTATACTAGCCATAGAGGCCTCCAACTAACCCAATTCATCCATCTATAGAAAGGATTCGTTATGAATCATACCCCCCGTCCATCCAAGCTTTTACTTGGAACATTCTCCATTTTTGGCCTAAGCTTTCTACTTGTCCTATTAGCTAGCTTTGTCGCAACGGCCATCGCCAGCCCGCTCTCCCAATTTACCACGCTCGTCATCAATGAAGTGGACGCCGACACACCAGGCACCGATACCGCTGAATTTATTGAACTTTATGATGGCGGGGCCGGTAATACCTCCCTCACCGGCCTCACCTTGGTTCTCTACAATGGCACCAGTGATCTATCCTACGCCGCCTTTGATCTCGATGGTTATACCACCAATGCCAGTGGTTATTTTGTCATTGGCAACAGTGGTGTCCCCCTCGTTAGTGCCACCTTTCCCACCAATACGCTCCAGCAAGGGGCCGATGCGGTGGCTCTCTACCAGGGTGACGCGAGCAGCTTTCCCAATGGCACCGCCGTGCGCACCACAAGTTTGCTCGATGCCATGGTCTATGATACCGACGATGCCGATGATAGTGGGCTCCTCGTTCTTGTCCATGCGGGACAACCACAGGTGAATGAAGGCGGGGCAGGTGACGCGGCGCGGGATGCCAATCAACGCTGCCCGAATGGCAGTGGTGGGCAGCGAAATAGTGCGGCGTATATTCAGGCCCCCCCATCCCCCGGCGCGGCCAATAACTGTGCCGCCGTAACACCGTCAGCTACGCCAACACCTAGCGCGACCCCCATCACGCCGACGCCAACCACCTCGGTAACACCAGTCACCAGCATCCTCATCAATGAAGTGGATGTCGATACGCCAAGCACCGACACCGCCGAATTCGTGGAACTCTATGATGGTGGGGTTGGGAATACCAGCCTAGAAGGCTTGACGCTCGTCTTTTTTGATGGCGCTGACGATGAGTCCTACTTGGCGCTTGACCTGGACGGCCTGCGCACCGATGCCAATGGCTATTTGGTGGCTGGAAATCCGGCGGTGGCCTCGGCCAGCATTACCTTTACCAACAGCGCGCTGCAAAATGGGGCCGACGCCGTTGCCCTTTACATCAGCAGTGCCAGCGACTTTCCCAACGGCACCCCCATCACGACCACCCGCTTGCTCGATGCCATTGTCTATGGCACCGATGATGCCAGCGATGTTGAGTTGCTGACCTTATTGCTTGCCGGCCAAAGCCAGATGAACGAAGCGGGGGCGCGCAATCCCGATGCTGTTGCCATGGGCCGTTGCCCCAATGGCAGTGGCGGCCAACGAACAACAGCAGCGCTTGCGCTGATTTCACCCAGCCCAAGCGCGCCCAACAACTGTGGCAGTATGCTCCCCACCGTCACTCCGAGCGCGACATCGGCCACGCCTGCGGCCACGCCAACGCCCTCATCCACCGCAGGCACCCCAGCGGTTACACCGAGTGGCACAGCAGTGGCGGCGTTGATCAACGAGGTGGATGCTGATACACCGGGGGCCGATACTACCGAATTTATTGAATTGCTCGGCCCAGCGCAGGCTTCCTTACAGGGGCTCTGTCTGGTTGCCTATAATGGCAGTAATGATCGAGTCTATCTCTCTTGGGATCTAGATGACTACCGCTTCAACGCGGCGGGGCTCTTTGTGGTGGGCAATGTAAACGTCGCCAATGTTGGGCTGACCTTTGCCGATAATGCCCTGCAAAATGGCCCAGATGCCATTGCGCTCTACGCAGTTCAGGATTGCAAAGGCACGTTCACCACCAGTACGACCGTGACCACGGTAGCGCTGGTGGATGCTGTGGTCTACGAGACGAATGATGAGAATGATGCGGAGTTGCTTACCCTGCTCAATAGTGGCCAACCCCAGGTGGATGAAGAGGCCAAGGGGGATGGTGAAGCCCATGCCAATGCCCGTTGTCCCGATGGGGCAGGCGGGGCGCGCAATAGCACAGGCGTTGATCAGGTTGCACCCTCGCCCGGTGTCAGCAACCCGTGTGGCACAATGGCAACCGCCACGCCCACCACACCGGCGGCCACACTGACGCCAACGGCGACCAGCACGGTCGATCCACGGCAAGCAACCGTGACACCCACGGCGACCCAACCCACACAAAGCATCCAAAAGTCCATCTACCTACCCCTGATTCACCGGTAAACAAGCTACCAATCATTGAACCATAAAGGTGCCATAAGCGGCCACCAGAACCACTGATTTTTTCGTTGTTCTGGTGGCCGCTTGCCGTTCCGCGCGCAACGCCAACGGTTCTGCCACTGCAGCTACAGCGAGCAGAGCCAGGTTATTCCCCGTTGAAAACCTACCTTCATCCGACGCGCGGCTTTGATCCAGCGTGTGCTTGTGATATCCTTGACAGCCAACCCAGGTATCGCTTCCAGATATCACTTGGAATAGATAGGCACATCATGTCTACGATTCGTCTCGTCAATGTGAATAAAACTTTTGCGCAGCCAGCAGCCGACTGGCGTAGCCAGCGCCATCAACGGTTGGCCGGTGAGGAAGGAAACCACTCGCGCGGGCCGGTCAAAGCACTGGATCAAGTCACGCTGACCATTCCTGATGGGCAAACACTGGCGGTGGTAGGACCGTCGGGCTGTGGCAAAAGTACCCTGCTGCGTGTCGTTGCCGGGTTGGATAGTGATTACCAGGGGCAGATCTTCTATGATAACCAGGAGATGACCAACGCCCCCCCCAAAGATCGCTATATCGGCATGGTCTTCCAGAATTATGCCCTCTATCCCCACTTTGAAGGGCACGGCAATCTCTCGTTCTTCTTTCGATTGCGCAAAATTTCGGATACCGAAACCACCGAACGGATTCGTATCACGTCAGAGATTATGGGCCTTGGCTTTCAGCAATTGCTCTATCGCAAACCCGGCACACTCTCAGGTGGTCAACAACAGCGGCTGGCGATTGCCCGTGCGATTGTCCGTAACCCAAGATTGTTTTTATTTGATGAACCGCTCTCGAACTTGGACGCCAAGTTGCGCAACCAAACACGCGTTGAGATCAAGCGCCTCTTGCAACGCTTTCAAATTACGGCCATTTATGTGACCCATGATCAGATCGAGGCCATGGCCTTGGGTGATCAAGTTGCGGTCATGCGGGCTGGGCGTGTCGAGCAACTCGGCCCTTTTCAACAGGTGTTGCGCCAGCCTGCGACCGTCTTTGTCGCCAGTTTTCTGGGCTCACCCCCAATGAATCTCTTTTACGGTGGGCGGGTGGTGGATGATCGAGTCCAACTGCCGAGCTTTGCGGTCCCCCTTCCGGCACACCTACAAGCCCACGTGCAACAAGGACAGGCGCTCACGGTGGGCGTCCGGCCCGAGGCCGTGCGGCTGGTCGATGCCCAGACCCCGAGCCGCGCGGGCGTGCGCCTCCAAGGGATTGCCGAGGTGGTTGAGCCAGATTTTGGCCGCCAGACCCAGCTCGTCTACACGGCCCAAGGAGCGTTGCGCTTTGTCGCGCTAGGTGCGCTGGATATCCCGGTTTTTGCGGGCCATCCGGTCACCGCCCAACTCGACACAACCCAACTGCATCTTTTTGATGCCACCAGTGAACAACGCATTGGATAAGGAGCTTTGTTGTGATTCAACCTGTTTTGACCGATGACCAGCTACTAGCCTCGATTCGCGCCGCGGCCACCGAGCAGCCGAGCGCGCTCCACCTCTGGTGGCTTGGCCAGAGTGGGTATCTGGTGCAATGGCAAGGCGAACACTTACTCCTCGATCCCTATCTCTCGGACGCGTTAACCCATAAATATGCCAACACGGCAAAGCCCCACGTTCGCCTGACCGCGATTCCGATTGCACCCCAACGGCTCGATTTTATTGATGTCGTCACCTCCAGCCATAACCACACCGACCATCTCGATGGTGAAACGCTAGGGCCGCTGCTGGCTGTCAATCCGGCGTTACCTGTGCTTGTGTCAGCCGCCAATCTAGACTTTGCCGCCCAGCGCCTCCAAGTCCCGCCCACGCGGTTGACGCCGTTGATTTTGGATCAGCCGGTCACGATAGGTGCGTTTACCTTGCAAGCTGTCCCCGCGGCCCATGAACAGTTGGAGCAAGACGCGGCAGGCCATCATAAGTTTATTGGGCTGATCGTCAAGGCCGGCCCGTGGACGATCTACCACAGTGGTGATACGGTGCTGTACAGAGGCATGGCCGAGCGCTTGCGGGCGTGGTCGATCGATCTGGCACTGCTGCCCATCAATGGTCGTGATCCGAAACGGGGTGTGGCGGGCAACTTGTCCGGCGTCGAAGCCGCCTATTTGGGTAAAGCGATTCGCGCCGGGCTGGTCATCCCTTGTCACTATGCCATGTTTGAATTTAACACCGTTGACCCAGCCGAGTTTATCACCCAAGCGGAGGCACTGCTGCTGCCTTATCGCGTCCTGGAATGTGGGGAACATCTCCAGCTATAGGCAAGTGAAACCGGCTAGGTTTCACATTCCATGTGGCTAGAGCCCCAACCACTGTAACGCATACAAACACCCCATCCCCACCCCAATTGTCAAAAGCGCGTTATGGGTGCGCCACGCAATGACAACCGCCACCAAGCCAGCCAGTAAACGCTCGTTCTGCCAGGTGAACGCGATGGCACTCTGATACGCCAACACCTCTGGCACGATGATGGCGGTGAGCGCCGCAACGGGCACAAAGCGCAACGCCCGATTTAGCCCACGCGGCAGTGTTATATACGACCAACCGAAGATCAACGAAAAACGATAGGCAAAGGTCACTACACCGATCCCGATCAACGTGGCCCACAGCGCAAACATCGCTAACTCCTTTCACTTGTTATTGGTCACTTGTTATTGGTCACTTGTTATTGGTCACTTGTTATTGGTCACTTGTCATTGGTCACTTGTTATTGGTCACTTGTT
>JAHBVH010000051.1 GCA_019637645.1 Caldilineaceae bacterium
GACAATTGGGTCAGTTGTGTTGTGATCGACTTTGACCATCTTCTCTCCTATCCTTGTGACCATCATCGATGATCCCACTGTCGGTCGAGCTATCGCGACCAACACATTGCTCCTTGCTGCTAGGATAGCAGGCGACTATATGATGAGCGTTTATGGGATATATGTGCTTTGTTAGTGTTGGGGTACGATACGCTGTGTCAGACCTTGTCATCCCGTTGGCTCTGTGGCCGCCACAGAGCCAACGAAAGATGCTGTCAGGTTTACAAAACCTGACAGGTCTGACACGGTCTCAAGATAGGCAGCTTGGGGAAGTGCGAATCTAGTAGTGATGGGGTAGCGTTAGCCGAAGTGGGGAAAAGCATCGCGAGAGCGGCGATGGTTGGCCTATAGCCACTCTTCCAATTCGGGGAGAGAACTGATGGTGAGATCGGTCTCATCCATATCTTGGGTTTCGCCCAGGCCGCTTAGGACACCCACAACGGCCATCCCCATGGCCCGTCCAGCCCGTAAATTCGTGTCGGTATCGCTTACGATGAGGATCTGGTCGGGCGCTAGCTGCAGTCGCTCGGCGAGGTAGAGGAGACTTTCACTGTGGGGTAGCAGGCTGCGTACATCTTCGCGCGTAACGACATAGGCAAAGACCCCATCATCGAGCGCCGCATTACTTAAAAAGTTGCGCACCGAGCGGGTATCACGGGCCGAAATCAGGGCAAGACGATAGGGATAGGCCAGCCGGTGGAGCGTTTCTGCCACACCTGGTTGGAGCGTTAACTGCTCGGGCGGTGGATAGCCACGCAGTTGGTTGAAGAGGGGCAACATTTGTTCCAACTCGCGCTGATTGTGAGCCCGGCCAAGTTGGCTGATCAGGAAATTAACCATTCCCTCGGCCCCGATCATCAGCCGTCGCATATAATGGCCCCGCTGTGCGCTGGGGATGATTCGATCTAACCAGGTGAGTCGCTCTTCGGCCCAGGTGACCGCTCGCCAATCGACTTCGGTCAACACCCCATCGAGATCAAAGATGATCGCTTCAATTTTGCGGCCACCGACCAATCCACGGATGCGGATGCCCATTTGTGTGGTCTGGCGTGGTTCAAAGGGCTCTTGATCGAGCAACTTGCGATAGGTATAGGTGAGCAATGTGCGCAAGGTTGCAACAACAGGTGTCGCCAGCAGAACGCCCAGCGCACCAAAGACCAAGGCCCCGGCAATGACACTGACAAAGGCGACCGCCGGATGCAACTTGACCCGGCCCCCCACTAAGCGTGGAATAAAATAGACGCTTTCGATCTGGCCTAAAATCGCATAGGTGGCGGAGATAATCAGGGCAAAAGTGATATGGCTGACGGGTAGCCAGGTCGAGCCTTGAAAGAGCGCGACTAGGGTGCCAATCGTGCCGCTAATGGCTGGCCCCACCGTCGGTAGCAATTCCAATACTCCGGCTAGCAGCGCCAAACCCCCGGCATTGTGCATCCCCAGAATGCTTAAGACCACCCAGGTGATCAACCCAATCACAACGCCCAACACGATTTGTCCACGTAAAAACCCTTCCCAAATCTGGGTGATCTCTTGGGCGAGGCGGCGGACATCTTCCTGATAGTCCGTTGGAATCTGGTCCATCAGCAAGCGCTGTAATTTTTGTAGATCCTTCAACAGCCAAAAGTTGAGCACCAACACATAGATTGCGATCAACAGGCCATCGGTTAAACCGCGAAAAATAGACCAGGGGTTGACACTTGCGACACGCAAAATATTCTGAAGCGCTTCACTCAAGGGCCCGAGCAGATCGTTGACCGGCATGTGAAAACGGCCAACCGCGATAACCGTTGTTTGGAGGCTGTTGATGAGATCGATCAGGGTCTGTTGAAGCGACGCATAGAGCGTTGTTGCCCGGGGCAGGATCAGAATGGGCATCAAGGCCACCAGCAGGAGGATCGCACAATAGACGAGGACAATCGCTGGCGTGCGTGCCCAACCGGTCTGGCGTTGAATCCAATTGACAGGATAGCTCAGCACAAACGCCAATAAAAAGGCCACGATCGTCCCTGGGATCATGGTGCTGAACATCACCACGGCCCAAATGAAGAGAAGCGCTAATCCAGCGACTACGCTAGCTTTCGTGATAGTATTCCAACGGCGTGAGGGCATAAATGGGCTGTCATAGCATGAGAAAGCAATGGCAGAGCGGTCCAAAGGTGCCTCTCTGCACCGGCTCCCATTCACTTTCGAGAAAATCGCTTACCTGTCTGTTTGCATGAGGAGCCGTCGATATGGCACCGGTCATGCTGTGATCACGGGTGGCTGCACGGCCACTGTTAACAGAACCTAGAATGAGTGAAACTGGCTTAGTGGCCAATAGCGAAACCAAACGCGCCCTATAATATCCTCACGCAGGATTGGCCCAAAGGAACGGCTATCATTGCTGTTCCCGCGATTGTCGCCCAATACAAAGTATTGGACAGGACCCAGTGTGTGCGGTGGAAGGTTCTGTGGATACTGATCGTGGGGAAAGGGTTCTGGCAACGGTTGATCATTGATATAGACATACCCGTCACGGATTTCAACTTTTTCCGTTGGTAGTCCCACAATGCGTTTTACCAACAATTCGTCCATATCGGGCCGCTTGATGACCACAATATCATTGCGAACGGGGGCCCGAAAATAATAGGTGAACTTATCGATGATAAGGCGCTGGCGTTCGTACAGGCTTGGCTCCATACTGCGACCGTAGACAATGGTTGCCTGTGCTAAAAAGAGATGGATGGCCAGTGCCATTACCAACGCGGGTAATAGTACTTGGATAATCTCACGAAAGAGGGTCCCACCAACACTAGCCGCGGCTGGCGCGGGGAGGGGCTCTTCTGTGCTTCTTGCATAGTCTGTCGTTCGATAACGAAGACTCTCCTGTTCCTGATCGCCGGTTCGCTGCTGACCGGTCTGCTGCACCTGATGTTCGTACATAGAGAACCCATAACAACAAAACTAAGGTACCTGACACGGTTGACGTCAGCGGCGCTACTGTCCTTGCTAGTCGCAGTAGGATTGATCAGCGCAAAAGGATGGCACATATCTGCGCTGCGCCAGGTACACCACGAATCACATGACGAATTACCTCACACAAGTTGAGAAATAGTATACTGTTTCTTCTGTAATTGTCCAAAATCAGGGTAAATGCCGCGCCGTGGTAGTAGGTGTAGAACCCGACTAGGTATGACAAAAATAGGAGATAAGAGCTGGCGACTAGTTTGACGCAATAGAGACCCAAAGCTATACTCATACAGGCACCTGTTGGCGTAGCTTTGGCATAAAGATGGTGTTATCGCGTGGTGTCAAAGGCTCAATGAACGCTGGTGCCTACTTTGCCTGCTTACATCCGCTGCCGCTTTGCTTGCCAACTAGCTTTGTTGGCGAGCGCCTGCACCTCTCTCATCGTGGTATAAGCTTTTGTTGGATGAGCTTTTGTTAGATGATCATTGTGACCGATTCATTGCGGTGTTGATCTGGCAGCGGTGTTGATCTGGCAGCGGTGTTGATCTGGCAGCGGTGTTGATCTGGCAGAAGGGATGTTATTCTCGCTACCCCATCCGTAGGTTTTGTCAAACAAACGGCTCAACGCGTTAGCCTTGCTGGAAAGATGGAAGCGAAGATCTTGAGAAAAGTAGATGATCTTGCATAGAGAAGCTTTAGGGCGTTGGTTGGCTAGGGGAACAAGGCCGCGGGTTGCTACTGGTGCGTGTGGTCGACACCGACAAATCCGTAAGATTGTGCCGCCGACCGCGCTCACGACCATACACCCCCCTGCGCGTCAGCGGCGTCTAACAGGACTGCTCCTGATTTGCTTATCAATCAGCTTACTTTTGCCTGGGCCGCTTGCGGCCCAAACGGCAACGCCCATGAATACCCCCCTGCCAACGCCTAGTGCCATTGCCCCAACGGCAACCCCGACCGCCGCCCAGCTTGCCGAGGCCGAGGTACAAGCGCATCTCAAACGAATCTTTGACGCGATGTCACCAGCTGATCGTGTCGGCCAACTTTTTGTCATTACTTTTCAAGGCAATCAGGTTACAGCCGATAGTGATGTGGCGGCATTGGTCCGCGAAGAGCGCATTGGTGGCATTGTTCTCAGCCCAGCTCAACATAACTATACTAATGCCAAAGGCGAGGACACGCCGACCAGCGTGGCGCGTCTGGTCAATCAATTGCAGGCCCTCGCCTATGGTTATTGGCTGCCGCCCAACCGCGCACTAACCAGTCCTTTAGCTGCCGCCGTTCCTATCAGTGCCAGTCTGGCTAGCACTAACGCCGGTTCATCGCCGGGGATCCCGCTTCTGATCGGCATTGAGCAGCTCGGGGATGGCTATCCGACGACCGCGCTACGGCGTAATTTTACGGCACTGCCCTCTCAAATGGCTTTAGGCGCAACCTGGAATCCGGCGCTTGTCCAAAGTGTCGGCCAGATTGTCGGCCAAGAACTATCGGCAGTAGGGATCAACCTCCTCTTAGGGCCTAATCTTGATGTGGTTAATGAGCCACGTACCGATCCTGTGGGGGCCTTGGGGTTACAGTCCTTTGGCGGTGACCCGTACTGGGTAAGCCAACTCGGGCGCGCCTACATTGCTGGGGTCCATGAGGGCAGTGGCAATCGGGTCGCCACGATTGCGCGTCACTTTCCCGGCCAAGGGGATATTGATCGTTTCCCGGACCAAGAGGTGGCAACTGTTCAGAAGAGTCTCAGCGAATTGCGCCGCCTGGCACTGCCCCCCTTCGCCAGCGTAACCCGCCTGCCATCGCCCATTTTGTCCTTGCGTGGCGATGCCTTTTCGACAGACGGCTTGATGACCAGCCATATGCGCTTTAGCGCCCTCCAAGGTGGGGCGGCGGGACGCACAACGCCCATTAGCTTGTTGCCCGATCTGAAGATGGTGCTCAATAATGAAGGGCTGAATGATTGGTACGCGGCTGGCGGCGTGGTGATGACTAATGGGCTTGGGCTGCCAGCGGTCCGGCGCTATTATGATGCCACCCTCCTCAAATTTCCCTATAAACGGGTTGTCTGGGATGCTTTTGTAGCTGGCCATGATCTGCTTTATCTCGCCCATTTGAGCCCAGATGGTAGTTGGGATACCGAAAAACAGTATTTACAAGAGATCCTACAATTCTTCCGCGATCGCTATGAAAGTGATCCCGAGTTCCGCGTCCAGGTGGATAATGCCGTCTATCGAATTTTGCGGCTGAAATTTGGCCTCTATCCACCCCAAGGCGACAACGTACCGCCTCTGCCATTTGCCGAGGCCCCAACGAACGCAACCATATTGGTGCCCATGGCGCGCGTGCTGCGGCAGACGGCGGATATCGCGCTCTTCGCCGAAGCTAGCAGTCATCGGGCGGATGCTGCCTCGATTATTAGCCAAGTCACGCGGGCGTCGATCACGCTGCTCTATCCACCCGTGCAAAATCTTTCGGACGCGATCGCCACCCCCCCACAAGCTGATGATCAGATCCTGATCTTTAGCGATAGCCGCCTCTTTTACGAATGTGAAGGTTGTATTGCCGAAACGGCCTTGGGGCCGGAAGATCTCAAGGGGATTATTACCCGTTTGTATGGTTCGGACCCGGGCGGCACAGGGCAGATTAACCCCGAGCGCGTCTATGGACGCAGCTTTGTTGAACTAGCTGCCTGGCTAGATTCACCAGCTGTCGCCGCGGGACAGTCAGTGACGACCACGGCAAGGATCACTGATGTGATGCCCGTGCGCCCCGCCACCGATGGCGAAATAGCACCCACCTCCGTCACGGATGAGCTATCTGATGATGGGGAGGCACTTGTGGAAGAAATCTTGCCGCCTAATGCCCGCCTGCAACAGCTCATTGATAACTCCAACTGGATTATCTTTGCCATGTTGGATGTCGATCCAGAGAACAAAAGTGGTAGCGATGTCGTAAAACGCTTTTTACGCCAGCAGAGCGAACGCTTGGGCAATAAGCAGATCATTGTCCTGGCCTTAAACGCACCCTATTTCTTGGATGGGACTGAAATTAGTAAGTTAACGGCCTACTTTGGCGTCTATAGTAAAACACAACCCTTTTTAGAGAGTGCCATCCGGGCGATCTTCCGCAGCTCAACGCCCCCAGGGGCCCCACCAGTGAGTGTCCCCGGTACGCGCTTTAGCAGCCTTGCCGAACAATTAAAGCCCGACCCCTTAGTGCCACTCCAATTGGCCCTTGAGGTGGGCGATACCCTCTTGCCGCTCCCGATTGCCAATACCATTCCAGAGCCGGTGATCAATGTTGGTGACAATTTGCGTCTTACTGTAAGCCGTATTTTGGACCAAAATGGTCATCCCGTCCCTGATGGCGTTGCCGTGGACTTTCACCTCACCTATGATGAAAATGATATGGTGATCCCCCTTGCTGCTGTGCCAGTGCGTAATGGCACAGCAGTACAAAGTCTCCTCATCGAACAGCCTGGCCGCTTGCTGATCTCGGCGAGCGCTGGCGCGGCCACAACCGGCCCCACAGTCGCCCTGCGCGTCCAAGGTGGCACCCAACTGGTGGCGACGACCAATCTCACGCAAACCGGTGAAGCTTCTACGACCGCCGCGGTGCTGACGGCTACCCAGCCAACGACGCTTGCTCAGACATCGCTGATGGCCGCGAATAATGAATTGACCGTTGGAAGCCAGTCACCCGAAGTCAACGCGGTCACGCTGATCATTGCCTTTTTGACCATTATCGTCACGCTGAGCTTGCTGCTGATTTTACAAGTGCGTATTCTGCCCCGCGCGATGTTGGTGCAAAATATGCTGTGGGCGACGATCTTCGGGCTTTCTCTCTATATTCTCTATGGCCTTGGGGTCTTGCCTGGTTTGGGTTTTCTCCATCAAACGCTACGGGTTTGGTGGGCCGCTGTGGTGGTCTTTATTGGTATGTTGCTGCCACTGCTTTGGTTGCAATTACGCGCCGAATAGGGATTCCGGTAGTGATGCATGGTCGGGCTGATAATCACCGTTTGCTTTTGGTGTCTCTCCAGCGGTGATGGCGGCGATAAAGGTTAGCAGATCCGGTAGGCGCGTAAAGTAGTAGCTTTGGTCCGTCAACACGTGTTTGACGGACCCGCGCCATTGCTGGGTTGCCGCGACGGTATCCACTTCTTGCCACATTCGGATTACAAAGAGGTGCTGTGTCCGCTGTAATGTTCTCTGCATCGTGCATCATTCCTCCCCGTTGCTTGCCAATCATCTCGCGTTCAACCAGCTTCGTTGTTTGGGTCCATCAACCTGCCTGCTATGTCGGCTTTTCATCATGATCAGGGCCGCATAAACGCGGCTGGCTGAAGGACAGCGTATCAGGCCATCGTCCGAAAGGCGTCCGAGGATGGTGACTGCAAGGCGGGGAGATTAAGCCAGGTGAGAAAGTGGTCGATCGTCTGTTGACGGCCATGCTCATAGGCAAGCGTAGCCTGGGCTTCGTTGAGGCGGCCGCGAACCAGACACTGGGCCTTTTCCACGAGCGGATGATAGATGGCCTCCCGCGGGGGGAGTGTGTGGGTGTCGCGCAGGGCTTGGGCAAAGCCAAGCAGATAGGGCGTTTTCTCTGCGGCTCCGTTGCGGGCAAAATAGAGCAATAGAACATCCAGGAGGGAGAGTAACTCTTTGGGCTTGCGGTCTTCGCTCCAGATGGCAATACAACGGGTTAGGTAGGCAAAGGCCGTGGCATCATTGGCTTGGTGCAAGGCCAACAGGCTTAATCCTATTTGGGCGGCAAAGCGCTGACTTTTGATCCCAACTTCTTCGGCTATGGTCAGCGCCTCCTGAAAATAGCGCTGGGCCGCGGCCCAATCTTCTTCGGCGAGGGCCACCTTGCCCAGATGGCTGAGCAGCAGGGCCAAGCGGGTTCTGGCACCCAAGCGGCGGGCAATCGCTAATCCTTCGGTCAGCCGCCCACGCGCCACTGCATAGTTGCCTTGTAAATAGTCGAGCACGCCCCACGAATTTAGGTCCAAAAACATGCCCCACTGGTCACCCAATGCTTGATCAATCGCGTAGCACTCTTCTAAACAGCGTTGTGCCGCGGCATAGTCGCCGAGATAGGTCTGTGCTACGCCCAAGTTGTGGAGCGCATCGGCGATTCCTTGTTGATTGGCCAACTGCCGTTGAATGGCGAGCGCGGCCGTATGATAGTCAATGGCCGCTGCATATTGATCATGTTGACGGGCAATGCCGCCCAGCGAGAGGTAGATCCGGGCCATGGCGTCTTGGTCGGCAGCGGCTCCCAAGGGTTGCCAATGGGCTAGGCTGATCTGAAAATTTTCCTGAGCTGCCCGATAATCTTCTTGATACCAAGCCAGCGTCGCCAAGGCGCTGTAGGCTTTGGCGATGCTGGCCGGTGTGGCCGTTGGGCCGCTGGCCAGGGCCTGTTCTAGCCAGCGGCGGCCTTCGGCTAGATACCCCCGTTTCATCCAGAAGCTGCTGACCGCCGTTGCCAAGCGGAGCGCTAATTCACCGTTGCCGGCTGGCGAGCAAGACCACATAAAGGCGGCCCGTACATTTTCCAGGTCGGCAGCCACTTGGTCCAACCAGTGCCCCTCATTGGCGAGTGCGTCCACGGAGGCTGCTTGTTCAACTTGGCCGACGTAATAGCGCGCATGGCGTTCTTGCAGCAGGGCGAGTTCGCCGGAGACCCTCAGTTGTTTCACCGCATAGTCGCGCAGGAGGAGCAAGAGGCGAAAGCGTAGTACCGTCTCTTCGGGCGTTGGTGGCTCAACGCGCTGTACCATGCTCTGGTTGAGCAGGTTGAGTAACCCTTCGATGACCTCTTCCGCGTCTTCTTCCGCATTCTCTTCGCCGCGCGTTGACATGACGGCTGTCGCCGCGGCCAGGGTGAATTCACCGACAAAGACCCCCAACCGGGCAAAGAGCTGTTGCGCACCAGGCGCGAGAAGGTGATAGCTCCAATCAATGGTCTGGCGCAAGGTACGCTGGCGTTCGGCCACCCCATGTTGGACACCGACCAAGACATCGATACCACGGCCTAAGTGCGCTAGCAGGGCTTGGGGCGTAAAGAGCTTGCTGCGTGCCGCGGCCAACTCAAGCGCCAAGGGCAACCCATCCAAGCGTGTACAAATCTCTGCAATGGCTGGACCGTTGTCACGCGTTAGGGTAAAGATGGGGTTAACGGCCCGGCTGCGTGTGACAAAGAGATTGATGGCCGCGGAATGGGCCAAACTTTCGGGGCGACGCCAATCCTCGGGCTCGGGCAAAGCTAACGGGAGGACAGGAAATTCATGTTCGCCATAGATCGACAAGAGTTTGCGGCTGGTGACCAAGAGCGTTAGCCGCGGCGCGGTGAGCAGCAGATCGGCTAAGCGCGAAGCCGCCGCGGTGACTTGTTCAAAGTTGTCCAGAATCAATAAAAGCTCTTTGTCGCGCAGCCAGTTGGCGAGCGCTTGGGCGAGGGGAACGCTCCCTTGCTCTTTGACGCCAAGCGTACTGGCAATGGTCGGCAGCACCAAGGTCGGATCGGTCACCGCGGCGAGGAGCACCGCGTAGATGCCGTGGGCAAAGGGCGCGGGTTGGCTATTGGCGAGCCGTGCGCCTACTTCAAGCGCTAAACGGGTTTTGCCGCTGCCACCGGGGCCGGTGAGCGTCAGTAACCGGATCTTCCCGACACCGCCCGCCCGCTGCGTGACGAGGCTATGTACGCTGGCTACTTCGGCTTCGCGGCCAATAAAGCTGGTCAGTTGGGCGGGTAAGTTGCTCGGTCCGTTGACTTCGGCTGGCGGTGGGGAAGGAACCGGCGCGGGTTGGGACGTTGCCACTGGGCTTGGAACTGGGGTTGGAACCGGGCCGTTGCTGGCGACTTGGCGAGCAATGTGATCGTAGAGCGCGCTGGTTTCGATCATCGGGGCTGTTTCCAGCTCGGCGCGCAAGCGTTGGGTAAAGCGCTGATATTCTTGGAGCGCGCCCGCGCGATCCCCACTTGCGTGGCGCAGTGTCATCAGATCGCGCAGGACATCTTCGCGCAGGGGCTCATGCTGTAAGATCTGCTGCGCATAGCGAATGGCCGTGGCGAGTTCGTTGGCGCGGTGGGCGCTGCTCATCCCTTGCTGGAGCTGATCCAAAAAGTTGTTGCGCAGCTCTTCGCGGCGGCTAAAGACCCAATCCTCATAGAGTTCTGGGAGGAGATCGCCGGTGTAGAGGGAGAGGGCGGCGGTTAGATCGCTGCCCGTGGTCAGTGCCTCTTCAAAAGCAACTACATCGCACCAGAAAGCCGCCGCCGGATTCCACTGGACACTCTGATTGTCGATAAGCAGCCAAGGGGATTCTGCTGGTGCCGTGGGCAGGACGCGGCGCAATTCGTAGAGGTGGCGGCGAAGGTTGCTGCGTGCCTCAGCCTCGGGTACATCGGGCCAGTGGATAAAGGCGAGATGGGTGCGTGGGATGGGCTTGGCGCGATTTAATAAGAGATAGGCAAAAAGGGGCAAGGTTTTGGGCAGCGCTGCAAACTTACATGGTTGATCATCGTATCGCAGGCGGAGTGGGCCAAACAAATAGATTTGCAACATAGCATTCTAGAACAGTGTTAGTAAGAATATTGATAGGCTGATTGTACCATAGCTTTCCTTACTGGTAACTTTCGATGGGCTTACATCTGTCAAAACACCTGACAGGTTTTTAAAACCTGTCAGGTGTGAACCGGTCATCGCGAGAATGCTTAGTCGCCCGCCACCTTTTCGAGCTTGGTGATGCGGCCACCGATGATCCATTCGACTACATAAATGTTGCCCTGTGCATCCGCCGCGATGCCATGGGGGCTGTTAAATTTACCGGCCTCGATGAGCGCGGCGGGATGGTTGGGCCAGCCTTGCAGATCGCAGACACTTTCGTTATCGCCCAGATAGCCGATCAACTGATCGGCGCCGTCGAGTAGCGCAATCCGCGCCCGCAGTTCAGGAATAATCAACTGCTCGCCACTGATGGCAAAGGCGCAAGGGCTGGTGAGAAAGTCGGTGCCAAAGACGCGCTTGTAGTTGCCTTCGAGGTCATAGACTTGTACCCGGCGGTTGCCGCGGTCGGCGATATAGAGTTCGGCCTCGGGCTTGCGGGTGTCGATGAAGATGCTGTGGGGACAGGCAAAGGCCCCTGCCGCTCCTTCGGTGCCGTCGATACTGCCCAGATAGGTACCCTGTTGATCATAGCTGTGGATCATGCTGCTGCCATAGCCGTCAGTGACCCAAATGTCGCCATTGCCACCATGCCGTTCTTCATGCACGGCGACCCAAGTGGGCGCATATTTGCGCGTTGCATAGATGGCTAGTGGTGGCCGCTCGATGGTGAGCACGGTGCGCCCTTGCAGGGTTGTTTTGACCACTTGGCCGGTTTTGGAGTCGGCTAGCCAAAGAAACTCTTCATTGCTTTCTTGCACTACGGTGAGCCCATGCGCGCCCGGAAATGCATCGCCCCAGGCATCTTCTAACAACCCCTCCTGATTAAAGATCAGCACAGCCGGGTCGGCTTGATGAAACACAATGATCTTGCCGGTGGCACTGATAGCGATGCCATGGGTGCGGCCATCGGCGCGACTACGCTCCGTATCTGGAATGCGGAGGGCCTGTTCAAGCCAACGATAGCGCAACTTGCCGACCGTGAGGAGTAATTCTGTGGTGGTAGGGCGAACTTCTTGGTAATACTGTACACTGCTTGTCTGCATAAACAACTTACTTACTTTCTTACTTTCCGAGTATAAAATATAGAACGATCTAGCCTGATATGGGCCGGATTGGCGAGGCGAGGCTAGGCAACGCGCGCTTGCTCATCGGCTAGGTGCAGCCGCGGCCCAAAGCACCAGTATAATAGAACACCTGAGAATAACAAGTGGCTTTTTTGCCCATTGATTCAGGAAAAGCCATGTGCAGTTCGCAAGCGGACTTGGTACCAGCATAACAAAGTACTGTCCGATGGGCGTCCGAGAAATGCCCGACTTTTTCCACGCCCGGAACACAAGTGACCGCCGATAGACGCGAGAAGCGAGCAAACAGGTTGGAGTCTCAGCCTGATCTGACGTACAATCGCTTTGCTTTACAAAAGAATAAGGCTGTCATTGCGTTGTGGCTGTGTTGGCGAGCACGGCTAGCTGTGTACTACAGCACAGTATGAATGGCGCGTGGCCGTGTAATCCAGCTAGAAGTTACGCAGTTGACTGGCATGACCAGCGACCTGGCAGGTTTGGAAAACCTGTCAGGTCTTGTCCAAGTAGCTAACTCCTACCAGTATAGATGAGAAATAAAAATACGATGGCACAAACCCTGATCCCAATAAACCGAGTGCAGGTGTGGCTCTTGCTCTTGGCCGTGCTTGGCCTGACGGCTTGTACGCCACTGCTCTACTCTGCCGCTACCCCTGAGGAAAACCCAGCTGTCCGCAATGTACACGCCCAATTGGTGCAACAATTGCGGCTGGCACCAACCGCTGTTGAATTGGGGAATGTCAGTGCGGAGCGTTGGCCGGATAGCTGCCTGGGCGCGCCGCGCGCCGAAGAGATCTGTGCCCCGATCCCCACAACTGGCTATCGGGTGCCACTGCTTGTGGCCGGGCAGGAATATCTCTATCACACCAATCAGAATGGGCGTTCCTTCCGCTTGGTGGCGACACCCCCGCTCGCGATTGGGACTCGTGTGTTGACGTGGACCCAGCGCGACGAAAACGGCTGCCAGACGATCGAGGCGGGTACGGAGGGTGTTGCCTTTGGCCTATGTGGCACACCCCTATTGGGCGTACCCTATGGCTTGCCGACGCGCCAGCCCGATATCAACTGGCTGGCCGGTTACTACCGGGCTTTTGGCGGCGAAACGCCTGCTGGTTCCGTCGATTTTGTGGGCAATGGACCCCATCTCGCGACCGCCAACGAGCAGCGGATGATCGCTGAGTGGGCGCGTCTGGTCTTCCAAGAAGCGCAGGCTGGCGATGCCGATGCTAGCCGCGGTTTGGTTTTGGCGTGGCAACGTAGCGGAGGTGATCCGGCTGCCTGTGTCGATGTCATTCTCTATCGCACGGGGGATGCCGAGCTTACGCGCTGCCAAGCCGCGCCGCCAGAGCCGCTGGGACGCGTGCGCTTGATGGTGCATCAGTTGGCGCTTCTCTATACCTGGGTTGATACGCTGCAAGCCTTTTCCGCGGCAGAGGTCGCGCTCATGGAAGGGCCAGCAACCGTGGGTGACTTACGTTTTGTGGGCGCGGGTAGCCAGGTGGCTACTCTAGCGGATCAACAGGCGATTGCCCTGCTCGCCGAGCAACTGCGTGAGCGGGTGATCCCGCCGGAAGCGCCCGCTGCGGCTGAAGAGGCAAGCCCCGCTATGTTCACCTATGCCAGCGCCGAGGGCGGTTTCCACTTGCAATATCCGCCAGCGATGACGCTCGTGCGCAATATCCGCCCGCATGTGGCCTTGCCTGGTGCTGAGGCGGCCAATACGGTGGCCTTGATCGGCTTTGCCCCACGCTACGTGCTATCGATCAGTTGGTTCGATCTGGCCGACAGAACGGTGCTTCAACACTTTATTGATGCCTATAGCGAATGCCCAGCCAGCATCGCGACGCCAGGGCAACCCTTTGAACTGGCTGGTCATGCCGCCGTGCTCTTCCCTGACTTGCCTTGTGATCCGGTGTGGACAACCTATCTCTTTGCTGTGGTTGGGCAGCGCGGCTATCGGATCGCCGTTGAGACGAGCGATCTGCAGACCTATGCCGATGTCCAAGCGGCTGTCGAGGCACTCTTGGCAACGCTAACCTTTGATCCACCCCCTTTCCCCTATTGAGGGAGAGGCGCGGGAGATAGGAAGGCGGGCCGGCTGCTGCCGTTCTAGCCTTGTTGGCGGATTTGGGTCGGTGTGAAGCCGGTGGCCTCTTTGACCCGCCGTGAAAAATGGTAGCTGGTCTTAAAGCCACAGTGGTGCGCGATCTGTTCAACGGTGAGGCCGGTTTGCGCTAACAACTCGATCCCCATGTTGACTCGTTGCTGCCATACATAAGCCAGCGGTGTCTGGCCGCTTTGTTGGCGGAAGAGGCGAATCAAATGGGCTGGGCTAATGGCAACCGCGGTGGCAATCTGCTCTAATGTGATGGCTTCGTGGAGATGGACATTGATGTAGTGCTGCGCTTGCTCGACCAGGGGCGAGCGCATTTTGTAGGCATCTTGGGTGGAATATTGCTCGGCTTCGCCAATATAGAGCCAAAACATCTGAAGGGCGATTGCTTTGATCACTTCGTCCAGTGTGGGCAGCGTTGCGGTGCGGAGCCGAAGCAGGCTTTGCATTAATTCATCCATGAGGGGCGACAGGGGAATAACCGGTGCCAGGCGTTTTAGGCGTTCCTTGATCGGTCGTGCCAATTCGGGCAAAAAAATATGAACCCAGGCATGGTGTGTCTCGCCCTGTTTGGCAAATTCAAAGCGCGCTTCGGGCGCGGGGAGCACCATGGTCGTAGTATGAGCCCCAGCTTGGATCGGGACCCCATTGAGCCAGGCCGTCATGCTGCCACGATAGACAAAGACGAGTTGGTAGGGGTGCTGACGCCGCGGCCCAAAGGCCCCGCCAGGGGGATAGATGATCTCCCCATAGGTAATACTGGTTGGCACAATCACTGTAGCTTCTCCTGAAAGGCCCTGGTTAAGCCATGCGGCGCGCCCGGCTCATGATCATTTCAGATATTATTGTGTCATTTGTAGCTATTGTCAAACGCCGCGCCCGTATGATAGGATCGGCCGCATTCATACCAAGAAGAAGTCACTGGATTGTTGGCTGTAGAACTTGCGTGCTGCCAAACCTGTCAGGTTTCTCGGTGCGCGATATTGTGATTGATGAGGGAGAGTCTCATGAGTTTTGATCGGGCTGCCTGTGCCGCTTTCTATGAAGAAAATGGCTACTATGTCTATGAAAATGCGTTGACTGCTGATGAAGTAGAAGAATTACGCCGCGATACAACGCGTATCTGCCGTGGGGAAGAAGGCGAGGTGCGTGGTCTGCTCCCGGCAGAGGGCTATAGTGAGCAAGAGGTTTTGAGCCGCTATGTCTGTATTCACTTTCCCCATAAGATCTCGGAAACCATGTATAACTATGTTGGGCACCCCCGGTTGGTCGATGTGTTGACGAGCGTCATTGGCCCTAATGTCAAATGCATGCAGTCGATGCTCTTTATCAAATCGGCGGGCAAACCAGGCCAAGCATGGCACCAAGATGAATATTTTATCCCCACGCGGGATCGTTCCCTGACGGGCGGCTGGATTGCCCTCGACGATGCGACCGTCGAAAACGGTTGTTTGTGGGTCATTCCTGGCTCGCATAAGCGCGGGGTGATCTGGCCCACGCACTATCAGCAGGATCAGCGCTTTGATTGTACCGAGGAAGCTTTCCAATTTCCCTATAAGGATGAAGACGCCATCCCTGTCGAAGTCAAGGCTGGTTCGCTGGTCTTTTTTAATGGCTATCTCCTGCACCGGTCGCTGCCTAACTATGCCAAACAAGGACAGCGCCGGGCGTTGGTCAACCACTATATGAGCGCCGAATCCTTGCTGCCTTGGATGGCCCACCGCGCCGGTGAACCTGCGGGCCGTGCCGATCATCGGGATATTGTGTTGGTGGCTGGGGAAGACCCCTACGCGTACAAGGGGTTGATCAATGTGATGGAGTCGCACATCCGGCGTGACAAAACGGGTGGCTGTGGCAACCAAGATCAGAATTTGATCAGCACCGGGATTGCCGCCTTTACCACGCCCGCCAACGCTGCTGGTATGATGGGCGGCGGTGCGATGGGAGCCATGGGTGCGATGGGAGCCATGGGCGGCACAGCCGATAATCGCGCACCACAGCTTGCGACCCTGCCTACGCTGGTTCTAGATGACGAAGACGATGATCACTAAAAAGCGGTAGAGCTGACCGCGTCCCAGCTCTTGTCCAAGTGCGTAACTGCGGTGAAGCTAACACCATAGGGCCTGGAACGTGCTCACGTTCCAGGCCCTATGGTGCTAGCCAAGCGTTATCCTAGCACCTGCATCACCAGGGATCGAAACAGTCATAGTTCCGTTGGGCCATAATTTTGCCGTTGTGAAATTCTAAAAAGAGCGCAAAGTGGGCACGCATTTGTCCATCGGCTGGCAGCGTTGGGGCGCGAACCGCCAGGGTTGCCGTCCAAATGACCTCGAGCACAACAACGTTGCCACTCTCCAGGCTATTTTCAATCGCATAGTGCTGCGCCACCAAGAGCTGTTTTCCCCGCTCAGCCCGCTCTAAGATTGTCGCATAGTCGCTCCGTCCGCCCTGTGGATTGAGCCGATTGGGAAACTCCTCTTGGATCACGGCTAGATCGAAAAATTGTGCCAAGGTCTCTCGATCGGCATTTGTCTCCAATGCCTGTAAGTAGCGCTTGGCCGTCTCCAGATTGTCACTCACGAATTCCTCCTGCAATCATCCTTGGACCCGCGTCAGTCATTCGTGGCGATTCGTCATTGCCGCTGTCGCCACTCAGACACGCGCATCTCTAGCATACTAGAAAAGCAGCGAACGCCCTAACTTTTCGGGCATACAAAACACCGTCCACTGGTCTACTCCCATGAACGCTGTGCGCGTGTGTTTGCGTGTTGGTCGGTGCGGGGCTAACGAATCGGCAGAATAGGAATGGTCATACCGGCGGCTTCTTGCCAGATTACCAGTTCGTTGTTTGCGAGCCATGCCAATTGGGCGGAATAGACGAGCTCTAACCGGTAGGTACGGCCATTGATAGCAAAGAAGGTGGGGCCAATGTCGCCGGTGCCGCTGCTCCAAGTAATGGTAAAGCGCTGGCTCGTGCGCTCTACTTGAAAATCATGAAAAGCAAAGCCGTGGGGAAAAAGCGCCGATTGTTCATGGCGCACGCCCAAATAGGTCAGGTCAAAGTCTGGAAATTGGAGGGTTTGGCCGGGGGTGTAGACCATTTTCTTGCCATAGGTCGCGGCATTCGCTGCTGGATCGGGCTGTGCAATGGCGGGCGGTAGCGGAATGAGATAACTAATGAGTATAAATAGACTGAGGCTAAGTAGGAGCAAATGACGCTTAGACATTGGACACCTTCATGAAATGGCAAGTTACCTGAATTTCATTTATTCTAGCAGGTATTCATTGGATATATGGTGTCGGTAGTCACGCCAATCCTGTGCGGTAGATCACAGCGTGGCCAGACCGCCTACATAGCGGATAACGCTCAACTGGCTTAGCCAACAATCATCGAAAGATACATTTTCTGGTTGATATGCGGATACGTTTGGTCGCCGCTAGCTCAATTGACGGCCACGCGTGGGCGCGTCAATCTGGTTACGCGTTGATGATGAATGAGGATATTGGAAACGCGCACTGCTTCGTCTGCTAGAGATCCGCTGCCGTTAAAGGCAAGGAAACCGCGGCTAGCGCAATCAACAAGAACAAAATGGTTAGAGCGTCCATGATTCTCTTCTTCTCTATCGTCATGTAAGCTAGTGTCCATCTATAGCATACCAGCAAAGGTGGAAAAACAACTTTACACTGTGCTTACAACTTAAAATCTACGTTACTAGCGGAGGATTTTCCCATGGCGTTATTTCACCATAAGTTTGGGTTGTAGAACAGTAACTAGCTATTACAAAAAGTGCTACAAAGAGTTTAGCATAGCGGAACAAAAGGGTTTGGACACGAATCGGTCCAAACCCTTTTGCTATTCAGACTTGCTGTTTACCGTGGCAAAGTGGTGAGCTGTGTTGTCCTCAACCTGATGAGTGGTTGGCATTGTCGTTGACATCCAGCGCTGCCTCTGTATTCCCCACAACCGTCAACGAAAGACGCTGTCAGGTTTTTCAAACTTGGCAGCTCTGGGTTTGCCGCCTATCATTTCTATAACAGTGTGGTCATCGACAGGTAACAAAGTGGTAACAGCGCGTTTGGCAAAGGAAAGGAAGCGAATGCCTATAGGTGTAGTGGCGGCTGCGTGCGGCTGAGCAGGGAATTTGACGCAATTGCACACGAACAGTAGATTTACTCCTATAGTGTCGGCTTTGTATCAAGCTGATCAATGGCATTTGCGCAAAGGCCCCAGCCGGGTCACGGACGCGGTCGACGCGCTGGCCGATTTAATTTCTGTATGTTCATTCATCGCGGATGCTCGCTTGGTTAGATACCGGTCTGTCATGCGGCGGACCGGCTTGCTTTGGGAAAGCAGGGAGATGGTTGTGCAGCGTCAGCACTTTTCAACCTATTTAATCGCCGGTTTTGTGATTCT
Source organism: Caldilineaceae bacterium (assembly GCA_019637645.1). The sequence goes on from JAHBVH010000051.1 coordinate 18,273, forward strand.
AATCTTAGCCAGTACCATCAGTGCGGGCGTACCGGCCTATTGGATTACCCGCAACCAGTTAGAACGCCAAGCCTGGGGCAACGTCGAAAACGCGCGGCAGGCGACCGCTTCGCTCTTGGTGGCCGAGCAAAATCGTCTCCGTGATCTAGCGACTATCTTTGCCGAACGCCCTACCTTGCGTCGTTTGGTCCAAACGAATGATCTAGCCGAGTTGCAGCCCTTTGTCAGGGCGTTCAAAGTCCAAAGCAAAGTCGATCTGCTGCTTTTTTGTACCCCGACCGGTGAACGCCTCGCCGGAACGGAACGGCTGGATCGCTGCCCCGCGATTGCCCCACCCCACTTTACGCTCATCGCCAATCAGCCAGCGCTTATGGTGAGTCAACCAGTTGAGGATAGTACCAGCGCAACCTTACTGGGCCTGGCAACGGTGGGGATCTGGCTGGATCAATCCTTTCTGGCACAGCTGCGCGCCAGCACAGGCATGGAACAAACCGTGCTCCTGCCAACGGGAGAACGGCTCACCAGCAGCATGGTGACGGCCCCGCCGCCCGTTACCGCTGGGGAAAACTTGGTTGTTCCAACGTCAGCGCTCGCACTTACATTGGCCGACCAGCCCTATTATGTCGCGCGCCTGCCCCTGGTTAGCGCGGCTGCCGATGTGCCTTTCTATCTAGAGGTCGCGTTGCCGGTCGCTGAATTGCTGGCTACCGAGCGGCGTGCGCTCTTGATTCTGATCATTAGCACGGGGCTGGTAACGCTGTTGGGCGTTGCTCTAGCGACGTGGTATGTGCGCCGCTTAACCGAGCCATTGCTGGCCCTGACCCAAGTTGCCGAGCGCATGAGTAGTGGGGATTTTGTCGCGCCCATTCCGGCCTTTGCCACCCCTGGCGAAGTGGCAACCTTATCGACCGCTTTGATCAAAAGTCAGGCCAGCATGTTGCGCGCGCTGGATGAACGCGCCCAGGCGCGCGACTGGCTCAACAATCTGATTCAGTCGATTGTCGAAGGGGTGGTGACCTTTGATCCCAAAGGGCGGATTACCTTTTTGAGCCAAGGCGCGGAGAGCTTGTTGGGCTGGACAAGCGCAGAAGCCATGGGCGAGTCGATTGATAAACTCCTGCCCCCCGCGGACGCAACCGGTGAACCTTTTTGGCAACGGATCCCGCAGCCCGGTGGCAAGCGCCTGCTGCCAACCTGTACCCGCGCCGGACGGGCCATGACCCTCGCCGTGACCGGCGCGCGCTTGGCCCCGCCCCATGCGAAGACAGCCCAAGTCGCGCTGGTTTTGCGGGATGTCACCCACGAAGAAGCCTTGCGCAACCTGCGCTCCTATTTCTTGGCGAATATTTCCCACGAGTTCAAGACCCCCATTAGCACGCTCAATGCGTCATTGGAACTGCTGCTTGACAGCACCGAAGACTATTCGGTGGATGAGATTCGCGAGGTTCTCAAGCCAGCCCATTTGAGTCTCTTGAGCTTGCAAAACCTTATCGATAATTTGCTACAGAGCAGTAGCATTGAAGCCGGTCATTTTGTGATTCGCAAGCGGCCCGTCGCGCTCTATCATGTGGTGGAGGATGGCGTGCGCTTGGTCCAGCCGCTGTTGGATCGGCGGCGGCAGCACCTGAGTATTATCGCTGATGAAGTGCTCCTCGATAGTGTGGTCTCGCGCGAGATCCAGGCCGACAAAGGCCGGTTGACCCAGGTCTTGGTTAACTTGTTGGTCAATGCCAGCAAATATAGCCCCATTGGCGGCCCCATTGAGCTGACCCTTGCCGAAGAATCCGCGTTGCTGCGCCTGACCGTGGCGGATCGTGGCCCTGGCATTCCACCCCTAGAACGGCTGAATCTCTTTCGGCGTTTTGTGCGCCTGGAAGCCCAAGACAGCGAAGAATATGGCATTGGGTTGGGGCTTTATGTGGTGAAAACAACGATCGAAGCGCATGGCGGCCAAGTTGGTGTCGATGACCGCGCAGGTGGCGGTTCGGTCTTTTGGGTGGAGCTGCCGATGGTCAATCCAGAAGGGGAGGAGCGGGGTGCGTAAAGACTGGAGATTGGAGACTGGGGATTGGAGACTGGGAACTGGGAACTGGAGAAGGGGATGAATGAAAATTTTAATTGTGGAAGATGATCTGTCCTTGTCCGATGTGATCGCGTTTACATTGCGGCGGGCTGGGTTTGGTATTCTGACGGCCTATGATGGGTTGGCCGCGTTGTCCACCTGGGAGCAACAGCGCCCAGACTTGTTGATTCTGGATCTGAATTTGCCCAAGCTAGATGGCCTGGATGTCTGTCGTCGGGTACGCTTGGTGGATAAGACGCCGATCATCATGCTCAGTGTACGAGGGGGCGACGAAGCGGTGGTCAAAGGGTTGGAACTGGGGGCCGACGACTATATTGTCAAGCCCTTTAGCCCCAGCCAATTGGTGGCGCGTGTCCGCGCGGTGTTGCGCCGCGCTGGTGTGGTAGAGACGCCCAGTGTCTTGACGGCGGCGACGCTGACGTTGGATCGCAGCCGCAACGAGGTGCAGCGCCCCGGTGAAGCGGCAATTCGTCTTACCCAGCTGGAAGTGCGCCTGCTCGAAATGCTCATGCTCAATGTGGGGCAGGTGCTCACGAGTGATCAGCTCATTACTGCAGTGTGGGGTGCTGATGGCGGGGACCGGACGATGTTAAAGCAATTGGTCTATCGGCTGCGCACAAAAATCGAGACCAACATGGGCCAAGCCGATCTGATCGAAACGATTCCGAATGTGGGCTATACCCTGGTCAATATACAAGCCGTGAATGAGTAACAGCGGGATGGGGACGCGGATTTGTGCTCCGCGTTTATCCGCGCAAATCCGCGTCCCTATGCTCCTTGTTACACGTTTGTGACTTTCCCATAACGGGGCTTGTTACTTTCCCTTAGTAAAGTAAAGGGCATAGGCAATCGTAGCAAACGGTTCGAGAGAGGAGCACCCTATGCCAAAAGTCGTTACCATTACGGGCTGTACCTCGCCAGTCTCACGGGCTGGTGCTGTCCTGGCGCATGTGCATAAAACACTAGCGGCGGCGGCGATCACCCCAGAGAACATTGCCATCCGCCAACTACCTGCTACAGATTTATCGTTGGGACGCATCTATAGCACACCAGTGCGGCAGAGCAAAAGTCTGATCGAAGAAGCCGATGGCGTGGTCATCGCTGCTTCGGTCTGCAAGACGACCTACAATGGGGGTTTGAAGGCTTTTTTGGATCTGCTCTCTGCCGATGCCTTCCGGGGTAAGATCATTCTCCCGATTGTCCTGAGTGCTTCTGCGTTAGATTTTCCGGCGGTTGACTACTCGCTGCAAGCCGTGCTGGCTGGGCTTGGTGCCAATGCCGTTCTCGATGCGCTCTTTTTGTTAGAACGTCAAGTCCAGTTACACGACCGTCAAGTACACTTTGATGAACTTGCTCAACCGCGTCTGCAAAGCGCCACGCAGAACCTCATCCGTTCTGTGCGGCAAAAAGCATCGCTGGCACTGTTTGGCTATGTGCCGCCCCTGGTTGCCATCGGCGCCAACTAGCGCCCCTTGATTCCGCTGCTTTTACCTGAGTATAGCTTTTTCTCTCCGGTTTGATTGTTTCAGCAAGCAAGACGTGGCTATTGGTTACACCGCTCTGTGTCCTGTTTGGGTACGCAAGGCGGTGTAACCAAGGGCTACCCTCTAGCTGATCTTCTCTAGCTGATCTTCTCTAGCTGATCTTCAATGACGAGCACCTCTAACGTGCGGGGGCCATGCACCCCTTCTACCCGATTCAATTCAATATCAGAAGTTGCCGAAGGACCCGAAATAAAGGTCAAGGGTTGTCCGTTGCGGACGGCGCGGTCGAGCTGTTGAATGGCCTCGGGAACAAAGCCCACAATTTGTGTCACCTGTACGATACAAAGATGATAATCAGGCACCAGGGAAATGGCGCGCCGCCCCTGTTGCGCACCATGATCGAGCACGATGGTGCCGGTCTGCGCAATGCCCAATGCACAGCCAGTGAGCACGCCTTGGCTGCTATCGAGCGTTTCATAGGTGAGATCACCGGCGTCGCGCAGCAGGGTAAGCTCGGTGGGGAGCCACGCCGCGGGTAGATCCGCCGGGACAACTAGCCGCTGGATGCCACGTGCCCCCAACGCCGCGGCAATAGCCGGGGCCAAGGTTGTGGCGGTCACGCGTTGGACATGGGCCTTATATTCGGTGACCCGCTCAATAAAGCGCGTGATAATCTCTTCACGCGGGGATAGATCGTGTGACCGGTAGGGGCGGGGCAGGGCGGCATAGTCGCGGCTCGCGGTTGATGACGGCGCGTCTGGACGCTCCTGCTGTTGTAAGGCGGTCTGAATGCGCGCAAGCATGCGCGCTTTGGTAGTACTCATGCTTTTTCGCGTGCCTCCCACCATTCGCGGAATGTCTGTTGGGGGAGGGCCGGCATATCGCGGGTTGCCGTCCATCCGCTCAAAATGCCCGGTAGCCAGGTGATGTAACCAGCTTGTTCCAAGGGCCATTGCCCCACTTTCCCCAACTTCTGTGCCTGTTCATAGGCGACGCGATTGGTAAAAATTTTGGCTAACGTCTTAAAGGCCACATTTTCGGGATCAAGCGCCGCTTTCACGCCGCCTTCATCTTGCTTCTGGCGAACCGCTTCGCCCCGTAGATGGACAAGCACTTCGGGGATGTTGATCTTCACCGGGCAGACATCATAGCACGCCCCACAGAGCGACGAGGCATAGGGCAACGAATTTGCGTGTTCTACCCCAACCAATTGCGGCGTCAGAATCGCGCCGATCGGCCCCGGGTAGACCGAACCATAGGCATGACCGCCCGTGCGCTCATAGACGGGACAGATGTTAAGACAGGCCGAGCAGCGAATACAGTTGAGGGTCTGACGGCCAATCTCGTCGGCCAGGACATTGCTGCGCCCATTGTCGAGCAAGACGAGATGAAACTCCTGGGGGCCATCACCAGGCGTAACACCGCTCCAGAGCGAGGTGTAGGGATTCATTCGTTCACCAGTCGAGGAGCGGGGCAGCAGTTGGAGAAACACTTCCAGATCCTGGAAGGTCGGGACAAGTTTTTCAATGCCCATCACAGAGATCAAGACTTTGGGCAAGGTCAAACACATGCGCCCATTGCCTTCGCTTTCGACAATACAGACCGTGCCCGTTTCAGCGACGGCAAAGTTGGCACCGCTGATTGCCACAGGGGTTGACAGAAATTTGCGGCGAAGGTGCGCACGCGCGGCCGCGGCTAGATCTTTGGGCTGATCCGAAAGCTCTTGGACCCCGAGCTTGCGTCGAAAGAGTTCGCGGATCTCGGCGCGGTTTTTGTGAATGGCTGGTACCAAAATGTGGGATGAGTGCTCCCCGGCCAGTTGAATGATCAACTCGGCCAAGTCCGTTTCAAAGGCGGTAATCCCGGCCTTGTCCAGCGCAGCATTGAGCTTAATTTCGTCGGTAGTCAGCGATTTGATCTTGATCACTTCTTGGGCCTGATGGGCTTGTACCAAACGGGTAATGATCTGGTTGGCCTCGGCGGCATCTTGGGCCCAATGGACATGGCCGCCTGCTTTTTGGACCGCGGCTTCTACTTGAAGCAAGTAGTGATCCAGGTGCTGTAGCGTATGGGCCTTGATCGCCCGCCCTGCTTCGCGTAGCTCTTCCCAATCGGGCATTTCACCCACCACATTGGCCCGTTTGCCCCGGATGGTTTGGGTCGCTTTGCCCATGTTGCGCCGCAGTTGGGTATTGGCCAGCGCAATGGGCGCGTTGCGTTCAAACTTGGGCTCCAATTCGATCAAGACAGAGGTTGGTTTTTCCTTGGCTCGGTTCATGCATCCCCCTCGGTTGTAGCCAGAATCTCGGCAATGTGCATGGTACGCACGCCAGCGCGTTGCCGATGTAGCGCGCCGCCAATATGCATCAGACAAGAGTTGTCCGCGGCCACACAGACTTCGGCGCGGGTTTCGCGTACGGCGCGCAACTTATCACCCAGCATAGCCATAGAAGTATCGGCATTTTTTACGGCAAAGGTGCCACCAAAGCCGCAACATTGTTCCGCATCGGGCAAGGTCACGAGGTCCAGGCCGCGCACGGCGCGTAACAGGCGCAAGGGGGCGTCCCCCACGCGCAACACCCGTAACGAATGGCAGGTGGGATGGTAGGTAACGCGATGGGGAAAATAGGCTCCCACATCTTCCAACTGTAGATAATTGACCAAGAACTCGGTTAACTCAAAGACGCGGGGGCGCAAGGTTGCAACAGCCGTCGTGAGCGCTGGATCGGCGGCTAGTTCCGCGGCCATGGGGTAGAAGTCGCGCACCATGCCCACACACGAAGCCGAGGGGGCAACGATCACCTCGGCATCATCAAAGACGCGTACAAAGCGTTCGACCAACGGAATCGCTTCCCGTTGATAGCCTGTGTTGAAATGCATTTGCCCACAGCAGGTCTGCTCGCGGCGAAATTCGACCGTATGGCCCAGGCGCTCCAAAAGTTGCACGGTTGCCCGTCCTGCCTGGGGAAAAAGAGTGTCATTAAAACAGGTAATAAAAAGTGAAATACGCATAGGGCTCCTACGCTTTGGCGAACGGCGAGCCGTGGGGGGGCTGCAAGCAGCCTGGAACGCGTTCCTAATAGCTTGGCCGCTTCCGGTCTAGAAATCGATGCTGAATATCAGCATATCATACCACACCTGCGCTACTTTGCCTTGTTGCGTTGCGGAGGACTGACACCCCAAGGTTGGTCTGCCCCCAATCCCTGACAGGTTTGGAAAACCTGTCAGGGATGCCTTGTTACCACTTTGTTACCCGCTTGTTACCGGCCTCGTTACCGCGATTGAGTAGCCTGTGCTGGCATTGATCGGTGATCGTGTGAGCGATTATCGCTGTAACCGCTATCCGCTGAATGACGCAACAGAGGGACAGATATGTCGATTATTCTCGAACAACTGACGAAACGCTATGACGGCCATCCGGTGGTCAATGATGTTTCTTTAGAAATTGCCGATGGTGAGTTCTTTGTGTTACTGGGCTCGAGTGGTAGCGGTAAGACGACCGTTCTCAGCATGATCGCGGGGTTGACGGCCATTGAAGAAGGGCGAATTTTGTTGCACGGGCGCGATGTCACCAACCTGCCAACCCAAGAACGCAATGTTGGCTATGTCTTCCAAAACTATGCGCTCTTTCAGCACATGACGGTGGCTGATAACATTGAGTTTGGGTTGCGTGTGCGCAGCGTACCAGCGGCTCAACGGCGCAAGCGGCGCGACGAATTGCTGGAGCTGGTGGGGTTAGCGGGGTTGGGTGGCCGCATGCCGCGGCAGATTTCTGGGGGGCAGCAACAGCGGGTTGCCTTGGCCCGTGCTCTCGCGCACAAGCCCGATGTCTTGTTGCTTGACGAACCCCTGGGGGCCTTGGATGCCAAGATTCGCATCGAACTGCGCCGTACCCTCAAGGCGATTCAACGCGAGCTCAAAGTTACCTCCATTCTAGTGACACATGATCAAGAAGAAGCCTTTGAATTGGCCGACCGGTTGGGCGTGATGAGTTTTGGGCGCTTGCTCGAAGTGGGCCTGCCCGAAGTGCTTTACCAACAGCCCCAAACCGAATTTGTCGCCACCTTTTTGGGGACCGCTAATTTGTGGGTGGGACAAGCCACGCACACGGGTGTGCAGGTTGGCCCCCACCATTTCTCCCTGCAACACGAGCCGGGCGCGGTCGATGCCGCCCAACGGGTCCAAGTCCTGTTTCGCCCCGAAGATGTGACCTTGGCTCCTGCCGTTGACGCTTTGGCCGGTCAACCGTTAGGGCAGGGCGTTGTCGAAGAGATTACTTTTGCAGGTTCTTTTGAGCGGTTGCGTCTTAGTTTGCCCCCCATTCCTGGTGTACGTGCTATTGCCCCGCCCGTGGCCTATGGGAGCCAAGTGCTTCACCTCGAAGCAACCCGCACGCAGGATCAAGTGAGCCGTTTCCCGCTGTTGCCCGGCCAAAGCGTCTGGGTGGGGATCAACCGCATTCACGCCTTGACCCATCCTGGCTTGCGCTTTCTCTTGCCCACCGACGGCAGCGCACCGGCCTTGGCGGCCTTGGTGGTAGCGAGCCAGATCGCCAAGTTGGCACACGCCCGCGTCACCATCCTCGGTTATGGCTTGGCTGGCGCGGCCTTGCAAAATCATCTGCAAGAAGCCAAAGAGCAGATGGGAAGTGGCCCGGCCGCGCTCGAAACGCGCGCGAGCAATCGTCCGCCTGATGAAGCGATTCATGAAGAGCTAGAACGGCATCCATCCGATCTCGTGGTCTTGGGGAGTGGCCCCCACAATGTGGCCCTGGCCGAACAAATTTTGCAGACCGGTGAGCACCATCTGTTATTGGTGCCCTGTTCGCAACCCACCCCGCAACGGGCGCTGATCTGTGTGGCGAGTGGTGAGCCAGGGAAGGAAGATGTGCTCTTTACGGGGCGCTTGGTCCGGCATTTAGGGGCCACCGCCCAAGTATTGACCGTGCTCACCGAAGCCCAAGATACGCCGGAGACGCGCGAGCGCGTCCACCGCTTCTTGGGCCAAGGGGTACAAACGCTAGAGACCGTGGGCGTGCCCGCGACCAAACAGGTACGTGTTGGCCGCGCCCGCGAGGTGATCCTCGATGAATTGAAAAAGGGCGGCCACGATCTGTTGGTGCTCGGCGCACCCCTGCCCGATGCCGATGGCAAGATTGTGCTAACCGGCTTGGTCGGCCATCTGATTCGCACGCTGAAAACATGCCCGATCCTACTGGTGCGCACGCCCACGCGTGGCGGCCCCGCAGCGTGGAACCCGATCCCCAGCCGCACGCCTGCCCGCAAAGAGATTGTTTGAACAAGGAGAGTCCCATGCTGAAGAAATCTACCCGCTACGGGCTATTATTGCTGGTGCTGAGTTTGCTCGCCGCGTGTGGGGGGGCCAACCCTGCCGCTACCACGAATGGCAGTAATGCGATCACGCTCACTCTGGGGGCCTATACCACCCCCCGGGAAGCCTATGCGGAATTGATCCCGATCTTTCAGGCCCAATGGCAAGAGAAGACGGGGCAAACGGTCACCTTTGAAGAATCCTACCTTGGCTCAGGAGCCCAATCGCGGGCGGTGGTCGAGGGCTTTGAGGCCGACTTGGTGGCGCTCTCATTAGAAGCCGATGTGACCCGCATCGTCGATGCAGGGCTGATCACCCATGATTGGAAGAGCGGCCCCACCAAGGGCATGGTCAGCACGTCGGTGGTCGCCTTTGCGGTGCGCAAGGGCAATCCCAAGGGCATTACTGATTGGCATGACCTCGCCCAGCCAGGCTTGGAAGTGCTCACCCCCAATCCGAAGACCAGTGGTGGTGCCATGTGGAATATTTTGTCGCTCTATGGCGCGGCCAAGCGGGGCTTTGTCGAGGGTGTTCCCGCCGCTGATGATGCCGCGGCCCAAGCCTTTTTGTTGAGCGTCCTGAAGAATGTGACGGTGATGGATAAGGGCGCCCGCGAAAGCATTACCAACTTTGAGCAAGGCGTTGGCGATGTGGCGATCACCTATGAGAACGAAGCGCTCGTGGCCCAAAAAGGTGGCCAGGACTATGACTTTGTCCTGCCGCGCTCTTCGATCCTGATCGAGAATCCGATTGCCATCGTGGACACCTACGTGGACAAACATGGCACGCGGGAAGTGGCCGAAGCCTTTGTTGCGTTCTTGTTGACCGAAGAAGCACAGACTATCTTTGCCCAATATGGGCTGCGCTCGGTCGATCCAGAAGTCGCGGCGGCGACTGCTGCCCAATATCCAACTCTGGCTGACGAATTTACGATCGACTATTTTGGCGGCTGGGCGGCAGCAACCCCGGCCTTCTTTGGCGATACCGACGGCATTTTTACCAAGACCGTCGCTGAGGTACAGACCCTGCCGCAATAAGCAGAGAAGAGTTGATGAAGGTTAATTAAACCGGTATCATGGATAGAGGAGTAGTGAATGACGACCTTGACGCTGCCTGAAGGGAAATCCTCTCCACCATCGCGGCGCTTGCCGTGGGGCTCGTGGAGTATTCGTACCGTTGCGATCACCTACTTGGTTGTCATGCTAGTCATCCCGCTGTTGGTGATTTTGCGCGATGGTCTGCGCGGTGGGGTCGACGAACTCTGGCGACAGATCACCTTGCCGGTGGCTTGGCATGCCCTCATGCTCACCCTATGGACGGCGGCAGTTATGACGGTGATCAATGCGATCATGGGCACGATGACGGCCTATGTCTTGGTGCGCTATAGCTTTCGCGGCCATGCCCTGCTCAATGCTGTGGTCGATCTCCCGCTGGCGATTCCAACCTTGGTCACTGGGGTGATGCTGGTGGCGCTCTATGGGCCACAGCAGGCGGTGGGCGCGTGGTTACGCAATCAATGGGGCTGGCAGGTGATTTTTGCGCCGCCCGGTATTATCTTGGCACTGCTCTTTGTGACCTTCCCTTTTGTCGTGCGCGCGGTGGAGCCGGTCTTAGCCAGCCTGGATCGCACACAGGAAGATGCCGCGGCTAGTCTGGGGGCCGGGGCCTTTACCATCTTTCGGCGCATTGTATTGCCGCCGCTGCTCGTGCCATTAAGCAGTGGCGCGTTGCTCAGCTTTGCCCGGGCGATTGGTGAATTTGGGGCCATTGTCATCGTGGCGGGCAATATTCCCCTGCGTTCCCAAACGGCGGCGGTCTATGTGCTGGGTGAGGTGGAATCGGAAAATCGCCTGGGCGCGAGCGCCATCTCGATTGTGATGGTGGGGCTAGCCTTTAGCCTGTTGCTGCTGGTAGACTGGTTACAAAACCGCAATCGAAAGGAGTCGGCATGACCGGCACAACCGTACCCTTGCGTACCTTGGCCGCGCACACCAAGCCGATTGACCGCGGTCGTGCTTGGGGACGGCGGCTCTTGATCACCCTGGTCATGCTCTATGTGGGGATCTTGATCCTGGCACCCCTGAGCCGCTTGGTGACTGGGGCCTTTGCCGAAGGGGTGAGCCCAATCGTGGCCGCGCTGACCAAGCCCGAGGTCCTGGCGGCTTTCTGGCGCACCTTGTTGATCAGTCTGCTCACGGTCAGCTTCCACGCCATTTTTGGTACAGCGACCGCTTGGATCCTGGTGCGCCATCGCTTTCCGGGGCGGAAATTGCTCAATGCCTTGATCGACACCCCCTTTGCGGTTTCCCCTGTCGTTGTCGGCTATATGCTCCTGCTCCTCTTTGGCCGCAATGGGTTGCTTGCCCCTATCTTGACGGCCTGGGACATCAAGGTGGCCTTTGCGCTGCCCGGTATGATCTTGGCAACCTTTTTTGTCACCTTGCCCTTTATGGCGCGGGAATTGATGCCTGTCTTGGAAGCGTTTGGTGTCCAACAAGAGCGCGCCGCGGCCACCCTCGGTGCTAGTGGCTGGCAGACCTTTTGGTATGTGACCTTACCCGCCGTGCGTTGGGGCTTTCTCTATGGGGTAACGTTGACCTTTGCCCGTGCGTTGGGCGAGTTCGGCGCCGTACTGGTCATCGGTGGTGGGATCCAAGGGCGCACAGAGACGGCCACTCTCTATATTTTCCGCGCCCTAGATGACCGGCAATATATTGGTGCCTACAGCGCCGCCCTGGTGCTTGGCATTTTTTCCCTCCTGCTCGTCATGGGTACCGAATACCTCCGCCGTCGCCATCAGCATTGATGGTGGGGCTAGTCGCATAGGACGCGGATTGGCGCGGATAACGTATGAATCCGCGCCAATCCGCGTCTATCCGCGTCCTAAAACTGTGCGTTCTATGCCAGCACGCGCGCCGGTTCGTGGCGGTAAAAGGGGAGGCTTAGCGGGGCGAGCGGCGCATTGCCCAGGATCAGATCGGCGGCTTTCTCGGCGAGCATCATCGTGGGGGCATAGATGTTGCCATTCGTAACTGTGGGCATGACGGCGGCATCGACCACATAGAGCCCTTCCAGGCCATGCACTTGCATCGTCGCGGGGTCAACCACGGCCAGGGGATCGGTGCCCATCTTACAACTGCACGACGGGTGGTAGGCCGTTTCGCCATCGTGGGCGACCCAATCGAGAATTTCTGCATCGCTTTGTACCGCTGGGCCAGGTGAAATTTCTCCCCCATTAAATTCGGCGAAGGCGGGCTGCTGGAGGATCTGGCGCGCACAGCGGATTGCCTCCACCCATTCCCGTCGATCTTGCGCGGTCGAGAGATAATTGAAGCGGAGCGCGGGGTGGGCCGTCGGATCGGCGGATTTGAGTTTGACTGTGCCGCGCGCGTCCGAATACATAGGCCCGACATGCACTTGGTAGCCATGGCCGCCGCTGGGCGAAGTTCCGTCGTAGCGAATGGCCAGCGGCAGAAAGTGAAACATGAGATTGGGATAGGCCACTTCCTCGTTGCTGCGGATAAAGCCACCGGCTTCAAAGTGATTGGTCGCGGCTGGCCCTTGGCGGAAGAAGAGCCATTGAAAGCCGATCCAAGGTTTGTTGTACCACAACAGGGCTGGGTACATCGAAACAGGCTTGGTGCAAGCGTGTTGGATATAGACTTCCAGGTGATCTTGTAGATTTTCGCCAACCCCGGGCAGATCATGGACAACCGGAATCGCCAACGCTTCTAGCTCGGCGGCATTGCCCACGCCAGAGAGCTGTAAAAGTTGTGGCGAATTGATCGCACCGCCACAGCAGATGACCTGACCGGCTAAGAGCTTTTGGGTACGCCCCCGGCCTGCTTGGATTTCAACACCGATTGCCCGCTGCCCAGCAAAGAGGATGCGTGTCACCAGCACGCGCGTCTTCACCTGCAAGTTCGGGCGTGTTAGCACCGGGTGAAGATAGGCACGCGCCGCACTAAGTCGGCGGCCCCGATGAATGTTGCGATCAAACGTCCCAAACCCTTCTTGTTGCTCGCCGTTGACATCGCGCGTGAGCGGGTAGCCCGCCTGCTGTACCGCGGCAAAGAAAGCTTGAAAGAGCGGGTTACTGGCTGGCCCCCGTTCCAATACCAACGGCCCAGCGTCGCCCCGATAGTCGTCCCCGCCCGCCAAGCAATTTTCCATGCGTTTGAAATAGGGCAAGCAGTGGGCATAATCCCAATCCGCTAGCCCCGGCAAGCTACCCCACTTTTCATAGTCGAGGGGATTCCCGCGCTGGAAGATCATCCCGTTGATGCTGCTTGAGCCGCCTAAGATCTTGCCGCGGCCATGGGCAATCCGCCGATTGTGCATAAAGGGCTCTGGCTCGGATTGATAGCACCAATCATAGTGCTTGTTGCCAATGGGCGTAGTCAACCCGGCGGGCATGTGAATAAAAATATCCCACCACGAGTCGGGCCGCCCAGCTTCCAAGAGCAGCACACGATGGCCTGGATCAGCGCTCAAGCGGTTAGCCAAGACACAGCCAGCTGACCCACCGCCGATAATAATCGTGTCGAATTGTGTAGAAGTGCTCATCATTCCCTCAATGAAGAATCGTTACTATACCGTCCGGTTGGTACAGTAAATGGATCCGATTCTACGGCGCACCGGCCTAGCTGTCAACTCGTGGGTGGCGCGGTTCAAATGGTTTTGATGCTGGCTTCCTGTGGATCGGGCTAGGGTATAGTACAATCAAGCAATAAGGGCAAAGCGGAAAGTGAGAGGTGACATGAATGCTAGACGAAGCGCGGCGGAGACACGTGAACGCATCTTCGCCGCCTGTGGCCGGATCTTACGCCGTGATGGGTTGACCAGCCTCACCCTAGAGGCCGTCGCGGCCGAGGCAGAACTGAGCAAAGGGGGCTTGCTCTACCATTTCCCCAGCAAGTTGGCGCTGGTCGAAGCGCTCTTTCAACATCATATCGACCGCTTTAACCGCGATTTGCAGCAGTTGGTCGAGACCGAAGAACAAGGCCCTGGGGGGTGGCTACGGGCCTATGCCAGGGCTTCCATTGCCGAGATCACTGATCCCGAGAAGGCTAGCCTCTTTGCCAGCCTCTTTGCTGCGGGTGAACGCTACCCAACGGTGCTCGCGATCATGCGTCGGAGCTACGACGCTTGGCAGCAGCAGGTCGAAGCCGCGCCGCTAGAACCAGCCGTGGCGCTTTTGGTCCGTTTGGCGGTGGATGGTTTCTGGTTCACGGAGATGTATCAATACGCCCCGCTTGGGATGGAACAGCGGACGGCGGTGCTCCAAGAGATTTTGCGCCTAACTACGGTGAGAATCCCATGCGCGAAATAGCAGCAGTGTCCATTGAGCACCGGCATATTCAAGTGGGAGCTGCCTGGGTCCATTATCAAACCGCTGGGGCAGGACCGCCGTTGGTGTTAGTGCACGGCCTGGCTAGTTCAACGCGTTGGTGGCGGCGGAATATGGCCGCTTTGGCCGCCCATTTCCGCGTCTATGCCGTGGATTTACATGAATTTGGCAATCGTCGGCTGCGCCCACGCTTTGTCCTAGCCCAAGCCGCGCATTATTTGGCGCGCTGGCTGGATGCGGTCGGGCTGGTTGAACAGGTCAACTTGATTGGGCATTCCATGGGTGGGCGTATTGTGGCGGAGCTTGCGGCTGAGCAGCCAAACCGCGTTGGGCGATTAGTGTTAGTCAATGCCGCCATTTTGCCCTTTGGCCGTGGCTATTGGCAACAGTCTCTGGGCATGATGGCGGCTTTTCAGCGGATTCATCTAAGTCTATTACGAGTCTTGCTTTGGGATACCTTGCGAACCGGCGTGGTGCCTGTCTTGCGCGTCGGGCGCGAACTCTTCAAAAGCCACGGCGAAGCGTGGCTGGCCCAAATCCAAGCGCCCACCCTGATCCTCTGGGGTGAGCATGACACTGTTGTCCCTTTGGCGTTGGGGCAGTCGCTGCATGAACGGCTGGCGGGCAGCCAATTTCAGCTGATTCATGGTGCTGCCCATGTTCCCATGTGGGAGCGGCCAACTGAGTTTAATCGCCGCGTCTTGGAATTTTTGTTGGCTACGCCCTTGCTGACTGATCCGCCACTGCCTGCTGGAGTAAGTAGAGAAAGTCGGTAGCGACCCTGGTCAGTTCGGCCATTGAACGCGTGCGCTGGGGTCCGGTGAAGAGCGGCCCAAATTGGCGATCCCAGGCCCAAGCCAGCTCGTGGCTGCTCGGTAGCTGGTTCCTCGTCATGACGGTTCCTGTGTACCCAAGCCAAAGTTGGAGTGCCTGCCGCAAAAATGTTTCGTCAAAGCGCTGGTTAACCCAATCCGGATAGCGTTGGGCAAAGCGGCAATAGGCCCCATGAAAGGCCCGGTGCCGTTGTTGTCCTTCTTCTGTCTCTTCGGTTTGCTCCAGCGGGGTTGCTTGGGTTTCCCACGGGAGGAAGAGGGGCAGCCATGCCAGGGCGCGGCTAGCTTTGGCTGTCATGCTACTCATTTTTCACCTCGCTTGTGATTGCTTGTCATTTCCGCTATCGATCACGTCAGATAGCGCTCTATCCTACGCCTCAACCAGCCCGGCTGGGAAGCATCTAAAGATGGATTGCATGGTTGAGTGCAGGGTAGCTATTCAACCATGGTTGGCTCACGGCTGCTATCCCGCTAGGATATGCTCCCCGCGTTGTTTGCTTGTCTATCCAAGTGTTGACTCATCGTCTTTGGAGAGACTGTGTGCA
Source organism: Caldilineaceae bacterium (assembly GCA_019637645.1). The sequence continues at coordinate 33,899 of JAHBVH010000051.1, forward strand.
ATAGACGCGGTCAAGCGCTGACAGGTTGGGCAAACCTGTCAGCGCTTGACCGCACAACTGGCGTAAACGGCTAAAAAATTGCTGCAGTGGCCTCTGTGGCCTAGGCGGTTGCGGACGCAACTGGCTTGTGGGGCGCAGAAGATGGGTAGGGTAGATGCGTTTCTGGGGTGAGCCACATGCCGCCTTGGGCGCGCAAGGTAAACTTGGCGGTCAACTTGGCGGGTCGCGTGGGGTCGGTTTGCAGGCGGAACCGTTGGGCAATGGTGGCGGTGATCAGTTGCATCTCTAATAGCGCCAGTGGTTCGCCAATGCACTTGCGTGGACCGATCAAAAAGGGCAAGTAGGCGCTGCGGTTGTTGGCCTGAGCTTGTTCGGGGGTAAAGCGCTCTGGGATAAAGGACATGGGTTCAGCCCAATAGCGAGGATGGTGGTGCAGCCCATAGATGTTTACCAACAAGATCGACTTGGCCGGAATGGCATAGCCGACGACATCATCGGCCTCGATGGATTGGCGGGTGGTCACAAAGGCGGCTGGGTAGCGTCGTAGGGCTTCGTCGATGACGGTGCGTAGATAGGGGAGCTGGGGTAGATCCGCGACCGTTGGCAGGCGCTCCCCCAGGACGCTGGTTAATTCTTGGTGCACCCGTGCGGCTACGGCAGGATAGGTTGCCAAACTATGGAAGAGCCACGCCAAGGTCACGGAACTAGTCTCGTGGCCGGCGCTGACAATGCCAAAGAGTTCATCCATCAATTTGGCGGTGCTCATGGGGCCGCCGTCGCCTTCCTCACGCGCCGCCATGAGCATATCGAGCAGGTCGCCAGGGTGATCCCCTTGTTGGATGCGCTCCGCAATGGCGGTGCGGAGGGTGCTATGGGTTATCTGAAGCGCTTGGTGAAAGGCGCGATGCCGACCATTCAGGGCATAGACCAAGGGCGCAGCAAGGTTTGCTGAGCGGTCGGCCACATAGGTTGAGATGGTGGTAAAGGCGTGGTAGAGCTGCCGGTGATCCCGCAAAATGTCAACATTGAGCATCGTCCGCCCAATGATCGACATGGTAATATCCATCATAGCCGCTTCTACATCGAGGGGGTGTCCAGCTTGCCAATGGGCCAGCGCCTTGGTGGTCTCGGCGGTGATCACCTCCCCAAAACGCGCCACTTGTTGGCGGTGAAAAGCAGGTTGCATGAGCCGACGCTGCTTTAGCCAAAGCTCGCCATCACTGGTGAAAAGATTATCACGCGTCTGCAGGGCCAGGCGCGTGATGTTCATGAAGTTCTGTTCTTTCCGATAGTTGCGGTTATTGCTCTGCAATATATAGTGTGCCGCGGCTGGGTCGGTTAGCACGTAGACTGGAACCGGGCCAAACCGGAGTTGCGTAACCGGGCCATGCTTGTGGGCAATCTCTAATAATAAACCCAAGGGATCGCTACGAAAATCGGCTAAATCGCCCAAAAGATGGGGCCGTCGTTGCCGTTTGGGTGGGGTTAGTGTGGTCATGTCCTCTCCTCTCCCCCTGAATGAATCTGTCTGTTAATCATGAGTTGAGTATAGGTGGAGCCGGAGCGCTTGTCATGGTCCCAAAGGTGAATCAGGGGAACCAGTGGGGAGTATGGTTGGGTTTTGTTCAAGAGCTGATCGGTTTGGACAACCGGCCAGCTCTCTGGGCAGATCAACTGCTCTTCCCTACGGACTTGGCATCGTCTTCACATAGCGATTCATCCACGCTAATAGGGCCTCATTTTGGGCACGGCGGACCTTGGGCGGGCCACTGATCGCGCCGCCGTGGGGCATGGCTGGTAGGCGTACCATTTCCACCGGGCAGCCGTTGACCTTGAGGATGGTATAGAACTGTTCGGCCTGTTCGGCAGGGCAGCGCCAATCGTGTTCACCTTGAACCAACAGCGTGGGCGTCTGACAGCGGTGGGCATAGGTGATCGGCGAGCAGCGGGTGTAGATTTCGGGGATCTCATGGGGATGACCGCCCAGCTCTTCGACGGCAAACCAAACGCCAATGTCGCTGACCCCGTAGAAGCTATGCCAGTTGGTCACGGGATTTTCCGGCACCGCGGCTTTGAAGCGATGGGTCTGGCCGACGATCCAACAGGAGAGGTTGCCCCCGCCCGAGAGGCCACAGACGCCCAGCCGTTCCGGGTCGGCCCAACCCTTGGCGATGACGGTATCGACGCCTGCCATGAGATCGGTGTAATCGAGATTACCCCAATCACCTTTGATGGCGGTCGAAAAGGCATTGCCATAGCCGGTGGAGGCGCGGTGGTTGATCAGCAAGACCGCATAGCCCGCGCCGACCAGCATTTGGGTGTCGAAATGATAGACCGAGCCAAACGCGCTGTGGGGGCCACCATGAATGTAGAGAATGGTGGGTGAGGGGGCTGTGGCTCCCGCTGGGCGGATCAACCAGCCTTCGACATTCACCCCATCTTTGCCAGGAAACCAGAGGGGTTCGATCACGGGCTGTTGCCGCTCGGCTAGGAAGGGCGCGTTGAGTTGGGTGAGTTGCTGCTCATATTCCCCGTTGCCATTGGCGGTGTAAAGATCGGGCGGGTTGAGGAAGTCGCTAACGGCATAGAGCAAGTTGTCGGTAGCGGCACTCCAGCCGAGGAGAAAACAGGAGCGATCCCCGTGTAACACCGCGCGGTAGCTGGTCGCGCCACTTAATTGAACTTGATAGATCTGAACCGTGCCGCCGATCTGGACGGGGACATAGGCGCTTTCCCCCGCGTCTGTTGTGGCAGCCGTGACATAGATTTTTCCCAACTGCGCCGCCACCGCCGCGGGCATATCCGGCTGGAGGCGCGCGCCAACTTGGCGATCCAAGCCACTCGTCCGTTGGTCGATGGTGCCTTGCGCTAGATCGACTACCCAGAGATCGTTTTGTGTGCCGATGCGCTGTCCTTTGGCTACTCCTACAAAAGCAATCCGCGCACCATCTGGTAGCCACGCTGCAATCCCCGCAAAGTTGCCCCACGCGTGACCAACCGGGGTGCTGATCGTACCAGACAGGGTTACGACGCGTAATTCTGGGGTAATCGCCCGGTGGGTTGTCGGCTGCATGGTGGCGGTATAGAGGAGGCGGCTGCCATCGGGGGACCATTGCGGCATGGTGTTATGACAGCCATCGGCGGTCAAGCGCTGGGCCTCACCCCCTGTCGCGGCAATGATATAGAGATCTTGGACGGCTGAATCGAGATAGCCAATGGCGTCAAAGCGATAGACATGGCGGGTCAGCCGGTAGGGCCGGCTGGTGTCGTGGGGCTGGTCGGGTTGGGGGCCAGCACTAAAAGCCAACTGCTGACCATCGGGTGACCAAGTGATGCCGCCGCTCACCCCTTGTGGGAACTGCGTCAACGGTCGCGCCTCGCCGCCATCGACGGCAATGAGATAGAGCTGCGGTTTGTCGCCACGCGTGGAGAGGAAGGCTAGGGTAGAGCCGTCCGGCGACCATTGGGGGGCTTGATCGCGCGCTTTGCCAAAGGTGAGTTGACGGCTGGTTCCCGTGGCAAGCTCCAATAGCCAGAGCTGTTCGGTGTCGGTATCTGTCTCTTCATCATACGTGGCGACGCTATAGGCCACCTGTTGTCCATCGGGCGAAAGGGCGGCTGATTGCAGAAAGCGCAGTTGGAAAAGATCGGCGGGCTGGATAGGATGTTGTGTGGCTGGGTTGTTCATAGGGTCTCCGATTGCAAGAGAAAGTTGGGCCTTATCGTGGGATGATCCTATTGTAGCGTGCTGGCAGCGTGAACGCGAACGCGGACGCCAGCAAAGATAAAATACTAGGAAATAGCGCACTTTGGTTGCATTGACGAACCGCGTAGCGCCTAAGCGATTCTGGAAATTTTTTAATTTTATGAAAGTGTGGATTAACTGTGGCCCGTGCCGGGGACGGGCCAGCCGTTGTCGCGAGGGGAAGCGGATTTGTGGCCCGTCCCCGGCACCGCCCTTCGTATGGCGGCTAGAGGCGGCGTAATAGGAGGGCATGGTAGGGCCTACCGGGGGCAGGCAGGGCGACCTTGCCCGAGACTGGTGCGGCATGGGGGCGGACGGTCATTGCCCAGGTGTCGATGATATCGGCCTGATATTGTTCATCGGCGGGGAGGGTAAGTTCGACCAACGCCGGTTGGGCGACGCCAAAGTAGATGAGGTAATAGGCATGGGGCTGGCCCACACACCCTGGCATGCGGATGATCTGGTCGATGGGGTTGAGACCCGTGGCTGGGCCTGTTTCTAGGATGCGGCGTAGAAAGGCAAGGCGTGGGGCGCTTTCGCCGTGTAACACGCCACCTTTGGACCACCAAAGAATGTCTGCTGGGTGAAGATAGGTCTCCCCATGGCCGACATAGCCGCCCGCGGTGGTGCCCAGCCAGAAACGATGGACCATTTCTTGCGCGGAGATATTGCCCCAGCGTTGGGGAATGTTGCCTTCATAACAACATTCATCGACCACGACTGGTTTTTTGTACTCTTCTCGCCAGACGCGCGTCTGCTCCACGTTGCCATGTTGGATGCTGGCGTGGGTAACCCACGGTTTGCCATGGTCATAAAAGCCACGGCAGTTATGGATCGACCGGAGGTGTTGATAGGGATCGTGGCTCTGGACAAGCTGGAAAAAGCGATCCCAGTCGGCCATTGTTTTCTGGGGCATGAGGTCATACTCGTTTGCCATCGACCACCAGACATTGCGGTAGGCCGCCAGCCGCGCCACGACATAGCGCAGGTAGCAGTCATCGGTGGCCGCGTCCATGGTGGCAAAGCCCCAGCGGTCGTAGGGGTGAAAGAGGATGATGTCGGCCTCGATGCCCAGATCGCGCAAGGCGGCGACATGGTGTTCGAGCTGTTGGAAGTAGGCCGGCTCAAAGCGGCTGAAATCAAAGGCCCACCCCTTCGCGCCTTCTCCTTGCCAACTGCCTTCCCAGGTGCTACTCCCATGTGCTAGGCAGGGGAAGGGATAGTGTTCGGGTTCGTTCTCGTTATAGCGATAATGTTTGGGAAAGACACAGAAGCGAATTTTGTTAAAAGGCGCGCTGCGTAAGGTCGTCAACGTCTCGGTGGCGCGGGCTTCCCCTTGATGATTCCACACATAGCAAGTGGTCCCGATCTGTTTATAGGGCGTGCCATCGGCATAGGCAAAGTGGTAGGTGTGGGCAACGCGGACAGGACCATGGTTCTCCGCGCTGGGTGCTGTACAAACAAAGCTTCCTTCAATACCATCTAGTTCGGCCCGGTTGCTCTGGGTGCGATAGCGCCAGGTGCCTTGGGTGTCTGGCATAAAACGCACGCGATAGATGCCATTGCCATCATAAAAGCCATCAACGTTAATGGTTCGATGTTGATAAGAGAATTGTGCTGTGAAGTCTACCTCTAGAAAGGGGTTGCCTGCCGCGCTGCCAGCTTGCGTCAACGTAAAGATATCCCACTGGGCAACGACGGGCTGCTCAGATGTATTCATAGGGGGCCTCCTTTGCGATCGGTTGGGATGGGGACGCGGATTGGCGCGGGTGGACGCGGGTTGTACAGATGTGCGCGGCCCCAAAGTAAATCTGCGTCCTCATCCTGCTTATTCAAAGACGAAGAGGGCTGTGCGCTGGCGTTCGATCAGCTCCCAATCGTATTGTACGCCCAGCCCAGGGCCATCGGGCACGGGTACACAGCCATCGGCCCCGAGCGCTTCCGGTTGATCTGAATAGCCACAGGTGTAGACGGGCGGGACAAGATTGGCCATCCCCGGCCCGATCAAGGCCATTTCATAGAAGTGGGTGTTGCGAATGGCCGCAATGACGGCGCGGTGGGCGGGGCCACAGGCATGCATTTGGACATCCAACCCCAGGGCTTCGCAGAGGTGGGCAATCTTCATGGCGCCGGTGATGCCCAGATCATATTCGGGGTCGGCGTGGATCATGTCGCAGCCACCGGCAAGGAGGAAGTTGGCTTTCTGTTCGAGGCCACGGACATGTTCGCTGACGAGGATCGGCGTTTTGAGCTTTTCGCGCAGCCGTTGATGCCCAATGGCCGAGACGCCACTATCGCGGTAGGGATCTTCATACCAGAAGTAGTTGGCTTCATCACACGCCTGTCCCACATAGAGCGCGTCAAGGAAGGTGCGCAGTTGGCAGGCTGGATCGACCATCAAATACATGTCGTCGCCCACCCGTTCGCGGGTCAACAAGACCGTGCGCGCTTCGCGCTTGGCGTCGCCACTGTGCCACCCATGAATCTTAAAGCCGACAAAGCCTTGGGCTTGGCAGGCGAGGGCATAGTCGGCCATGGCCGCGGGTGTATCCATGCCGCCGGGCTCTTCTTGGGCATGATAAGTGCTGGCATAGGTGGGCAGACGTTTGCGGAAGCCCCCCAACATCCGTGCTACCGATAGATTGTATTTCTTGCCTGCCAAGTCCCACAGGGCAATATCGAGCGGACCGTGCCCCATGTGGTCATAGGCGCGCACCTCGCGCTTGAGATCATCGTAGATCAACTCGCGCGCTTCAGGATCACGGCCAAGTAGATTGGGCGCTAACATTTGGATCTGGCCCAAGGTGGAAGGGGTGCCAACCCAATGGGTGACATATTCTCCTTGGGCACCGTCTTCACAGAGAATGCGCACGGCAAAGCGTTGGGTTTTGAGTTTGGCGCCGGGCCGATAGATCACATTGCCCACCCCGGCGGCTGAGTGTTTCCCCAAGCCAAGATTGGGCGTTTCAAAGGCAAAGAGATGTATTTCGACGCGTTGAATGATGCTCATGGTTGCGCTCCTGGTTGTGCTCTTCGTTGTGCTCTGTTGGCAATTGCGGGGGCAAAGTTCATCGCCGGGGGACGATCTGCCGCTTACGCTGCTTCGCCTTGGAGCCAGGAGAGCATCGTCAGCATCTGCCCATTGGCAAAGGCGCGGCTCAAGCTCACCCACCCTGTATCGCCGACCATGCGCGGGACATGGTCGTCAATCAAGAAGCCACGGAAGTTCAGCTCTTTGAGGGTCTGCATCACTTCGAACATATTCAAGTTGCCTTCGCCAATAAAGGCTTCGCGGAAGGTGGGGACGGTGCCGAGTACATCGCGGAAGTGGACATAGATGATCTTGCCCCGCTCGCCAAAGTAGCGTAAGCCCATCAAACACTCTTCGGGACTCATCTCCGACCAGGAACCGACACAGAAGTCGAGGCCATGGTTGGGGCTATCGCCAATTTCCAGGGCGCGTTTGAAGCCTTCAAAGTTACGCATGAGGCGTGCTACACCCCCAAGGGTGGGAACGGGCGGATCGTCGGGATGTAGGGCGAGCTGCACGCCTTCCGCTTCGGCCACGGGTAGGATTGCTTTGATATAGTAGGCGTAGTTGGCCCACATTTCGGCGGCGTCAAATTCCCGCGCAAAGGAGAGGGGCGCTTTTTCGCCTTGCGCATGGTCATAGGCGGTGGTTTGGGCACCCCCGCGGGCGCGGGCCGTGGTCGAGGTGCGCCAAACGCCGTTGGGCATCCAGTGATAGCCAAAGATGGGAATACCGGCGCGGCCAATGTTGCGGATCGTCTGCTGCATGTTGTCGATCTGCTCGTCGCGACCGGGCAGGCCCAACATCGCTTTGACGTAGAACTTGATCGGCACATTCTCAATGGCATTGAGGCGCAACCCGGCTTGGTCACACCGCGTGCGTAGATCGAGCAAGTCGGCATACTCCCAGCGGCTCTCGCCGGGTAAACGTGGTGTGTTGAATTGAATGTCTTTTACGCCGATCTGGTGGGCAAATTCAATAATTTCGGGTGTCAACTGATTGGCTTGGCCAATCGCGACGCGCATGGGGAGCTCGTCAATTTTCATGGTTCCTCTTTAAGATGGGTGATTGGGGCGGATGGTTGCCGCAGGGTTGATGAAGATTACCCATTAACTTCGGTAAACTAGCGCGGATTGAAATCAGCGCCTGCTCGGTCAGGCGGCGCGAAAGCGCACGAGTAAGGTCTACCGCTTTCATTGCTTACCCTTCATTAACCCGCTGCTGACAGCGAGAAGCCGCTACAGCGGCTACCACCTAGCCGCTGTAGCGGCTTCTCATTGTCAGGGGGCAGTTTTAACTGCGCTGCGCATTACCACGCCGTTAGGCCGAGCACCTTTTCGCCTAACTCGGTCAGCTTGGCGGTTTCATAGCGGGTCTCTTCCCAGCGGCGGGCATCGACGGGGAAGGAGCCGGGCGCGGTGCGATTGCGCCACGAGTTGACCCGGGCCTGCCGTTGTGCTTCATCGTCGGTGCGGGCCGGGTACATGCTGATATACTGGGCTAGCCGCGGGCGGTCCGTTTTGTTGCGTCCGTTGCCGTGGAGCAGCCCTGTGTGCCAAATAATCAGGTCACCAGCTTTGCCTTCGATGGGCTTGACCGTCAGCCCCGTAATGTCAGGGTGGGTTAGCTTGGCATCGGGCTTTTGGCGAGCCACAATCTCGGGCACCATTTTGTGCGAGCCGGGAACACATTGAAAGCCCCCTTGGGCTTCGTCGGTGTCCGTGAGGCAGAGCACCCCTTGGACGCGCAACCCAATCGGCCAGGTGGTGGGATCAAAGTCCCAGTGAATGAAGCCCTGGTGTTCCCAATCGGGCCGGGCTGGTGGGTTCATATTGGCCCGATCGAGCGAGACCCAAAGTTTTTCTGTGCCAAAGAGTTCGCTATAGGCTTGATGGATGCGCGGTGCTTGCCGATTGTCCCACAGCGCTTGGTGGTGATAGCAATGGGCCATGCCCGCTTTGCTATGCCACGGTGGTTGGCTATACCAGGTATCGGGATTGTTGCGATCCATCTGCAAAAAGTCCCATACAACATCCACGACGGCATCCAAATTGGCTTTGGGCACTACATTCGAAACAATGACATACCCATTCTCTTCCCAAAAGGCGTGATCCGCCGCGCTTAATAAGCTCATAAATACTTCCTTCTTTACTTGTAATACGGTAAATCAATGATACTACGCACGTACACCACGGTTCAATATTTCTAACATCGTGACCATCTGGCCGTTGGCAAAGGCGCGACTAAGGCCAACCCAGCCGCTGTCATTGACCATACGCGGGACGTGGTCATCGATCAAGAAACCTTGGAAGTTGTTCTCCTTGAGGATCTGCATCACTTGGAACATATTCAAGTTGCCCTCACCGATGAAGGCCTCGCGGAATTTGGGGACCGAGCCCAGCACATCGCGGAAGTGGACATAGAAGATCTTCCCTTGCTCGGCGAAGTGGCGCAGGCCGGTCAAACATTCGTCTGGGCTCATTTCGGACCAGGAGCCGACACAGAAATCCAGCCCGTGATTGGGGCTGTCGCCAATGCGCATGGCCCGCTTGAAGGCTTCATGGTCGCGCATGATGCGGGCTACCCCGCCTAGCGAAGGCACGGGCGGATCGTCAGGATGGAGCGCCAGTTTAATACCTGATTCTTCGGCGGCTGGGAGGATCCCCTTGATAAAGTATTCGTAGTTCGCCCACATCTCTTCGTCCGTATATTCGCGACCAAAAGCAAGCGGCGCATCTTTGGCTAGTTCATAGTCAAAGGCCGTGGTCTGGGCACCACCACGGGCGCGGGCGGTGTTCGAGGTGCGCCAGACCCCGAGGACGACAAAGTGATAGCCAAAGATGGGAATGCCCGCCCGACCCATGTTGCGGATCGTCTTTTGCATATTTTCGATCTGCTCATCGCGGCCGGGCAGACCCAACATGGCTTTGTCATAGAACTTGATCGGCACATTTTCAATGGCGTTCAACCGTAGACCAGCATCTTCGCAGCTTGTGCGCAGCCGGACTAGATCCATGTACTCCCAGTGGGTGTCGCCCGATAGGTGGGGGGAACCATGGAACATATTAAATTGAATGTCACGAATGCCCGTCTGGTGGGCAAAGGCAATAATCTCATCGGTCAGATGGTTGCTCTGGCCGAGGGCAATACGCATGGGGAGTTCCGTCGAATTCATGGCTTACCTCAATTGATTCTACGCATCTTTGCGAATGGGTACCGCCCCTGGTGGGGGCGATACGCAATTTGGCTCCGAAATTGCACCTCCAATGATACTGCAATTGCCGAGGATCGTAAAATTGACATTTTTGCACTTGGCTCGTGATCCGCGTCCCACTCCTCTCTGCTTGTGCCTCTATTCCGCCAGAGATTGACAATTGCTGGAAGTTGACATACGATCCTTCGTAGGGCGGAAGCGCAGCAGGGTTGTTGCTCTTTCCCGGCCTGCTCCCTATCCATGAATTGCTGCCAAAGGAGTTTTCTATGACGACCGTGCTGGTGTCGGCGCAACAACTCGCCCAATTTCGCGACGAGGGCTATGCTGTTTTTCCGACTTTTTTTGAGCCTGATGAACTAGCCGCGATGTTGGCCGAACTAGCGCGCTTTCAGCGCGAGGGGCTTGGTCGCAATGTGGCTACCGAAGGCGATGGCAAGACCCATTCCACCGCGAAAGTCAATTATCAGATCATCCCGCTGAACAACAAAAGTGATCTCTTTCGGGCCTTTCCCTTTAACCCCAAAGTGGTAGCGGTCGTTGGTCAGTTGATCGGCACGCCTTTTGTCCGCCACCTGGATCAGATCTTCCTCAAACCTGGGCGCACGGGGGCTGGCACCAGTTGGCATACGGATAACGCCTATTTCCAGATCAGCGACCCAACCAAAGGCGTGGGCATGTGGGTGGCGTTGCATGATGCGACGCTTGCCAATGGGACGCTCCATGTCATCCCCCGCAGCTATTTGGAGACCTTTGCCCATGCGCGCGATCTGGGCAGTGACCATCATATTACCTTCAACGTCGATGACAGTCGCGCTGTGCCGATTCTGTTGCCTGCGGGGGGCGCGGTCTTCTTTAACTATGGCACCGGCCATGGCACCAAGGCCAACAATACCGACCACGAGCGGGCCGGGCTGGCTTTCCATTTCCTCCATACCGACTATGTTGCCCAAGGGCGGTTGACCGATGGCGTCGTCCATATTACCGGCCCCCAAGCCACTGGTGGGGTGCGTGAGTATGGCGTCGCGGTGGCGGATCGTTGGCCGAGCGAGGTGCGGAAGTTGGTTGGGTGAGGAGAGGGCAGAGGACAGAGGGGAGAGGGCAGAGGGGAGAGGGCAGTAGATACGCAAGATTTTGCGTATTTACCGCGGGAGGACAGAGGGCAGAGGGCAGAGGGCAGTAGATACGCAAGATTTTGCGTATTTACCGCGGAGGACAGAAGGGCAGAGGAGGGGGTATGCGGTTACAGGGGAAAGTGGCGGTGGTTACGGGGGGTGGGGCTGGCATGGGGTTAGCGGTTGCCAGGGCCTATGCGCGTGAGGGTGCTAAAGTGGTAATTGCCGAGCTTAAAACTGCCGATGGGGAAGCCGCGCGCCAGGCGATCCAACAGGCTGGTGGTGAGGCACTCTTTGTCAAGACGGATGTGGCCCAAGCGGCAGATGTAGAAGCCATGGTGGCGCAAGCAGTGACGCACTTTGGTGGGGTCGATGTATTGTATAGCAATGCGGCGGTTCAACTGGTGGGCCAAGATGCCCGCGCCCATGAGTTGACCGAAGCGGCTTGGGATCGCACCTATGCCATCAACATCCGTGGGCTGTGGCTTTGTGCCAAATATGTCATCCCCAGCATGTTGGCGCGAGGCGGTGGGTCGATTATCCATGTCGCTTCGCCCACGGGGTTGGTGGGGTGTGCACCAGGTTTTACAGCCTACAGCTCCAGCAAGGGCGCGGTCTACGGCTTAACGCGTGTTATGGCCGCGGACTATGCGCGCGACCGCATTCGTGTCAATGCGGTGGTGCCAGGGGCCACCGAGACGCCCTTGACCCAAGAGCTCTTTGCGGATCAAGCCACTCGGGAAAGTTTGATCAAGGCAACGCCCTTGGGCCGGTTAGGGCAGCCCGAGGATGTGGTGGGCCTCGCGCTCTTTTTGGCTTCCGATGAAGCGGCCTACTGTACGGGGGGTACCTACATGGTCGATGGTGGTCTAACCGCCATTTAGCCCTATGTGACGCACATGAAGAGGAGTGAACCTATGTCTTTACCACTGGCTGTCCGCTATTATGGCAAAGCGACTTCCCTACCCGAGCAGATCCCGTTGCGCGCAGGGCCGCTGACCATGATCTACGAAAATGGCGACCTGCGCTATATTAAGCTGGGCGAACAGGAAATCGTCCGGCGGCTCTATGTGGCAGTCCGCGACCGGAATTGGGGCACGGCGGCGAATGTCTTGCGTAATGTACAGATGGACATTGCCGAGGATTCATTTCGTATCCGTTATGAATGCACCAACCAGATTCTAGATATCGACTTTGTCTGGCAGGGCGAATTGCGCGGCGATGCCAATGGGGTGATCACCTGTACGCTCGACGGCAAGGCGCACACAACCTTTTTACGCAACCGGATCGGCTTTTGCTTGCTCCACCCTAGTACCATTGCCGGGGCCAACGCGCAGATTGAACATGTCGATGGTACGAGCGAAGAGAGTCGTTTCCCTGTGCATATCGCGCCGCAACATGTCATCAACGGTGAGATCAAGCCGGTTGCCCCTTTTCAGGAAATGCAGGCGGTGGCCCATGAGATTGTGCCAGGGGTCTGGGCCGAAGTGCGCTTTCAGGGCGAAATTTTTGAGCTGGAAGATCAGCGCAACTGGACCGATGCCTCGTACAAGACCTATGGTACACCGCTCCGCCTGCCCTTTCCCGCTGAGGTCAAAGCGGGCGCGTCGATTCAACAGACGGTGACGATCACTTTGCTGAACCGCGACTGGACTGCCGCGCAAGAACCAGCTTCCACCGGCCAAAGAAAACCGATCCAGCTGACGGTGGGCCATAAGCGCACGCCACTGCCCAAGATCGGCCTGGGGGTAGCCAGCCATGGGCAGCCACTCCAACCCCAAGAAGTAGAGCAGTTACGCGCGTTGCATTTGTCCCATTTGCGTGTCGATCTGCGGCTCCACGAAGCCACCTACGCCGCCGACCTGCAACGCGCGACAACCGAAGCGCGCGCCTTAGGCGTCGCGTTGGAGATCGCCCTCCATGTAACCGACCAAGCCGCGTCTGAATTGCAAGCGTTGGCCGCGTTGGTGAATGCGATCAAACCACCGGTGGCAACTTGGCTTGTCTTCCACACCAAAGAAAAAGCGACGACGGCTCCGTGGATTGCCCTGGCGCGCGAAACCTTGACGACCTACGCCCCCAATGTCCCGATTGGGGCTGGTACCAACCTCTACTTCACCGAACTAAATCGATCCCGCCCGCCCCTGGCTGCGGTGGATGTGGTGGCCTATTCGATCAATCCCCAAGTCCACGCCTTTGACAACGCTTCATTGGTCGAGACGCTGGCGGCCCAAGCCACCACGGTCACGAGCGCCCGTCAATTCTGTGGGGAGCGGCCCTTGCGCGTCAGCCCGATTACATTACAGCCCCGCTTTAACCCCAATGCGACTGGCCCGGAGCCGGAGCCCGCCGCGGGTGAACTGCCGCCTCAAGTTGATCCACGCCAACTGTCGCTCTTTGGCGCAGGCTGGACATTGGGCAGCATCAAATATCTGGCGGAAACTGGGGAAGTCGCCAGCCTGACCTATTACGAAACAACTGGTTGGCGCGGGGTGATGGAAACCCAAGCTGGCTCTGCCCTACCCGAAAAATTTCCGGCACAGCCGGGTGCGCACTTCCCGCTCTATTATCTTTTGGCCGCGGTGGGTGAATTTGCTGGTGGCGTAGTCGTGGCGAGTAGTTCGAGCGAACCGTTGCAGGTCGAAGCGTTGCTCCTGGAGAAGGCGGGGCGCAGCCGGCTTTTGTGTGCCAACTTCACCGGGCAGCCGCAAACCGTGGTTGTCCCGCTTGGTGTCGGGCAAGGGCAACTGCGGCTGCTGGACGAAGCCAATGTCGAGGCTGCCATGGCTACGCCGAGTGCCTATCCGTCTCAAGCGCCTAAGGCTCTGGCAAGTACCGGGGATAAGCTGACCTTTTCGCTGCCCCCCTTTGCCATGGCTTGCGTTGACTTCTAAGTAGACAGCATCGCTATCCGACCCAGATAACTATGAAATTGGGGAGACGCGGATGAACGCGGAATGACGCGGATAAAAATAAATCCGCGTCATTCCGCGTTCATCCGCGTCCTATTTCCCCATCAGCCCAGAAGCAGAACTTAGCCCTCGCCACCCGGATTGGTGCGCAGGGTGTCGATATGGCCCTTGAGCGCGGCAATCCCATAGCCGAGGGGGCTACCCACATTCAAGAAGCGATACCCCCAACGATATTTCTGTTGCAATTCGCTCACGTCACTGAGGGTTGTGCCGATGGCAATGCCAGAGCCAGCCAACCGTTTGGGAATATCCTCCATAATCCGTTGGACTTCCGGCGACTGGGTTTCGGTGATCCGCCCGACCGACGCCGACAGATCCATCGGGCCCACGAGCAGGACATCAATGCCAGGCACGGCCGCAATGGCTTCTAGGTTTTCGTAGGCTTGCACACTTTCGATCTGCACGACAAGCACCGTCTCATCGTTGGCGGTGCGGATCACATTGTTCCAATCTTCGCCCGCAACAATCGGCCAACTGGGCGAGATCCCCCGTTGGCCGATTGGTGGATAGTAGGTGTACTGTACCGCAAGCGCCGCTTCCTCTGGCGTGTTCACTTGGGGTACCATGATCGCCACCGCGCCAACATCGACCGCCTTTTTGATCAAATGTGGATCATTCCACGCCACCCGAATCATGGGGGCAACTCCCTGGTTGCGGATCAAAACAGGCACCGCGCCCAGCGACTCAGTGCCATAAGGGGAGTGCTCCAGATCAATCCAGACGAAATCAACCCCGGTTTGGCTTGCAGGGGTGGCGACGTTTGGTGTAAAAACAGGAATGGCCGTGCCAAGAACCAATTCCCCGGACTTGATTTTCTGCTTGAGTGGATTGGGATACATGTCGATTTCCTTGCTAGATATTGAAGATGGAAAATAAGTTACCAGTGACGCTTTAGCGGATCATGACAGCGGACCACCAAGGCTGGCCCAAGCCCTTCGATCTGGAGGCGTACCGTATCGCCATCCTGGACGGGGGCTAGGCCAAAGTGATGGGTCCCCGTCGCGACAACGTCCCCCGGCGCCAGGGGCAGAACGTTGGTCACTTCGGCCAATAGTTCGGGAATATGGCGATCCATCGCGGCGGTCGAAATGTCATGGCGCAATTCATCGTTGACCCAGAGTTGGATGCCTAACTGGTTGGGCGTCGTGAGTTCATCTTTGGTGACCAACACGGGGCCTAGCGGCCCAAAGGTGTGCCACGATTTGCCCAAGAAAAAGCCACCCGGCAACCCACGGGCTGAAACGTCAATAAACTGCGTATAGCCAAACACGTACTCCATGGCTTCTGCTGCCGAAATCCGGCTAGCTGCCTTCCCAATGACCAGGGCCAGCTCGGGCTCAAAATGAAAGACCGACGCCTCGGCGGGACATAGCTCGACGGTATCATGCAGCCCAATCACCGAGTTCGGTGATTTCAAGAAGGCATTGAATAGACCCCGCTCGGGCTTTTGCGGTTCTAGATAATTGCCAGCCAGACAGACCAGTTGGCCGGGCCGGGGTACCGGTGGACGAATACGGAGCTGTGTGATCGGCACCCCGGTTTGCCCCTGGCTGGCCTGGGCCAGTTGCGGTTGCAGGGTGGACCACTGGGTGATGACCATTTGGATCAGCTCTTGGGGCGTATGATAGTCTAACCCTTGCACCGCGCTGGAGACATCAATGACTTGCTCTCCCTGGAGGATGCCCAGCGTAAAGTCATTAAATAGCACCAGTTTCATGACATGGTTCTCCTTTTTGCGTAAGGAGCATCGCTGCGTGTCCGTATTGGCGCACAACGCGGCTGTCTATGGCACATGGCAACAGCCAACCCTACTCGCACGGACTGCAGCGTATGCCCCTTGGTTGGTTCTGTGGGCAGAGAATTTTGCGCTACAATAGGCAATCATACCTCGCTCTATGTGAAATGCCAAACGGATAAAAACCATGACCCAATACGATACCCTCATCATCGGTGCTGGCGCGGCAGCTTTGGCTGCTGGTCGCCAGTTGCAAGCGGCCGGTCAAACCATCTTGCTGCTCGAAGCGCGCGATCGCATTGGCGGGCGCATTTGGACCATAGATAATTTTATAGACGCTTCTATAGACGATTTTGCCGACGGTCCCATTGAACTAGGGGCGGAGTTCATTCATGGCGAAAGCGCGGTGACGCATCAACTGGTCCGGGCTGCTGGCTTACAAACGTTACCGGCACCCCGCAAAGCTTTGTTCCAGTGGGGTGGTCCGGCTGGGTTGGCGCCGATCGCCGAACTGCCACCGGCGCTGCGCGCTCAGATCGAAGCCTTACAGCGCGCCTACCATGCCCTGCCCCAAACCCTCGCCTCCAATACCGATCTGTCGCTGGCCGACTATTTGCGCGGGCAGGGCTTTGCCGCCGAAGCCCTGCACATGGCGGATGTTCTCTTTGCCCAAACCTGCTGTGCGTCAATCGAAACCCTCAGCTGCGCGGATCTTGTACGCGAGCTGCAAGTCGATCACGCCGGGGCGGAAGAGTTTCGGCTCCGGGAAGGCTATGGCGCGCTCTTGGCCCACTACAGCGCCGGGCTGCCGCTGCGTTTGCAGTGTCCTGCGCGGCAGATCCGCTGGCATCGTCAGGGTGTCGTTGTCACGACAACACACGAACAGTTCGCCGCCCGGCAATGTATTCTAACCATTCCCGTGAGCCTTTTGCAGGCTGGCGCGATCCACTTTGATCCGCCGCTGCCTGCCACCAAACAAGCCGCGATCGCGGCGTTTCGGACCGAACCAGCAACCAAGCTGCTCTATCGTTTTGCCAGGTCGGCCTGGGATGAACGGTGGGATGAGACGTTGGTCTATCTTGCCCATGCTGGGGTGGCGGCACGCTGGTGGACGCCCGGCTATGGTCGCCCCGGTGCCTCCCTGTTGTGTTGTTATATCACGGCCCAACGCGCCGCGGCTTTGGATGCGCTCCCCGAAGCCGCCGCTCTTCGGCTGGGGCTTGGCGAGATCAGCGCTTGGTTGGGGCGACCCGATCTCTTGCACGCTTGTGTCGCGGCGCGACGGGTCTCCTGGGCACATGATCCCTATGCACGTGGTGGCTATGCCCATCTGCCCCCGGGCGCGGCGGTGGCGCGTCCTCACTTGGCACAACCCGTCGGTGGCGTTCTCTTTTTTGCGGGCGAGGCAACTGCCTATGCTACCAATCCACAAACGGTCCATGGCGCTATCGAGAGTGGCTGGCGTGCCGCCCAGGAGCTTCTGCAAGCATCGGGACGGTGACCCAGCAATGATTGTGTGATATAATAGCGGGGGCAACTTCTGGTATGGTTGATTCGCATTGACGTAGGATAGGATTTCCCAGAGCCTATCCTGTTGGACAACCCTCTAATTCCTATTTGAAAAATGCCGTGCGTCCTATACGCAATGGCTAAATTTTATCAAACCCGACGTTTACTTTTAAAGGAAGTTGAAATGCGCATCTTATTGATTGGCGGTAGCGGTTTAATTAGCACTGCGATCACCCGTTTTTTGTTAGAACGGGGGGCCGATGATCTCACGCTCTATAACCGTGGTAAAACCGAACTCCGCCTGCCATACGGTGTTAAAGTACTAACCGGTGATCGGACTGACTTTGCCGCCTTTGAAGCGCAAATGGCCGATGCGGGTAAGTTTGACTGCGTGATCGACATGTGTTGTTACCGCCCGGATGAAGCAGAAAGCGTCGTGCACGCGTTTAGTGGGCGTATCGGCCAGTATATTTTTACGAGCACGGTCGATGTCTATACCAAACCGGCGGTGCACTATCCCATTACCGAGCAAGCGGAACGCAACCCATCGCCAGCCTTTACCTATGCCTATCACAAAGCCGCGTGTGAGGAAGTGATCCAGGCGGCCCACAATAACAGCGACTTTCTGGTGACAATCATTCGCCCTGCCTATACCTACGGTGAAAGCCGTGGCATTTTGCACTCGCTAGGCGGGCGCACAACCTATGTTGATCGGATTCGCCAAGGTAAGCCGATTATTGTTCACAACGACGGCCAGTCGCTTTGGTCGTCGTGTCATATTGATGATGTGGCACACGCATTTGTCCAGGCTGTGGGCAACACCCATACCTATGGTCAAGCCTATCATGTAGCGGGCGAAGAGATCCTCACCTGGGATCAATATCATCAACAAGTCGCGGCAGCCCTCGGTGCTCCTGCGCCAACCTTGGTCCATATCCCAGCCGCGCTGCTGGCCCGCGCTGTGCCAAAGTTGGGTGCCTGGGCTGAACTGAACTTTCAATATAACAATGTCTTTGATAACCAAGCCGCCCATCGTGATCTCAATTTTCAGTATACGATCCCCTGGAAACAGGGCGTACAACGCACGGTTGCTTGGCTAGATGCCCACGATCGGGTGGAAGCTTGGGATAACGAGCCCGCATACGACCGCATTCTGACGGCGTGGGCAGCGCACGGCGAAGGGATGGTCGCCGCTCTTGCAGATTTACGCTAACTTCATTCAGTCGTCCTGGGCTGAAGAGCCAGCACCAGACCTGTCAGGTTTGCAAAATCTGACAGGTCTTTCGTCCATTTCCAGTCGGATTGCCAGACTACGGGTTACGATACCATGTCTGTGTCTCTTTCCTTTTTAGCGCCCGCCATCGTCTCGACACCGATTACACAAATATGGCTATTGCGCAGTTGGCAGCTTTGGCAGCATGGCGTTCCGGTGGAGCTACCGGCTGGTCAGCCACGCCTCTTGTTGATCTATCTACTATTGCAACCAGATGGCGTGGCCCTGCGTACAACCTTGCTGGACGAACTCTGGCCCGATGTTCCCCCTGACCGCGCCCGGCGCTACCTCACAGATGCCCTCTACCGGCTACGCCGCGCCCTGGATCCGGCCCCGATCTTAGCCGACACCGAACGGATTGCGTTGGACCCTTCCCACGCGTGGTGGGTGGATCTCTGGGCCTTCTCTGCTATGGCCGCTAGCCAAGAGCGTACCACCTTGTTAGCCGCCCTTGACTTGGTAACGACCGTCCTGGCCCCTGAGGTAGATGCCCATTGGATCTTGGTCCATCGGCTGCATCTCCAAGAACGCTATGCCCAATTGACGCTGACCGTGGCCGCGCACGCCGAGCCAACGGATCGCGCAACCGAGCTGCTCTATCGTCGGCTGTTGCGCTTTGATCCCTTGTTGGAGGCTGCCCATTGTGGGCTAATGCGAACGCTCGCCAAACAGGGCCAACTGGCTGCCGCCCTCCAACAGTATGACACCTTGGTCGATCTGCTGGAAAGGGAACTGGCGGCTCCCCCTAGCTTGGCTACGCGCTTATTGGCCGATCAGCTCTATCAGGAGCTTGATCTGGCGCGCCAGCGCGCGGAAACCCCACCGCTGCGCCGCCTTGTGGGCCGTTCGGCGGAACGTACCACGCTGCTCACGGCGCTTGATCGCGCCCGCGCTGGGCAAGCGGGCTTGGTGGTGCTGATGGGCGAACCGGGCATCGGTAAAACCACCCTGCTCCGCGATCTGGCGGCCGCGGCCGACTGGCGCGGCTGGCAGATTCATTGGGGACAAGGATATGATGGCCTTGCGCCTGCGCCCTATGCCCCGTTGACCGCGGCGCTTAATCTGGCCTTACCGGCACCGCGCGTCGCACAGTTGGCCGCCACCTTGCCACCGATTTGGTTTAACCTCCTGGCTCGGCTCTTGCCACCGCTCGCGCGTACCGACTTTGCATCGCCCCCCATGTTGCCAAGTCCCGCCTATGAAGCTGCCCAATTGCCTCAGGCGTTGGCCCAATTGTTGTTGGCGCTCCAAGAGGTAGCCCCCCTATTGCTACTCCTTGACGACGTTCAGTGGAGTGATCCCGCGCTCTGGCCGTTGCTCGGCTCCCTCATGCCGCTTGTTCGCCAGCAGCGTCTGCTGGTTGTGTTGGGGGGCCGACAAACCGATTTACAGCAGCAGAGCACCGTTTGGGCCCAGCTAGAAGCCTGGGATCGGGAAGGCATGGCGCAAATTGTGCAACTACGCAGCCTGACGCTTGCCGAGGTGAGCGAATTGGCGGCTGGGCATGCAACAAGCGCGAGCGTCCCATTGACGCTACAGCAGCAAGCGGATCTCCATAGCGCGAGTGGGGGCAATCCGCTCTTTGCGTTAGAGTTGCTGGCGGCTGGTAACTCCCAAGAATTACTTGCCACAAGACCCGCTATCCGCACCGTTATCACCCAGCGGCTTCAGCAGCTCGCGGCCCCAACGCGGCAAGCTCTTGGGCTGGCAGCCATCCTTGGCGCACAGGTTGTTTATGCGGAGTGGGAGCAGCTTTGGCAGCGTGAAAACCCCTATACGGAAGGGGTCGCTCCGCATGCCACCGCTTTAGAACGGGCTGGACTGTTGCTGATCGCGCAAGATGGCTACGCCTTTGCCCATGATCTATTACATGCGGTTGTGCTGGCTGCCCTGGATCCGGCGACCCAGCAACGTTGCCATGCGACGGTACTCAACTATCTAGCTCCCCAGCACGAATCACACCTGGGTAAAGTGGATCTGCTGCGCCTCCTCTTTCATGCGCAAGGCGCGCAAGATGCCCAAGCGGTGGTGCGTTATGCCCAAGCGGCTGGCGAACAAGCGTTGGCCGCCTTTGCTTTTACGAGCGCCGAGCGTCATTTCACCCTAGTATTGGAACAACTGTGGCAACGCCCGGAACTGCCCGACCGCGCTGACCGTGAATATGCCGCGCGCATGGGGCGGATTGAAGCGCTCCATTGGCTTGCCCGTCGTGAGAAGGAAGCCGCCGACCTCGCTGTGATGGATCTCACTACGCTGACGGTTGCCCAACAGGCGGCTGTGCTGAATCGGCAAGCTGAATACCAATTGGCGGTAGGTGATCTTGCCACCAGCCAGACGACGATTACGCAGGGTTTGGCGCTCGTAGACGAACTGGCATTGACACAAGCCGCGGCTCTCTATTGGCAGGCGGGGCGGATTGCGCGCAGCTGTAAAGCAAGCGAGGCAGCCCAGCGCTACATTTCCGCTGCGCAAGTGCGCTATGCCCAGGTGGGCGATAGCTGGGGCGTCGCTGCCACCCACGATCTGCTCGGTGGGCTGGCTTGGGATGAAGGTGACTATCCGCGTGCCGCCGCCCTTCACATGGCCGCCGCCGATGCCTTTCAGTCGATGGGTGATCTGGTGCGCGAAGCCCAGTCGTTAAATAACCTGGGGAGCGCCTACTGGGAGTTGGGCCGCTATGCCGACGCCCGCGCGACCCATGAGCGGAGCATTATCGTTTGCCGTGAATTGGGCAATAAATTGGGCGAAGGCGACAATATTGACAACCTCGGTGGTGTGGCGTGGGTTTTGGGTGATTATACGTTGGCGATCCGGCGCTATCGCGCCGCCTTAACCTTGCGCGAACAGATCGACGATTTATGGGGTGTAGCCATTAGCCTAAGCAATCTAGGTAGTGCCTATCGCCTTCAAGGGTCGCTGCAACAAGCCCTGGCTTACTATGAACGTTCGTTGCCCCTTTGCCAGCAAGTGGGGCTCAAGCGCCATGAAGCCTATGTGTTGCACGGTTTGGGCCAGACTCTGCTCGCGCTTGGGCGGGTGGCCGAAGCATGGTCGTGGTTGCAGCAGGCGCTGACCATGCGCGTCGAAATCGGTGATCGTCTCCGCCTCATCGAGACGCATGTCGCGTTACTGCATGCTGCCTTGGCGGGTGGCGATGAAGCGGGGGCAATCCAACACGCGGCGGCTACGGAAGCCTTACTGGAAGCAACCGATCGCGCCGCGTCACGGCAGGAGGTCTATTTTGCCCGTTTTCTGCTTGCCGAATATCAACAGCAACCAGCACAAGCCACACACTGGCTTGCGCTGGCCTGGACGGCGCAAGCCGAGTTGGCCGCCCCCTTGTCACCCGCCGACCGGACCCTTTTTCTGCAAAATGTGCCGCTCAACCGTGCCCTAGCTGCTGCCGTGGCTCGGTATACCGTCACCCAAACTATCGCTGTGGCGCGCGCTAGCGCGGCTCCATCGATAACCTGGACCCTTGTCCATCCGACCGATAGCCTCATTGCCGAGCCCACCCAACGCCGGCGACACGTTTTGGCACGGCTCATCGCCGAAGCATCCGCCCAAGCAATGACCCCAACCCACGATCAACTGGCCGATGCCCTTGGCGTCAGCCGCCGCACGATCTTGCGCGATCTGCCTCACTTGCCTAGCTGAATTCAAGAGCGGCCTTCAAAAGAGTCAATCACTGGTCTACACGAGCTGCGCATTTTGACCGTGAGATCTGTCAGGCTTGCAAAACCTGTCAGGTGTAAAGATACCCTTGTCTAAGCCCCTCTGTCACACTTTGTCCTCCTAACGGTCTCTCCTTCGACAGCGATACGAGAGCCTGCTGTTACCCTCTATCCATGTGTTTTGCAACCTATCCCCGACATAACCATGGGAGGTGATCTACTTGGGCCAACGGTTTGCGTTTGTGCTTCGCATCTGGGTGAGGCGAGATGACAACCCGGAGAACGTTGATTGGGCTCACGCTGCTGGGGTCGATGGCGTTCTGCGCGGCACCTTGCAAGCCGCCGATTCACCCAGTGCTAGCCATTTTTCGTCGCTACAACAATTGCATGAGTTGTTGATGGCGGCGCTGGAAGAAGGGGCTGCCCCTTCCCGCGCCGCTACCTCTCTTCCCCCAGCCAATCCGTAAGAGATGATATCAGGAGTAGATTCAATGAATATACATCAAGTCCGCCAGACGATTGGGTGGATCAAACGCTGCTTGTTTGTTCTTAGCATCGCGTTTAGTAGTGCGCTCTCTCTGTCGCCAGCGCCAGCCGTGGTGGCCGCCCCAGTAACCAACCCGACTGTGCCTGCCGCCACGGTGATTACGGTGGATACCAGTGCTGATCTTACCAGCGACAGCCAATCACGGACCTGTACCTACACCAGCGGTGTCTATGTGGCAGCGGTCGATGGCTGCACCTTGCGCCGCGCGTTGCTAGAAGCCTCGGCACGCCCGCAAGCGGATCGCCCAATCGCGATCCAATTCAACCTCGCCCCCAATGACCCGAATGCCGATCTGGAAGTGAGCGGCACCTGGACTCTGCCACTGACGCGCCAACTGCTTCCGCTACGCACAAGCAGTATTCTCGATCTGAATGGTCAAGTCACGCTTGATGGTGCCACCCAGAGTGGCGGTCGTACCGCAGGACCGAAGATTATTGTCCAGACCAATGACAACAGCCTAGAGGTCGAAAGCGAAAACAATCTGATCCGCAACCTTGCCTTTAAGGGGGGTGGTGTGATTTTCCTGAAGGAAGATGGCAATACGGTAGAAAATATCTGGATGGGGTTGAGTGACGACGGCGCGTCAGTTGTTTTCCGCACGCCAGCCCAGCCAATGCGCATGGCTGGCGGCGGGATTCACATCGCTAGCAACGATAATATTGTGCGGAACAATATCATCACCGGTGCGTTTGCCCGCGCCATTGATATTGATGGGGGCGACAACAACTTGATCGAAAACAATCTCATTGGCACACGCGCCAATGGTACCGTGCCCACCGTGTCCAGCGCATCGCAATGTCTGCGATCGCTGGGCTTGGACCCCCAAAATTGGTATGGCGGCTGGGGGATTGCGCTCAGTGGTAGCAATAACGCGGTGATTGGCAACCGGATTGCTGGCTTGCATATTGTCCAGACCCAAAACAGTACACCCCCGCTGGCGCTTGAAATTTTTGGAGCCAACCACACCATCCGCGACAACATCATTGGCTTGGATAGCACCGATAAAAAGGTGGGCGTTTGTGGCCAAGGGATCAAGATTGCCGGGAGCGGCACCCAAATTCTGGACAATACGATTGTCGGCAGCCGCACCGGCTTTGAAGATGGCGAGCCCACTGCAATCCTCTCCAATGATAGCTCGCCCCTCTTTGGGGCGATCACGGTGCGCGGCAATTTAGTGGAAGATGGCCCGGGCAAGATCTATGACTTTGGCGCGAGTATCCCCGCTGTGTTGCGTACCTTTCAGCCAGCCAAAATCACTCGCATTGAGGGTGTCACGATTGAAGGCACCCATGGGGAGAGCAGCCCCTGTCCTGGCTGTTTGATCGACTTCTACCTAGATGATGATGATGCAGTAGGTGAAGCCTTGGCCTACCTAGGGAGCGCGATCGCCGATAATAATGGCGATTTTAGCTTTACGCTCAGTCAGCCGTTAGCTAGTGGCGAAGGCTTGCGCACCGGTAGCACCACCCAATCTGCCGGAGTGATTGGCAATTATCTGGCTGGCACCACGACCAAGCTATCAAAGCTCTACCTACCCATGCAGGCGCTGCTGATTGTTGGCCCAGTCACCGGCACGGTGGGGAGTAGCTACCAATTTACCATCACCGTAGACCCGCCGACGGCCACCGCACCGTTTAATTTTGCGGTAAGCACGACCGACTTTGCGCCGCAGAGCAGTAACGGGAATACCACGGGGGGTGTTATTGCCACCTATACTTGGACTACGCCAGGCGTGAAGCAGCTCAATGTTACCGTGACGAATGATCTAGGCAGTGTCAGTGCCGCGCACCCGATCACGCTGACCGCAAGCGGCACCGGATCGGGCAATAGTGTGGTCTATTTGCCCATGATTCGCCAATAAGATTTTCTTCTCCCTATCTCCCCCTTTCGCCGTCCCCTGCCCGTGCTAGGCGACAAGGCATTGCTGAGCCTAGCACGGTTTTTTCTTGATAGGTCACGGCCAAAAGGCACAGTTCATGGTATGCTATGTCGATACACCATTTGTCAACAACCATGCGCTGTCGGCCTTCTTGGTGGCAGCACCGTAAGTGAGGGGAAGTATTGTCTGTGAACAAGGGGCCAGCAACGGTAGCTACATTTTTGGAAAGTCTCTTTGCGCTAACCGGTAAAACGGCGCTGATCACCGGCGCGACGGGGGGCATTGGCGAGGCATTAGCCCTGGCCTTTGCCCAAGCCGGTGCGACAGTCGGTGTCAGTGGTCGGGATCGCCAAAAGATCGAGGATACCTGTCGGGCGATTACGGCCATTGGTGGACAAGCCGTCGCGCTCCCGGCCGATGTGACCACGGTGGCGGCCTGTCGGCAACTCGTGGCGGACGCGCAGGCCGCGCTAGGGCGATTGGACATCTTGATTAACTGCGCGGGGATGAACCGCCGCAAGCCCGTGACCGCGGTGAGCGAAGAGGATTGGGAAACGATCATGGCGGTGAATCTGCGCAGCGCCTATTTTCTCTGCCAAGCTGCTCACCCAATCATGCAAGCGCAGGGCGGTGGCAAGATCATCAACATCGGTTCGCTCAATACAACCTATGGGTTGGATGGCGTCTCTGTCTATGGGGCCACCAAAGCCGGTATGGCTCAAATGACGCGGGTGATGGCGGTGGAATGGGCTGCCGATCAGATTCAGGTCAATTTGATCTCCCCTGGCTTTATGATGACCCCCTTGACCCAAGCTGGGTTATGGAACAACGAACAGCGTAGTCGCTGGATCCATAGCCGCCTGCCGCTGCGGCGCCCCGGCAACCCCGCCGAGTTAGTCGGCGCGGCCCTGCTGCTGGCCTCACCGGCGTCCTCGTACATGACGGGTAGCACCATCACGGTTGATGGTGGCTTTCTGGCCGGTGGTTCCTGGGATCGCGACGAGGCATGGCGTGCGGAGGAGTAACCGTGGTGGTTTCAACGACTGTCGGTCTACTGCACTGCTTGCTTAACCGCCATTAGGCAATGATCGGCAACAGATCGTCCAACTGGTTGATGATGTAATTCGGCGGTGGGGTTAGCTGTTCGGCCTCGGCACGGGTGGCCACCCCGGTGAGCGTCACTGCTGTGACCATGCCCGCTTGTTGGCCCATGCGAATGTCCGTCTCCAAGCGGTCCCCCACCATCATGATCCGTTGGGGGGGCAGGGCCAATGCATCGATGGCGACCTGCATGGTCAGGGATGAGGGTTTACCGGCCAGGAGTTCGAGCTTGCGTCCGGTCATATGTTCCAGGGCCGCGATCGTACCACCCGCATCGGGGATCGCGCCACCGGGCATTGGGCAGGCTTTATCGGCGTTGGTGGCAAAGAAACGCGCCCCGTGCAAGAGGGCTTGATAGGCCGTGTTCAACTTGCGGTAGTCCAACGTGCGGTCAAAGGCTACGACCACGGCATCGATTCCCGCCGGATCGATCACCGCCTGGGCGTCTTGCGTGGTCAATTCCTCGAGTACTGTTAAGCCATGACCGCGCAATTCTTCACGCAGGCTGGCTTCGCCGATCACGTAGAGGGCAAGCTGTGGCATGTGGCGCGCCAGATAATGTCCCAACACATAAGCCGAGGTAATGACTTCGCTAGGGGTGGTGGGAAGGCCCAAGCGCGTGAGCTTGGCCGCATAATTTTCGCGCGGCTCCAGGGGCTTGTTGCTGACAAACAGAATCCGTTTGCCCTGTTGGCGCAACGAGGTAATTGCTGCAACACTACCGGGGAGTGCCGCATCACCCAAGTAGACAGTTCCATCGAGATCAAAGACAAATCCATCAATGGCATGCCTCATGTCCGCTCCTTTGTCTGTTTATGCTGCCGGTACCAGCCATAGCTGGGCTGGCGGCAAGTGAAGAGTTAATGCTTGGCCGACTTGGACTGTCGTCTGTGCTGGTGTGTTGACCAGCCAAGGATGTAGCCCGATCTGGACGCGGAGTTGGACATAGCCGCCCATGTAGGTGACTGCCGCTACCGTAGCCGGAATGAGATTGACGGGGTTGGTGGCAGCAAGCTCAACCTGCTCTGGCCGCACAGTTACCCAAACTGGCCCATCGGCTACAGGCTGGGGCGTGGAACAGGTGAGCCGTCCAAAGGCGGTTTCGATCTGGTTGCCTTGCTTGAGGCCCGGTAGAAAATTTTCATTGCGAAAAAAGCGCGCAACTGTAGCGCTTTGGGGGCGTTCATAAAAGGCACGCGGCTCATCATATTGGTGTAATACCCCCTGGATCATCAGCGCAACTCGGTTAGCGATCATCACGGCTTCCTCTTGGTCGTGGGTGACAAAGATCGTGGTGATGCCCAAGCTTTGTTGGATAGTGCGAATGAGCTGGCGCATTTCTAGCCGGAGGCTAGTGTCCAGATTCGCTAATGGTTCATCGAGCAAGAGTACTTGTGGTTCGATCACCAACGCCCGCGCCAAAGCCACCCGCTGTTGCTGTCCCCCGGAAAGCTCATGGGCGCGCCGCCGTTCATAGCCGCTCAGTTGGACCAATTCTAGCATGGTGCTAACCCGCTGGCTGATTCGGGCTGGGGGGAGCCCACGCATCTTTAGGCCAAAGCCCACATTCTCGGCCACATTGAGATGGGGAAAGAGGAGATGCTTTTGAAAGACCATGACCGCGCCCCGTCGCTCTGGAGGAATGGCTAGCACTGAACGGCCATCAAACAAAATATTGCCACTGTCGGGGGCAAGCAGCCCCGCGATCATACGCATGGTCGTCGTCTTACCACAGCCCGATGGCCCCAGGAGTGCAACCAATTCCCCCGTGGCCACGGTTAAATCTAGCGCCTTGACGGCTGCCACTGTTTGAAAATGCTTGGTCAGCATCTGTAGCTGAACAGTGGTCATCAGCGGCCAAAGCCTCCCAAGGTTGTCTGGGGGTCCGCTACGGCACGCGTTGTGAGGAATAAGATAAGCAGGGCCGGAAAGATAAAGACCAAACTCACAGCCGCTGCGTTGGCATGATCAGCCGCGCTGATCAAAGGCAAGAGGACCATGGGTAGGGTCACCACGCGTCCGCCGCCAATGAGCACCGTGGTAATATATTGACTCCAAGAGACGAGAAAGGTAAAGAGCATAGCAATCAGCAAGCCGGGGAAAATGGTGGGCAGGGTGATATACCAGAAAGCGCGCAGAGGATCCGCCCCTAGCGTACGCGCCGTCTCTTCCAGTTCTGTGGCATAGGTGGCAAAGACACTGGCCATGACCAACACAAAATAGGGCAGCGCCGGCAACAGATGCACCAACACCACGCCCAGAAAGCTATCGGCCAACTGATAGCGAATAAAGAGAAGATGAATCCCCATCATCACCACCAGCGGGGGGACAAAGAGGGGCGCGCCGATCAGCCAGTGGACGACCGGTTTGCCCCGAAAGTGGTGCAAGCCCAAGACACGGGCCGCGGGCAGCCCAATGACCACTGCCAGCAGGACCACGGTCAGCGCCAACCAGAGACTATTGCCCACGGCTTCACCCACCTGGGACGAGGGGGAAAGTACATAACGCCAAGCCCGGCCTCCCCATGCTTGCGGCCAGAGCGCGGGAAAAAACCAACGGTCGGCAAAGGACCAAAGCACTTGCGGAGCTAAGGGCAGGAGCACGCCGCTAACGATCAAGCCAACGGCCATCCAACGACAGAGACGGTGGATCATGCGGCTTCTCGCCAGCGACGACTGAGCCCGCGCGCCAGGGTGAGCAGGCCCATCACGAGCAATGTGATGACCATGCCCATGGCCAAGGCGACAGGCCGTTGTTGGAGGTCGGGGCTGCTATAGGCGCGGTAGGCCATTACGGGCAAGACATTGGGGTAGCGTTGCCCCAGCAGTAGCGGGATCTCAAAGCTGCCAAAGACAAAGGCAAAGACGATCAGGCTGGTCGTGATGAGCCCGGGCAAGAGTAAGGGCAACAGGACATAGCGAAAGCGCTGCCAGGGGGTTGCCCCGAGCGTTTGGGCCACCTCTTCATATTCCTGTCCAATGCCCTTGAGCACGGCCAGCACGACGACGCCTATAAACGGAATTTCTTTCCACAGGTAGACCAGCAGCGTGCCAATCTGCCAGCGATCAAAGACCAGCACCGGAAATTGTTGCGGCTCTTCTAACCAGCCTAGGGCGACCAAGAGTCTGGCAAAGAGGCCGCTTTGGGTTAGCAGAAGCACAATGCCGGTGGCGGCGACCAAATGGGGCACGGGCAAAGGCACTTGCCAGAGAAAGGTCACAAACTGGCGGCCAATCAAGTGACGGCGCAAGACAAAGGCCGTGGCAACCGCCAATGTCGCGGACAGGAGCGTACTGACCCCGGCCAGGTAGAGCGTTAGCACGAGTGACCGATAGAAGTCAAGATCGGTGAGCAGGGTCCCATAGTGGCGCACCGTGAACTGATGCAGCCCGATCATGGGCATATATGCCAAACTTTGGCCCAAGCCAACCACAATGCCACCGACAAAGAGCAGCCCAATCACGAGCAGGGTCGGCGTCAGCATGAGCCAAGTACGGAGTGGCGTAGAATGAACCAATGAGGCCATAGGCTAGCGCTTTAGGACATGCTCTTCCCACCCTTGATCGATGGGGGCAACCCAACTAGCGCGGGCTTCGGGCAGGGCGTGGCTATTCAATTCGGTTGGCGATAAGGTGGCTATGCCCCGCTCCATGGCTGCTAAGGCCGCCTGTTCATTGGCACTGAGCCGCGTTGGATCAATGGCGACCTGCCACCCCAATGCCGCTGGGTTGGTGAGCAGTGTC
>JAHBVH010000052.1 GCA_019637645.1 Caldilineaceae bacterium
CCTCTGTAAACGCTTCTTCCTTTTCCTTGCATAATTTATCCCGCAATTCATCGATGAGGGGCCGAGACGCGGCCAATTTTCGCGCAATCTGTTTTTGGATCTGTTGCCAGCGCCTCCACCCTGAAGGAAGTTAATCGGTTGGTATCCACTGTGCTAGGATACGTTGCAATTCATCGCGCCGGATCGGTTTGCTAAGATAGTCGTCCATTCCAGCGGCTAGACAGCGTTCTCGATCCCCTTTGATGGCATTGGCTGTCATGCCAATGATGGGGATGTGACGCTGGGTTTTTACTTCTGCCTGACGAATTGCTTGTGTGGCGGCTAGCCCATCCATAATGGGCATTTGCCAATCCATGAGCACTAATCCATAACGGCCGGCCTCCTGTGTGATAGCCTCTACGGCGGCTTGGCCATTCTCGACTACGTGTGCCGTGTATCCCAATTTTTGGAGATGGGCAACCGCAACGCGTTGATTGTTAGTATAGTCCTCGGCGACCAAAACTAGCATAGTTGCTGGCGGCGTTTCATTTAATTGGATCGCTGTCCCTTGATGGGATATGGGGTAGCTTCCCTTCTTTTCTGCTGGGGCTGGGGCATGGTTGATAGGGGGCGCGGATAGCTCTTTACCAGGTGAAACGAACTGATAATATTCTTGGCGTGTACAGCGGCAGGGTAAGGTGACAACAAATTGCGAGCCAATGCCTAGCTCGCTATCGACCTGAATCGTACCGCCCATAAACTCAACCAATCTTTGGGTGATGGCCAAGCCCAATCCCGAGCCACCATAACGTCTAGTTGTGGAGCTGTCCCCTTGACTAAAGCTTTGGAAGAGATTTTGGAGCGTGCTTTCGGACATACCGATGCCTGTATCCGATACGGTAATTTGAAGCCTGAGCGTAAAGCGGGCATTAGGGGGACTATTTTGCTCAAGGCTGGTCTGGGGGAAACAGGCAGAGCTTACAACAATTCCCCCGGTTTCGGTAAATTTAACGGCATTGCCGATTAAGTTCATCAGGATCTGATGAACACGGGTGGCATCGCCGGTGACTTGTTGTGGGAGTTTTGTGGTTGCAATAGCGCGTAAACGGATTCCTTTTTGCTGTGTTTTGGGTGCCAGCAGGCGGACCACGCTTTCTACCTCCGCGGCGGGGTCAAAGTCGACCTCGTTCAAGACAATCTTGCCAGCTTCGATTTTTGAGAAATCAAGAATACTATTGATAATATCTAGTAATTTGTAACTTTCTTCTTGAGCAATTCGCGCATATTCAAGCTGCTCTGCGTCTAGCTCGGTTTCCATTAGCAACTCGGTCATGCCAACCACCCCATTCATGGGGGTACGGATTTCATGGCTCATGGTTGCTAAAAATTCAGATTTAAGGCGTGATGCTTCTAGTGCTTGATCGCGCGCTTGTTCTAACTCGGCTTCGACCCGCTTACGCTCATTGATCTCTGCCTCTAGTTGTGCATTGGTGGCGGTAAGATCAGCGGTGCGTTCTTCTACCTTTTCTTCTAATTGATGCGCGTGATGGCGTAATTGTTCTAATAAATAGCTATTAACAATGCTGTAACCAAGTGCATTGCCAAGTTGGGTATAAAATTGATAGAACCGTGGCCCAAAAGAAAAAAGTACAAAACCGGCATAGATATTGGCGGAGTAGAGCGGGGCTAGCACCAGGCTGACCCGATGTCTGCCGATAACCTTTTGTCCAGAAGCTAATTGCGCGGCTTTATAATGCTGATTCTCTGGGGTTTCGATCTGCCCTGCCAGCCGATCATAGGCAATGATTAAATGTACCTCGTCTGAGACTGTTTCGATCTCTTTGCGTACGGCAACATAAGCTAGCTCGATGCCCAAGCGTGGGAGTTGTTCAGTAAAGATCGCGGCTAAGTGCTCTGGGTCATAGGGTATAAGTAGCTTGCGATTGGTTGCTTGTAACTGTTCTAGTAACTCCTTTTCTTGTAGATAGTGAGAGCGCATAAAAATATTCTCTGCCTGTTCTAGCAGGAATTGGAGATGTGAATGCATGATCTGACACAAGTAGAGTAGATTCTTTTGGGCCAAAGGTGGCAGCGCACTGGGGCTGGCCGTGGTTACTGTATTGACCATCAGATCGAGCAACCCTACAAGTCCATATCGCCAATGGCTGGGATCTTGTTTTTTCGGCGACTGGTGGATCAATTGTTGCACAAAGGCGAGAAAAGGTGTTGGATTTTCGATCCGCAGTGCTGCTTCAAACTGCGTGACAATTTCCTCAAGCTCAGCGGTAGTCGGGATGCCAGCGTGTCCTTGCTTGCGTGCAAAGGTATTCAACAGCCAGGTACGGCAGAGCGCAGTAGCTTGGGCCAAGAAAACTTGGCGGGCTGTTTGTATGTCTGCCACTGTATCCACCGTGGGTAAAGAGGTTGTATGGACAGTGATCGGCATAATCGTGCTAGTGATTAACGGCGCTTGCGTGTGGCAAGAAGTGCGGATGATGAGTTCTGTCGATATCACTGTCTCCTCGGGGACGGGTTGCCGCGCAATGAGGGCTGCAAGCAACTCCATTCCTCGCCAGGCGAGTTCATAGCTTGGCTGCGCGATGGTGGTAAGTGGCGGATAGACAGAAAGGCAGTCTGGAATATTATCAAAGCCCGTCACACTGATCTCTTCGGGCACGCGAATGCCACGTTCACTCAGCCTTTGCAGAACGCCAATCGCCAGATCGTCGGAGGAAGCCACAATGGCGTCGGGCTGAACGCCACGCCGATCGAAGAGTTCGTCGACCGCCTGCCTGCCAAGGACGCGCGAGTCCCACCCCAGAAATGCACCTGGCACAATCAACTCGGGCTTTACAGGGATGCCATGCTGCTGTAACACATCGCTATAGGCACGTAGGCGTACTTGGGCATCGCGATTGGTGGGGGTTCCTGTAATAAAGGCCAGTTTACGCCGACCACAGTGGGTGATGAGATGGGTGAGCAGCTTGCTCATGCCCTGATAATTATCGACAACAATGTGCGGAATTCCTGGCGTTGCTACCCCCAAGCTCACGAGGGGGATGTTGCAATAGCGCGCTAGAAACTGAGATGCCATGGTGTGATCCTGCAAAATCCCAGCCGTCCACACAAGTAAACCAGTCAGCGAATTGACATCAATCAAGTTATGAATATGGTCGGCCAGTTGATCGGTGTCTGTTTCGGCCAACTGGTATTTGGCATAACCACCAAAGGTAATTAAGTTGAGATCCAACTGGGCGGTGCAGTCATTGGCTCCAAGCCAGAGTTGGGAGATATAAGAATGGGTTGATTCTAACGTAATAAAACCAATCGTACCTCGGTTTACAGCCATAAGCTTCTTTCTATTGAACTCCCAAATAATCTAAGTTGTGCCCCATCTCATAGCAAAACCCCATGATGAATGCTTGGCTTCCAATATAGGGATGATCGCTCTAACCACAATGCGATAGGATGTGACAGACTAAAAAGTTACACACTGGGGCAAACCCTAATAGATTTTCCAAACCAGTCAGGTCGCTGGTCGTATTAGCCACTGCGTAACGCCGAAGACTGTCCAAAATGTTATGCTAAAGATCTAAGCGCTCTACTCTAGCATGCAGCATCGCCTGCATTACCGTCAATTGTCAAATTGTCGATCTTTTTCTGGATGAAAGAATGGTTTTTGCAGTAAGATTTTTATGATTCGTGGGTAATTCTGACAACGGATTACAGCAGTGATTTACAGAACGTTAACTGTATGCTAAAATGGCGCATATATTCACCACGTATTATGTCCCTTTGGACAAGGGATAGTAGACCCATGATTGCACAACGCCAAAATGCAAGGCGGTGGCCTTCCTTCCTGTTGGTTGCCAAATTTTGTGTTCCGATCCTAAGCGTTCATCTATGTAGTTGATCCCGAGGAGAGTAGAATAGTATGCACAGCAAAACGTTCGTTCGTCGTGTTGTCTTTGTGCTCACTGCTTGTTTGATGCTATCTGCTTGTGTGGCGCCGCAAGCGGCCCCTGCACCGGCTGCAACAACGGCTCCAACCGAAGCCGCAGCCGCCACTACAAGTGTCGGTGCTGTTCCGGCTGGCTTAGAGGAACTGGTGGCCGCCGCGCAGGCAGAGGGCACGCTCAATGTGATTGCGTTGCCGCGCGACTGGTGTAATTATGGTGAAGTCATTGATTCCTTTAAGGCCAAATACGGGCTGACTGTCAACGAACTAAACCCCGACGCTGGTTCGGGTGATGAGATCGAGGCTATTAAGGCAAATAAAGACAACCAAGGCCCCCAAGCGCCGGATGTGATTGATGTTGGCTTTGCCTTTGGCGATTCGGCCAAGGCAGAAGGCTTGATCCAACCCTATAAAGTCACCACGTGGGATACCATTCCCGATGATATCAAAGATGCCGAAGGGTACTGGTATGGCGATTATTATGGTGTGCTTGCCTTTATGGTTAATACGGATGTGATCGAAACGGTGCCGCAGGACTGGGCTGATCTATTGAATCCAGAATATGCCAATGCTGTGGGGCTTTCGGGCGATCCACGCACCTCTAATCAGGCCATTCAAACGGTCCATGCTGCCTCTTTAGCCAATGGTGGTACCTTGGATGAACCGGAGAAGGGGTTGGACTTCTTTGCCCAACTGAACGCCGCGGGTAACTTGGTGCCTGCCATTGCCAATAATGCCTTGCTGGCCCGCGGTGAAACGCCAATCCGCATTGCCTGGGACTATTTGGCCCTATCGGCCCGTGACGAAATGGCGGGTAACCCGCCGGTTGAAGTCGTCATTCCTGCCACTGGTCGTTTTGGCGGTGTCTATGTCCAAGCGATTAGTGCTTACGCCCCCCATCCGAACGCAGCCAAGCTCTGGATGGAACATCTCTATTCCGATGAAGGACAGATCATGTGGCTCAAAGGCTACTGCCATCCGAGTCGCGAAGCAGATCTGCGGGCTCGTGAAGTGATCCCCCAGGATCTCCTCGCTAAATTACCCAATGTCGAAGGCGCGGTCTTTGCGACGGCTGCCCAACAAGCCAATGCCCGCACGGTGATCACCGAACAGTGGGATCAGGTCGTTGGTGCTAATATCCAAGAAGTGCAATAACCCTCAATTTCCTATATGGCACCCGCTGTGCTGTGTTAGGCGCAGCGCAGCGGGTGTAACTGCTCCTGGTTGGATGTCATGACCACCAAACTTTCTGATTCGCCACCATGGCGCAGTCGGTTCTGGAATTGGCTCGGCGTTGGCCCTTTTTTTCTCTTTGCCATTGCCTTGTTGATCCTGCCCTCGACCTCGCTCTTTGTGGGTAGCTTTCAAGACAATGCCGGCGCACCGACCTTGGCGAACTTCCGCAACCTATTACAGCCAAACATTGTCGACGCCTATTGGCTGAGCATCCGGGTAAGTGCCGTCACCGCGCTCGGCGGTGGACTCTTAGGCTTTCTGTTGGCCTATGCCATCACCCTAGGCCATGCTCCGGCATGGTTGCGCGCACTGCTCACCACCTTTTCGGGCGTGGCGTCGAACTTTGCGGGCGTGCCCTTGGCCTTTGCCTTTGTCTCGACGCTAGGCCGGACGGGTTTTGTCACGGTGCTGCTGGCCGATTGGCTGGGTTTTAACCTCTATCGGACGGGTTTTACTCTCTACAGTTTTGCCGGACTTAGCTTAACCTACCTCTATTTCCAATTTCCCCTGATGGTTTTGATCATGACGCCGGCCCTAGAAGGGCTCAAGCGGGAGTGGCGCGAAGCTGCCGACAACCTTGGCGCGACCGGTGCCCAATATTGGCGTTTGGTCGGCTTGCCAATCCTGTTGCCGTCGCTCCTAGGGGCAATGATTCTGCTCTTTGGCAATGCCTTTGGCGCGTATGCCACCGCCCTTGCTTTGACTGGTGGTCGGCTCAATTTGGTGACGATTCTGATCGGCGCGCAGATTCGTGGCGATGTGTTGCATGATCCCAATTTAGGCTATGCCCTGGCGTTGGGCATGGTGGTGATCATGGGGCTCTCTATTGCGCTCTATTCCTGGCTGCAACGGCGGGCCGAACGTTGGCTACGGTAGGCTGCTTGCTAGGTTCCAAGAAATTGAGGTGGTTGGTGAGACGGATGTCGGTGTGGAGTTGGCTGTGGATTGGGGTTGGCGCGCTTTACTTTCTGTTACCGCTCTATGGTACCTTTGATTTCTCCCTGCGCGCCCGGCGCGGCGAAATTAGTCTGGCTGCCTATGAAAGTGCCCTGACCGACCCTGAGTTTTTGCGCACCTTCACTTTTTCGTTCCAGATGGCGATCCTGACCATTTTGGTCAGTATCTTGTTGATCGTGCCCACGGCCTATTGGGTCCATTTACGCCTGCCCCGTCTGCGTCCGGTGATCGAATTTGTCACCTTGCTGCCCTTTGTCATCCCGGCCATTGTCCTGGTCTTTGGTATGATCAAGCTCTATAGCCGACCCTTGGCGGTGGGTGGGTTCACTTTGTTCCCGCCGCTAACCAACAGTATTACCGGCACAAATGCCCTGTTGGTCGGCGGCTATGTGGTCTTGGCACTGCCCTACATGTATCGGGCTGTTGACACGGGCTTGCGGGCGATGGATGTGCGCACCCTCACTGAGGCGGCCCAAAGCTTGGGCGCAAATTGGGTGACCATTCTGGCGCGTGTGATCCTGCCGAATTTGCGCACAGCGCTGCTCAGTGGCGCGCTGCTAACCTTTGCCACCGTCATTGGTGAATTGACGCTTGCCACCTTTCTCGCCCGCCCAGCCTTTGGCCCCTATCTTGCTTTGCTGGGGAATCACAAAACCTATGAACCTTCTGCCCTAGCGATTATTAGCTTTGCGATTACCTGGGCTGCCATGGGGGTGATCGGTTGGATCTCACGCGGCACAACCGGTCAATTCGCGGCTGGGCGCTGAAGGATAAAGTACGTTCTACCCAAACATCTACAGACTGGAACAGCTCACTGCTATGGCCTTTCTTGAACTGATCAACGTCCAAAAAGCGTTTGCCCAAACTATGGCCGTGCGCGCGGTCGACCTTCAAGTGGCGCGGGGCGAATTTGTCTCCTTTTTGGGGCCAAGTGGCTGTGGCAAGACGACCACCCTGCGCATGATCGCCGGTTTTGAACATCCTACCAGTGGCAAAATTGTCATGGATGGGGTAGAGATGACGGGCAAGCCACCCAACCAGCGCAACATTGGCATGGTCTTTCAGTCCTATGCGCTCTTCCCCAATATGACGGTGGCGAGCAATATCGGTTTTGGCTTGAAAGTCGCGGGGAAGTCTAGCACGGAGATCAAGACGCGGGTGGCCGAGATGTTGGCCCTGATCAAGCTGGAGACATTAGGCAATCGCTACCCCTATCAACTGTCAGGCGGCCAGCAACAGCGGGTTGCGCTGGCCCGCGCCTTGGCAATCCGCCCCCAACTATTACTCTTAGATGAACCGCTCTCGGCGCTCGATGCCAAGATCCGCGTCGCGCTGCGCAACGAAATTCGGGCCATTCAGCGGCAACTGGGCATTACCACCATCTATGTCACCCACGATCAAGAAGAGGCCCTTTCGTTGTCGGATCGAGTGGTGGTGATGAATGAAGGGCGTATGGAGCAGATCGGCACCCCCTTTGAAATTTACAACTTCCCCGCCACCAGCTTTATTGCCTCGTTTGTGGGCACGCTGAATACCATTCCGGCCACCGTGGTTGACGCGGCGCAAGGCCAACTGCTTGTCAATGGTCAGGTGATTGATTGCGACAAACCCGTCTCACAGGCGCAAGCGGGAGCGGTGGTCAAACTGGCGTTGCGGCCCGAGCAACTGCGCTTTACGGGCAATCCCGCCACCGAAAATCAGTTAGCTGGTCAAGTCCAAGAGATCGCCTTTCTTGGCGCCATTGTGCGGATCCACATTCGGGTGGGGGAAACCACCCTCGCCCTCGACGAATTCAATCACCCACACCTAACCCTACCCGCCATCGGCGCTCCCGTGACTATCTACTTCCCTCGCCCTGCCTGCTTGGTCTTGGCGTAGCTAGAGCCGGTAACAAAGGCGCTAGCTTGGGAGATGGACCTAGTCAGCGCTAGCCGCGCCTTGTTCATCTTTTCGCCTTGAACATCAGCACAGTGCGTTGGCATTCGATGACGACAACACCCGTTTGGTTGCGCCCCACATGGCGAAAGGTGACTAGGCCCCGATCAGGCTTTGAGCGCGATTCGCGCATGGCGACCACGGTACTCTCAACATAGAGGGTGTCGCCATGAAAGACCGGATGGGGGTGAGTCACCTGTTCATAGCTAAGATTAGCGACAATCGTCCCTTCGGTCAGCTCGGCCACGGTGAGGCCCACGGCCAGCCCCAAGGTAAAGATGCCATTGACAATGCGGCGGCCAAATTCGCTCTCTCGGTTGGCAAAATCCTCGTTCAGGTGGAGCGGCTGGGTGTTCATGGTCAACGCCGAAAAGAGCACATTGTCGGCTTCGGTAATCGTGCGCCCTAATGCATGACGAATCACCATACCCACGGTTAACTCATCATAATATTTGCCAGCCATTGCGTTCCCCTTTAGCCAGTTGTTAGCCTGTGTTTGATCGAATCCTTCTAGGCGGGGGCTCATTGTGACACAGGGTGAGCCGGGCTGTAAAGCTTGCCGCGCCCAAACAGTGTATTTTCATTATTTTCAATCGATATGCTATAATCTGCATGTGTCTGCTTAAGGAATTCCGGTGACGGTCACAGTCAATGTGCATTTTCATGTTTGCCACCAAAGGCAGCTCGTGACCGTCATCTGGGCCACTTTGCTCCTTTCCCTCCCCATGTTGCGTAGATACGCAATATTTTGCGTATCTGGTGCCAAACCCCATGTTGCGTAGATACGTAATATTTTGCGTATCTGGTGCCAAACCCCATGTTGCGTAGATACGCAATATTTTGCGTATCTACCGGGGATTATCGGGGTTGTTCGGGGGGTGTTGGGGTGGCCTTGCTTTCACGCCAGGAGAGCAACCCCAGGAGCACCGTGCCGCTCATGATCGCCATATCGGCAACATTGAAGATGCCTGTGCGCAGGGGGCTAAAGCCGATCTGCATAAAATCGACCACATGACCATCATTGAGCAAGCGGTCGATAAAATTACCCAAGCCGCCACCGGTGACCAGCGCAATGGCGACGATAAAGGCCGTTGATGTGCGTTGGATATGGTAGAGGGCAAACCAGGTCAACCCGCCCAGCAAGACCGCCACCAAGATTGTAAAGATCCAGAAGCGCGCCGTGGGATGCAGGCCCGCCCCCAGGCTCAAAAAGGCCCCTGGATTCTCGGCATAGAGCAGGCGAAAGAAGCCATTCCCATACTCTTGAATGGGGGCCGCGGCCAACTCGCGCCGGGCAATCAACTTGGTGGCTTGATCACAGCCCACACAGGTAACCAAGACTATCAACAACAAGAAAATACGCTTGACGGTAGACATAGATGGGATTCCTTAGGTATGGTCATTGGTCATTGGTCATTGGTCATTGGTCATTGGTCATTGGGTACTGTCGAGTCGATGCAAAGGACAAAGGACAAATGACAAAGGACAAAGGACAAATGACAAAGGACAAGTGACCAATGACAAAGGACAAGTGACCAATGACAAAGGACAAGTGACCAATGACCTTTTACGCTTCAAAATAGCTCTTCAGTCGCGCGATCCCCGCTTGAATATCGGCGACGCCAATGCCAGAATAGGCGAGGCGAATGTAGTGGCCGCTTTCACCGGGCACGGGGCGTCCAAAGTGTTTGCGCGTGCAGAAGGAGACATCAGTTGCGTGGAGCGCTTCTGTCATCAGTTGGTTAATATCGCTAAAGCCCTTGCGCTCCATCACCTTGGTTACATTGGGGAAGAGATAGAAGGCGCTGTTGGGCTTGGCAATCGTCACTCCATCAATCGCCTGGAGGGCCGCCACCGCCGCGTCACGCCGTTCTTGTAGCGTCTCGACAATGGCGTCGGGGCCGGTGGTGTCGCCGGGGATGGCTTCGACCATGGCCCGTTGAATAAAGTGGGGGCTGCATGATTCCATATTGGTGTTGAATTTGTTGATCACATCGATGATCGGTTTGGGGCCAATCGCCGCGCCCAGCCGCCAACCAGTCATGGCAAAACGTTTGGAACAGGTATAGAGAATCACCGTACGTTCCCACATACCTGGAATATTGACAATCGACTCGGGCTTGCCGCTGTAGAGGATCTCGAAATACGCATCATCGCTCATCACCCACAGATCATGCTTGATCGCCAACGCGGCCACCGCTTCCATCTCTGCCCGGCTGGATTGCGCGCCGGTGGGATTCTGATAGTTGTTGTAAATAATGGCCTTAGTCTTGGGCGTAATCGCGCGTTGAATGGCCTCTAGATCCAGCGCAAAGCCAGCGGGCGTATCAAGATAGCCATAGGGCACTGCTACCCCGCCCTGGTATTCGATCTGCGATTCGTAGATGGGATAGCCTGGATTGGGGTAGAGCACTTCATCACCAGGATTCATGACCGCGCCAATGAATTTGCCGATCACCGGTTTGCCCCCTGGTTGGACCGAGACATTCTCGGCGCTGTAGCTGACCCCCCGTTTGCTGCCAACATCGGCTGCCAGGACCGCCCGTAATTCGGGAATGCCCGCACCAGGGCAATAGCCGGTATAGCCGTCCTTGATAGCTTTGTAGGTCGCTTCTGTAATGTTCGCCGGGGTGGCAATGTTCATATCCCCTAGGTGAAAAGGATAGACCTTGTGGCCCTGGGCTGCCCAAGCCGCCGCCGCACCCGACACCGCAAACGCAGTCTCGGTGCCTAATTTGTCCAGTTGCTTTGCCAGTTGCATAGTCTCCTCGGATCTGTTTATGCGAAGCTCATCGCGAAAAACGTGGACGTAACCGACCCGTTCGATGGGGTGGCTAGCCCGCGCGCATTTCGGAAAGAAAGATCGGGGTTGCTGCCATTATATAATAGAGTGGGTCTGAACTAAAAGCTAGGTGAAGCTGACCGGTATCGCCAAGCTAGCGAGCAGCTTGGCGAACCTGCCACGCGATTATTCCGTTTCACACCCCACGTTGCAAGGTGTATAATGGAGCTATTCCCAACAAGCTGTTGATCACCCAGGTCAGCAGAGCCATGTGAATCAAGCCATGTTCCACAATTGAACCAAATGCCGTTTGCCTGGCCTTGACCCCTGTCCGCGTTGCGCTGTCTGCCGCGGGTGTGTAGCAAGCGCCAGCAGCGAAATGAGAAGAAGGAATAGATGATGTATTTAGGCTATAGCACTTGGGGCATGCCCGATCTACCCATTGACACCATTGTGAAGCACCTCTCCGGCGTTGGCTTCGACGCCATCGAGATCGGGGTGCTCCCCCGGTTTACCACCGCGTTGGATCGGTTAGACGCGGCGGAACGTAAACGTATTCCCCAACTGCTGCGCGAGCACAACCTCAAACTATCGGCGGTCTCCTCCTATCTCGATCTGATGGATCAAGATCCCGCCGCCTTTGCTACCCATCGTGCCTATCTCGAGCGCACCATCGATCTCGCGGTTGAATGGGCACAGGATGGTCAACCACCGGTAGTGATCAGCGGCTTTGGCGGGCGGCCCGGCGAGTTGGCAACTCTCCAAGATCAGCTCGTCGCGCGGATCGATAGCTTGGGAGAGTATGCCCAAGCGCGCGGAGTCACCTTGGCGCTGGAACATCATGTGGGCGCGGCGGTGGAGACGCCCGACCAACTGGTTGGCCTTATGCAACAGGTGAGATCCCCGGCTGTTCGGGTCAACTTTGACATTAGCCATTTCAATGTCGTCGGCATCCCGATTGAAGAGTCGGTGACCAAGTCGATTCCCTATACCGCCCACACGCACATCAAAGACGAATCTGGCCGCGCCCCCAACTATCAATATTTGATTCCGGGGGAAGGTGAATTCGACTATATCCGCTACCTCAAGGCCATGGCGGCCCACGGTTATCGCGGCTTTGTCTCCACCGAGATCAGTGTCATGGTCCAGCGTCGTCCCAACTACGATCCGCTGGATACGGCCACCCGTTCCTATGCCGTGATCAGCCGCGCCTTTGCCGACGCCGGGATCGACCGGGGCCGGGCCGCGTAGGTTGTCAGGTGTAACGGCGCCTCATCTCATGGAAAAGGAATAGATCATGCCCTTTGTGGCTGTCAATGAATTGCAACTCTACTATGAATGCCAGGGCAGCGGACCCAAGCTGCTCTATATCAATGGCACGGGCGGTGATCTGCGCCGCAAACCGAATGTCTTTGACTCGCCCTTGGCTTCCCACTTTACGATCCTGAGCTATGATCAACGGGGCTTGGGCCAGAGTGATAAACCGGGCCAGCCCTATACCATGGCCGATTATGCCGCCGATGCCAATGGCTTGCTCGATGCCCTGGGCTGGACTACTTGCGCGGTGATGGGCGTCTCCTTTGGCGGCATGGTTGCCCAAGAGTTTGCCTTGCGCTATCCCCACCGCGTCAACCGCTTGGTCTTGGCCTGCACCAGTAGTGGTGGCGCAGGCGGCGCGTCCTATCCGCTGCACGAGCTCCTTGACCTGTCCTTGCGCGAAAAGACCTTGCACATGCTCGCCCTCAGTGACACCCGCCAAGACGCGGCGTGGCAAGCGGCCCATCCCCAACAGGTGCAAGAACTGGTTACACTGGCGGAGGTGATGGCACAGGTTGGCGCAGATGAACCAGGCCGTGAGCTAGGCGCGCGGTGGCAGATCTGGGCGCGTAAAGATCATGATACCTATGACCGTTTGCCCACCCTCCCCATGCCGGTTTTGATCAGTGGGGGCCGCTATGATGGCATTGCGCCCATCGCCAATCAAGAAGCCCTGTTGGCCCAGATCCCGCAGGCGACCCTCGAACTCTTTGACGGGGGCCACGCCTTTCTGCAACAAGATCCCCGTGCCTATGCGCGGGTCACTGCTTTTCTAGAAGGAACTTTCGTATGACACTCTCACTCGCGCTTTGTGGCTGCGGCGGTATGGGTCGCCGCCATATTCGGGGTATGCAAAAACTGCAAGCAGTTGGGCAGATGCCCTTCGATCTCGTGGCCGTCTGTGATCTCTTCCCCCAAAGTGCCAACGAAGCCGCCGATCTCGCCCAAGAGCTGCTAGGCCGCCGTCCCACCGTCCACACCGATCTGGCGGAGCTGCGGGGCATTGATGTGTTGATCATCACGACTTCTCCCGAAACGCATACCAGCCTGGGCATGACCGCCATGGAGCTGGGCATGCATGTCTTGGTGGAAAAACCGATCGACGTGACCATTGCCCAAGGTCGCCGCTTGTTGGCTGCATCCGCACGCACGGGGCGTAAATTGACGGTGGCCGAAAACTATCGTCGCGACCCGATCAATCGCCTCGCCAAAGCGTTGATCACCGGTGGCGCACTCGGCACCCCCTATCTCTCGATCCAATCGAGTTCGGGCGGCGGCGAGCGCGTGGCCATTACACCCTGGCGTCATCTGCGCGCCCGGGGTGGCATTATCGTCGATATGGGGATTCACTACGCCGATCTACAGGAATTTTACCTGGGTCCCATTGCCCAGGTCGTGGGGATGAATGCCCTGATTGACCAACAACGGGCCGATGCGCAGGGCCAATTACATCCGTCGGACTCGGAAGATGTGATGGCGGGCGTGGCGCGCTTCCAAAGTGGCGCGATCCTCCACTATCTGTTGAACTATGCCGGGCGTGGTGAAGGCCATTTTATCCGCACCATTCATGGCACCGCGGGCAGCTTGGCGATTCCCAGCGATCGCACCGGGAAGCCGTTGAAGTTGGTGCAACGCCAGCATGGCAAAGATGAGCCGATCCCCGACGCCGAGCTATTGGCCCTGGTGCCCAACTTTGCCCTGGACGAGCTGACCGCCGCCCTCTTTGGGGGCGACCGCCTGAGCAGCTATCAACTGCCGTTTGCGGACATTGACGCCAATCTGTTGGGCATTGAACAGGCCGAATTTGTCGATGCCATTGTCAGCAATCGCGAGCCGGAAGTAACCGGGTTGGTGGGGTTGCGCGCCCTGGGGTTGATGATGGGCTTTCTCGAATCGGAACTGCTAGGCCGCACGGTGAGCATGGATGAACTCTTGACCAGCGATACCATGCCCTATGAAGCGACGATTCTCGTGCCAGAAAAATGATAGGACGCGGATTGACGCGGATAAAAATAAATCCGCGTCAATCCGCGTCCTATTTTCTGATCAGCTTAGGCGGCTAGGGGTAAATTGACCCGCACATTGCCCAGCTCATGCGATTTGAGCATGGCTAACATGATCTCCAACGTTTTGCGCGCCTCGCGGGCGGGGGAGATCAAGCCACTTCCCGCTTCGAGCCCCTGGATTAACTCGGCCAACGCGGCCAGTTGATAGCTATACATATAATCCTCGACTGGCACGGTGGCCCGCGCCCACGCCCCATGGGTCGCTCCTTGGATCACCGTGAGGGTGCGATCCGAAACCTCCAACCGCGCTTTGTCACAGACTAGCTCGAGCTGAGAGCCGGGCATGGCAACTTTGAGGCCGTTATAGGTGGCGCGTACGCCATTGGTAAAGTGGATATAGGCCGATACGGCTGGATCAGTTTTGGGATCGTGGCCGCCATCACTTTTGTATTCGGTAAAGTGCTCAAAGCCCTCTTCTAGCTCGGCAAAGACCCAAGCGGGATCGGCTTCGGCAAAGAAACAGATCATATCGATGAGGTGGGTGCCATTGCGGAAGAGCATGGCGCGTGGGCTGTAGAGATTCGAGGTGATGCTGCGCAGCGCGCCAAATTCGCCACTGCGAATCAACTCCCGCGCCTTGAGGAAGGTTGGTGCCCACCGGCGCGTGTGCTCGATGGAGAGCAACACCTGATTGGCCGCGGCCGCGGCGATCATGCGGTCGGCATCGGCCAGGGTGGTGGCAATCGGCTTTTCACACAAGATGGCCCGCGCGCCCCGCTGGGCCGCTTCAACCGTAATATCAGCATGAAAATGATCCGGCGTGCAGACGCTCACCAACTGGGGCTTCTCCTCGGC
This sequence comes from Caldilineaceae bacterium, assembly GCA_019637645.1. The sequence continues at coordinate 15,026 of JAHBVH010000052.1, forward strand.
CAGCATCGTCCGATAGTCGGTGTAACAACGGACGTTGGGCCAGACATCGGCCCACTCGCGTTGAAAACTTTCCAGGGCGTCCTGACGAAGATCACAAACGGCCACTACCTCGGTTTGGGGATGGCGATAGTAGGCCGCGGCATGGGAGCGGGGCATACTGCCATAGATCGGCAACGTGGCTGGTTCACTGGGCCGCCGCGCGCCAATGCCGGTCAGGCCAATAATCACTGCGTTGTACGTTGACATAGCGACTCCCGTAACAAGATGATGATTTGCACAAGTAGCTGGTTTGACCAGAGAGCTGACAGGTTTTGGGGGTTATCCCCAATCGAAGACAATGCCGACCATGGCTTTATTGCCATCGGCTAGGGCGGCTAGGGCATCCCCGATGGCCGCGGGTGGCAAGGTATCGGTGATGAGCTTGGCTAGTGGTAGCCGTCCACGGCCCGCTTGTTCGAGCACATAGGCATAGTTGCGCCGCCGCGTGGCGAGCCGTGGATTGGGGTAGACCACTTCATCGGGATCGCTGCCACAGCCAATGATCTGAAGGCGCTGATAGTGAAATTTACTCGGGTACCCATAGAGCAACTGGTGGAGATCGAGCCCGAGTTCCGCGGGCGGTGGCTGCCGGTAGATGCCCATAATCGCCAGCCGTGTGTAATCGCGCGCCAGTTCCACAGCTTGGCGAAAGCCGTGCCAAGAGCCTGAAGTCTCAAGGATGAGATCGGGGCCGGTTGCGCCCAGAAAGGCGGCCATAGCTTGGGCTGCCGTCGCTGTCCCCACTTGTACTGCCGCGCCGAGCCCCAACGTCTGGGCAAAGGCCACCCGTTCGGCGGCGCTGTCTAGGGCTAATACGCGCGCGCCCATCCGTTCCGCCACCAACGCCGCCGACGCTCCCACCAAGCCCTGACCAACGACGACCACCGTTTCGGCGGCGGCATACTGGCCCAAATGCAAGGCACTGAGCGACCAGCTACAGAGATAGGAAACACTCGCATCGCGCAGCGAAAGCCCGCTGGGCAACCGATGAACAGCATCCTCGGCCACACAGACATAGGCTTGATGCCCACAGCCGAGCACCGCCACCTCATCGCCCGGGACCACACTGCTGACCGCAGCCCCGACCGCGTGGACGACCCCGCTGCCCATATAGACCGCTTCGCCGCGCTGCTGCCGCGCCTGGCTGAGATAGCCGCTAACATTGCTGCCAGGACTGAGCGCGGTGTAGGCTAGCTTGACCAACACATCGCCCGCGCCGGGCTCTGGTATTGGTTCCTCAAAAAGTTCGATCTGGCGGTAGCCAGTGACATAGTAATGGTTCATGCGTTTAGGCTAGTTGGAGTTGGTTGATTTTGGGCTTGTTGTAACTGGGCTAAATACCACAGAATAAAATCGTTTGTGCTTGTCTCAATGGTCGAATAGGGGCCTGGTTGATAGCGCCGCGAGTTGACCCCTTTTTGGTTGTTTTCGCAGATCGTCTTGTCTTGTTCGGCGGTAATGCGCCAAAGCCAAGAGAGGGTCATGGGTTCATAATCGGCACCCGCGACGGCCTCTTCATGAACCAGCCAAGTGAACTCCATCTCGGTTTCTAGCGGGCTGAGCGGCGTAAAGCGCGAGAGGAGCGCGTGATCATTGCAGGCCACGAACCAATTCATTGGGTAGCCCATAAAGGCGGTGATGCCTCCATCATAGGCTTGAAAATCGCCCATGAGCGGCGCAACGGGTTTGCCACCTTCGCTTTGGGTGAGATAGCCAGGGCGGATCGGGGTGCGCGTGACAAAATGATGGCCGCCTTCGGCAAAGCGATCACGGCGGCCCACAAGATGGCCCTGCGCTTGGGTTTGCGCTTCCCATTCTGCTTCAAAGGCTGCCCGCTCCTGGGCCAAACGGGTAGAGTCATAGGCGTGACCATAGGACATTACCCCACAGAACTCGGGGTGGGTCGGGCCGCAGTGGTAGCATTCCCAGAAATTTTCCAAGACTAACTTCCAGTTGGCGCGAGTGACGTGCCGCTCCTGGTGGCCGATCTTGGTGGCCGCGAGGCGATGAGGCGCGAAGAAGGTGGTGAAGTCGTCGGCAACTTGGTCAAACGGGGGGGCGGCTTCGGCCAGACAGACGAAGATCAACCCTTCCAGAACCCGCACATGCGCGCGATGCAGCCCGTGGCTAGTTTTGTCAAAGGTGGCGGGCATGTGCCGGGCGGCCAACAGGTTGCCATCGGTCTCATAGACCCACGCATGATAGGGGCAGACCAACTTCTTGGTATGCCCTGCCTGCTCCAGGCAGATGCGCGAGCCGCGGTGGCGGCAGACATTAAAGAGCGCTTGGACTGTGCCGTCCGGTTGGCGGATCAGGATCAGCGATTCACCTGCAATCGTATAGAGAAAATAATCTCCAGGCTTAGGAATGCGGCTGGTGTGCCCAGCAAAGAGCCACTGCCGTAAATAGACCTGTTCCATATCTAGTTGAAAGAGATGGGGGTCAAGATAAAAGGCTTGCTCCAACGAATAGCCTGGTTGCTGACGAGCAATCAGTTCGCTCACGGTTGACGTCATCATAAACTCCTTACTCAAAAAGCTGCCGCTGGCGTGGTGCCATTGGAAAACGAACCGGGGCAAAAGCTGAGTTGGGGGGATGGTCTGTCGCTCGGTAGAACCAGGTGGGCGGGAGAGCGCTAAGTGAGGAGGGCGGAAGCCATTGCATGAGCCTCACTTCCCTACAGGGATCATACAATACTATAGCTTCCTACTCCTGTCAAACGATAAAAATAGGGCTGGCGGGGCAACCGCGAACGTAAAAAACGGATTTATCCGCGGCGATGACGAAGCCGTGCCGCCTGCTAGAAGAACTCTCAACAAGCAGGGTTAAAACCCTTCACTGTTAGCCGCCGGATTGAGCCGGACGCTATCGCGACGTGCGCGCTTACCCTGGCTATGTTCCGCACCCAGGTTGATCATTCCCCAGCCCTCTGCTATGATGAAAGAAGAACAAGCTAGGTCAAGGTGCTCCTCAAGCGGATTGGTCATTGGTCACTTGTCATTGGTCACTTGTCATTGGTCATTGGTCACTTGTCATTGGTCACTTGTCATTGGTCACTTGTCATTGGTCACTTGTCAGTAGCTAGTCGATGCAAAGGACAAAGAAAGGCCCGACGGGGTGTTCGACTGCACCTCGACGGGCTCGGTGAGACTTCGGCGTGAGCTCAGTCGAACGCTTGCCGAACCGCACGCCGCAGCCTCACCGAAGTCAAATGACTAATAACCAATGACCAATGACCAATGACCAATAACCAACCACATAGAAAGAACCATATTATGTCAACCACCACCATGCGCGGGGTCTATCCCATTTTGGTGACTCCCTTTGATGAAAAGGGGCGGATCGATGAAGAGAGTCTGCGTCGACTGATTGAGTTTAATCTCCAAGCGGGTGTTCATGGCTTGGGGGTAGCGCTGGGTAGTGAAATTTTCAAGCTTTCCGAAGCCGAGCGCGATCAGGTGACGCGCCTTGTGGTCGAGCAAGTGCGGGGCCGGGTGCCAGTGGTGATCAACACCGGCGCGCCAGGGACCGACTTGGCAGTCTTCTATAGCCAACGGGCGCAAGAGTTGGGCGCGGATGCCCTTATGATCTTACCGCCCTCCTTTATGCCGGCTGGTTCGGGCGAAGTGCTGCATTACTTCCAGACGATTTCGGACGCCGTTCACATTCCGATCTTTTTACAAGACACCCCCACTGCCTCGATCAGCACGGGGTTGGCGCGCCAGATTGCCGAGCGCTGTACATGGGCGCGCTACATTAAGGTGGAAAGTATGCCGATCACGGCCCGCGTGGCCGATATGGTGGAAAAGGCGGGCGATCAGCTGATCGTCTTTGGCGGCGCGGGGGGTGGCTACTTTATCGAAGAGCTGCGCCGTGGCTCGGTGGGGACCATGCCCTTCTGCACCCAGCCGGAAGCCTTTGTCGGTATCTGGAATGCCTACCAAGCCGGTGATGAAGCCGCGGCCCGCGCCCTCTTTGATCGCGTCATCACCCCCATCAGCCGGATCACCGGCCAGGGCGTGGGGATCTTCTATGCCATTCACAAAGAATTGTTGCGCCATCGTGGCATCATCCGCACTGCCACGGTGCGTAGTCCCGCACCGCCGGTGGATGCTTTAACGCAGCGTGAATTGCAGCAGTTGCTGGAGGAATTGTATCCGCAGGGATAAGCAGTTGCTGCTTCGAGCAACGTCGTGCCTAGCACCAAAATGGAGACAAACAATGGCGATACCTCCTGTTTCAGCAGAAGAAGTCGGTATGAGTTCAGAACGGCTGGCGCGTATCAAGCCCGCCTTGCAAAGCTGGGTTGATCGCGGGACGATTGGCGGTGCCAGTATGCTGGTGGCTCGTCGTGGGAAGCTGGTCTATCACGAGCAGGTTGGCTATTTGGACCGTGAAAGTAGCCAGGCCATGCCTGCCGATGCCTTATTCCGCATCTATTCCATGACCAAACCCATCGTCTGTACCGCGCTCATGACTCTCTATGAAGAGGGCCATTTCCAGCTAATTACACCGGCGGCCAAGTTTATTCCGGCGTTGGCGCAGCTCAAAGTGCTCCAACAAGCGGCGGATGGGACAACGACCACCGTAGCGCTTCAACAGCCGATCACCATGGGCGATCTCATGCGGCATACCGCGGGGTTCACCTATGATTTTCTGGTAGATTCGCCCGTGGCCGCGCTTTATCGCGAAGCCCAGCTTGCTCACAAGGCGGGAGAGACGCTAGAACAATTTGTCCAGGCCCTGACGGCGTTGCCGCTGGCCTATCAGCCTGGTAGCTGCTGGCACTATAGTGTCTCGATCGACGTGGCGGCCTACCTCATCGAGGTCATTACCGGGAAACCACTGCGCGATGCTCTCCAAGAGCGGCTCTTCACCCCGCTGGGCATGGTTGACACCGACTTCTGTGTGCCTGCCAACAAAGCCGCTCGATTGGCTAGCATGTATGGTGTGGGCGATCTGTTTGCCCCTAACATGACCTTGCTCACCATGTTTGAACAGTGGCAAGCGGGCGTGGTGAAAAAGCTGGATGTAGAAGCGAGCTACCCGCTCAACCAACCCGCTACCTTTGGGCGGGGTGGGCATGGTCTCTATTCCACCACCCAAGATTATCTGCGTTTTGCCCAGATGTTGCTCAACCATGGCACATTGGACGGCGCGCGTATTCTAGGGCGTAAAACCGTGGAACTTATGCACGCCAATCACCTGCCGCCAGCTCAGTTGCCACTAACCCTGAGCGGACTCCCAATCCCAGGCTATGGCTTCGGCCTTGGCTCACGCACTTTGCTTGAGGTGGGCCTCGCGCAGATGCCGGGAAGCGTTGGCGAGTTTGGCTGGGCCGGGGCCGCATCCACCTACTACTGGATCGATCCGGCTGAGCAGATGGTAGGGCTCTTTATGACCCAATACCAAGGGGCCGATGAGCCCGACCGTGATTTCCGTGTCCTCGCCTATCAAGCCATTATCGATTAATCGTTAGGAAATGACTCATGAAAATTGTTGATTTGCAAGTGATCCCCTTTCGTCTCAAGCGGCAAGGCTACCGGGCTGGTAGCACCTATGCCGAGGTGGAAGTGACCCAGACGCTGACCAAGATCGTGACCGATGAAGGCGCGGAAGGATACTATATTGGTGGTCACGGCCACGGGGATGCGGACGGCCTTCCCGCCGATCAACGCCGTGCGCTCGAAGGGCGTTTCAAGAATATGCTGGTGGGCCATGATCCTTTTGACCGGGAGAAATTCTGGCATTGGCTATGGGTTGCCAATGTCGAGGAGAATATTTTGAGCGTCATTGACATGGCGCTCTGGGACCTCCAAGCGCGCTATTTTGGGGTGCCGCTCTACAAGCTCTTGGGCGGTTGTCGCGACAAGGTGAAAGCCTATGCCAGCACCTTCCCCAACATGGGGCCGCCCGAACTCTATGCCCAACATGCCCTTGACTGCAAGAATCAGGGCTATACCCACTACAAGATTCACCCCTACTATTTCTGGGACCCGATCACCCAAAAGCCGGACCCTGGTCGCCCTTCCCATATCAAGCAGGACATTGAAGCCTGTTATGCTGTGCGCGAGGCGGTGGGCGACGATATGGTCTTGAGCTTTGATCCATGGGGCACCTACCGCACCTATGAAGAAGCGTACAAAGTGGGACGCGAACTGGAGAAGCTCAACTTCTATTGGTTTGAACATCCCATGCCCGAATACCGTGTCACCAGCTATGAAAAGCTGACCAGGGAGTTAGAGATCCCCATTTTGTCGCCCGAGATCGCTGCGGGCAGCTTCTATACCCGCGCTGATTGGATCCACCGCGGCGCATCGGACATGACCCGCATCGATGTGTTGCGCGGTGGCGTTACCGGTGTGCGCAAGATGCAGGCCATCTGCGAAGCCTTTGGCGTCAAATGCGAAGTCCACATGAGTGGCTTTGCCAATTTGCAACTGCTGGGCGCGTCGAGCGAGGATATCTGTGAATACTATGAGCGAGGGCTTGTCGCGCCTGGCGTCGATTACGAGACCCCGCCGCCCTACTTGCACGCCATTGGCGATCCCATGGATGCCGAGGGCTATGTCCATCTATCCCAAGAACCAGGGATGGGCTACCAGATCAACTGGGAATATATTGAGGAAAATCGGGTGCAATAGGACGCATGTTGGCCTGTGTCTCAATGGTTGACTAACTTTGTTGACTAAGCTATACTGACTTGGCGGCACAGGCGATTTTTACAAGTGAGGCGTTACGCAGTTGGCTAGGTAACTGCGTAACGCCTAAAGCAAAGAGGCGTAATGACCCAAGTTACTATTCATGAAGCCAAGACGCATTTGTCAAAGCTTATCCAGCTCGCTTTGGAAGGGGAAGAGATCATCATCGCCAAAGGCAAACAACCGTTGGTAAAGTTGATTGCGTTACCATCGGCGCGGCCACAGCGCCAATTGGGGATGTATCCTAACGCAATTGTCCATATGGCAGATGATTTTGACGAGCCGCTAGCTGAGTTCGCTGAGTACATGCCATGAAACTTTTGCTGGATACCCACGTTCTCCTCTGGGTGCTCACCCAACAAAAGTTGAGCCCAACCGCCACAACGGCGTTTTTAGACCTCCAAAATCAGCTGTATCTCAGTGCTGTGAGCTATTGGGAAATCTGCATCAAGATCAGCCTGGGCAAGTTGACGCTTGTCCCTAATTGGGGTGCTTTGGTCGATGATATCAGCGCGATGAATGGGATTCAGTGGTTGGGTATTGATAAAGCCCATTGTCAACGTCTTCTGACATTGCCCCAGCTGCATAGTGATCCCTTTGATCGGCTCCTGATCGCCCAGGCATTGACTGAAAATATGACCTTGGTCAGTGCCGATGCGAAGGTTCGGCAATATCCACTTGCCACGTTATGGTAAAACGTTACAAAGCTGGTTCTCGCTAAACCAGCTTTGTAGCGCATGATTACGCCAGCGCGTCAAGCTGTTGGATGGCGTCCGCCGAGAGCGTGACACTGCCGGCGTCCCAGTTCTCTTGCTGGCGTTGGCGGTTCCCCGATTTGGGAATGGTAATGACCGCGGGCTGTTGGATGAGCCATTGGATGGCGACTTGGGCTGGCGTGGCTTGCTGGGCTGTGGCAATTTGCTGAACGGTGCTGCTGTTCAATACCCCGTCCTTCACCGGTGAATAGGCAGTGACAAGAATGCCCTGCGCTTGGCAGTAGGCAACGACCCCATTTTGGACATACTCGCGGTGCAATACATTATAGTGGACTTGGTTGGTGGCTAGTGGCGTCTCACAGAGGGCTACCGCTTCTTGTAAAAGTGCTAGGTCAAAATTGCTCACCCCCACCTGGCGGATCTTGCCCTCGGCGACCAACCGGTTTAGGGCGCGCATACTTTCGCGGAGGGGGATCGTCTGGCTGGGCCAGTGAATGAGGTAGAGATCGATATAATTGGTCTGCAACCGGCTCAGGCTGCGATCACAGGCCGCCAACAGATCGTCATAGCCAATATGCTGGGCGCTCACTTTGGTGGTTACAAAGAAATCGCGCCGCTGGTAATCTTGCAGGGCACGTCCGAGTAATTCTTCCGAGTGGCCGCTGGCATAATATTCAGCCGTATCAAAGTGGCGATAGCCAACTTCGATTGCACTGTGAATGGCGGCAATATCCGCTTCATCGCGACTATAGTCGGGCGCACTGCCGCCGCCATAGTTCCACAACCCCAAGCCAATCACAGGAACCTGGGTGCCATCGGGTAACGCTTTGGTTTGCATGATGTCCTCGCTTTGTGAATAGATTTTTCCTGAATTCATCTTACCACAGAAGGGTGATTCTTTGGATTTTCTGGCCGCTGTGGTACAGATAGGGATAGGAGTTACGCACTTAGACCAGACCTGACCGGTTTGGAAAACCGGTCAGGTCTCTAGTTACCCAGCCAACTGCGTAACTTCTAAGGTATTATCCCATGTCGTATGCCCGCGCCTGATCGCGTCCCTAGTGGTGGAAGCTCCCACCACGGTAGCGCCGGTGGATGGCAACGGACGATGACGATAGGGTTGGTTATCCAGCAAGCGTTAACAATAAAATATCTAGCTATCAGACGAGGAGAACAGATGGCACGCTTTGATCACCTAAAAGGGGTCTTTGGGTTATTGCCCACCCCGTATCATGAGGATTATACGATTCACCTACCAGACCTGCGCGCGGCGGCCAATTTCTGTTGCACTAGTGGGCAACATGGGATTGTCTGGCCGGTGATGGTGGGTGAGTTCTACTTTTTGGGCGAAGAGGAGCGTCTCCGTGGGCTCGACGCAGTATTGGAAGAGGTCAACGGGCGGTTACCGGTTGTCTTTGGCTGTTCCGGGGTTTCGCTTCCACAGGTGCTCTTCTTGGCGCGGGCCGCGCAAAAGGCGGGCGCGGATGCGATCATTGCCATGGCGCCTGCCCGTTCCGACGCGGCATTGGCCATAGAGATGTTCAAGCGCATGGCCGACGCCTATGCGGGGCCGATCATGTTGCAGAACGCCGCCCTGTATGCCCCGTTGAGCGGGGAGCAGATTGCCAAGCTGGTTGAGGATGTGCCCTCGATTCAATATATTAAAGAAGAGCGTCCGCCAGGACCCAAGCACATTGCCGAAGTGCACAACTTGGTAGGCGACAAAGTCAAGACGATCTTTGGCGGCTTTGCTGGACGCTTCCTGCCCGATGAGTTGCGCCGTGGGGCCGATGGTTGTATGCCTGCCTGTGAAATTGCCGATCTGCTCGCCAAAGTAATGGAAAAATGGTGGGCCGGGGATGAGGCCGGGGCACGCGCCCTCCATACGCGCCTCTTGCCGTTGATCAACTTGGAAACCCACCCCTTTATGCGGTATATTCTCAAGCGACGGGGCGTCTTTACCTCGTTGGTGGAGCGCGCACCGGCTGGGGCTCTCGCCTTAGACGAAGAGGATAAGCGCGAGATTTCGCTTCAGCTTGCCGCGATCCAAGATGAAGTTGAAGCCTACCCTTTTGGCCCTGCCTAATCAATCACTTTGATCAAAAACCTGGCTGCGCCTTGCGTTGGCGGTGGTGGGAACCACAGAGCCAAGCAGATCCTAAGGTCTACCAAGCCAGTCAGCTTTGAACTGTAGAGAGGAACGCTGTTTCATGAGCCTTGATCCGCAGATTGTGGAGACGTTAGCTAGCGTCTCCACGGCCACCATTACCACCATTTTGCTCAAAAAAGGGCTCCGCAATGTCTGGATGCGCGGGACACGACCATTGCAACCAGGGCAGCCACGGCTGGTTGGGCGCGCCTTTACGTTGCGTTTTATCCCAGCGCGCGAGGACTTGGCTACGCCCGCCTCTTGGTCATCGCCCCGCTCGACGCGGGCCGCCATCGAGGCAATGCCCGCAGGCTGTATTGCCGTCGTCGATGCCATGGGTATCACTGACGCGGGGATTTTTGGCGATATTCTCTGTGCCCGTATGCAAAAGCGGGGGATCACTGCCTTGGTCACGGATGGCGCTGTGCGCGATCTGGCTGGCGTCTTAGGCACGGGGCTGCCGGTCTGGTGCCAAGGCGCGGCGGCTCCGCCCTCGGTGGCCGGGCTGACCTTTGTCAACTGGCAAGAGCCGATTGGCTGTGGCGGCGTGGCCGTCTTCCCCGACGACGTGATTGTGGCCGATGGCGATGGCGCGGTGGTGATTCCGGCGGCGTTTCTCGATGAAGTGGTGGCCGCTGGCCCCGAACAAGAACGTTTGGAAAGTTGGATCATGGACGAGGTGGCGAAAAATCTTCCACTGCCCGGGCTTTATCCCCCCAATGCTGAGACCAAGGCACGCTACGAAGCCAGCAAAGGCGTGTAAGTTGGGGGCGGGGTGGGCGAATTGCTTCAACTTTTCCGCGCTGCTGTGATAGAATGGATAGAATGGATACGCTTGCCGAAAACCTGTCAGGTTCTATCAACCTGACAGGTTTTCTGTGACCATCTTTTGTCGCGCGGGCTGCCCAAGGAGGCGTCATGCAGATTGGCATTTTTACCAAGACGTTTGCCCGGCCTACGTTGGCGGCTGTGCTCGATGCCGTTGTTGGTCATGGCCTCTACGCAGTGCAATTTAATACCAGCTGCGCGGGGCTGGGGGCGATGCCAGAGGTCATTACCGCGGCGCAGATCACGACGATCCAACAGGCACTGGCGGCGCGGCGGCTCAAGATGGCCGCTCTCTCGGGTACCTTTAACATGATTCATCCCAATGTCGTAGAACGCCAAGCGGGTTTGCGGCGGCTGCGCACCTTGGCCGCGGCTTGTCGGGGGTTGGATACGGCGGTCATCACCTTGTGTACCGGCACGCGTAACCCAACGAGCATGTGGCATGCCCATCCCGATAACGCTTCTGCCGATGCATGGCGCGACTTGGTGGTCTCCATGCAAGAAGCGGTCATGATTGGGGAAGAGTTTGGGGTAACCCTGGCCTTTGAGCCCGAGGTCAGCAATGTGATCGATTCGGCCCAACGGGCGCGGCGTTTGTTAGACGAATTACGTTCCCCGCGCCTCAAGGTGGTGATGGATGGCGCGAATATCTTTCATGCGGGTGAACTGCCCCACATGACCGCAATCCTGACCGAAGCGTTTGAACTACTGGGGGATGCGATTGGGCTGGCCCATGCCAAAGACCTGACCGAAGACGGCCACGCTGGCAATGCCGCGGCTGGCACCGGTCACCTGGATTATGCGCTATATATCCACCTGTTGCGCGCCAGTGGCTATACCGGCGCGCTCGTCCTACATGGCCTGAGCGAAGCGCAGACGCCGGGGTGTATTGACTTTTTACGTACCCACCTTACTGCTGGCGCGTAGTAAGAATCGCGCTTTTCTTTGACGAGCATATTGGAAACGTATACAAAACGGAAAGAAACCATGAGTACAACTACCCTTTCAGACTCCGCCCAAGTGGACACTGTCGCCGCACCAGCCACCCCAGCAATCCAGCGGAGTGGCTTGCTGGCTATCGTTTTGGGTCACCTCACGGTTGATCTGCAAACCGGTTCGCTGGCTGTCTTGCTCCCGCTTTTACTAAAGACTTTTTCGCTCGATTATACGGGCGCCGCTGCCATTATGAGCTTTAATAATATTATTATCGCCTTGGCACAGCCGCTTTTTGGCATCCTGGGGGATCAGAAACAGATGCGCTGGCTGGTCTATGTGGGCTGTCTGCTCACCGGGTTGGGAATGGTGGCGGTGATGTTTCTGCCCAGCTATTGGTTGATCGTGGCTGCTGTCATCGTGAGCGGGTTAGGGTCGGCCATGTTCCACCCCGAGGCGCTATCGGTGGTGCGGGCGGTGAGTGGCACCAAGGCGGCTTCGTCTTCCTCCTTTTTCTTCTTTGGCGGCAACCTCGGCTTTGCCATTGGCCCGTTGTTGGCGGCGTGGCTGACCCACAGCTGGGGCGCGCACGCGGCCATTTGGATGATCATCCCCACCTTGATCGCACTCGGCTTTTTGTGGGCCAACGCCGGAGCCATTGGCCAACCAACCATGCGTTTGGCCGTGGCGCACAAGCGGAGTGATGCGCCTGCACGCGGGAAAACTATCTGGCTGATCTTGTTGATGCTAGGGCTGATTACCGTCCAAACCATTGTGCTCAGCGGCCTGAAGACCTTTATTCCGCTCTATTACGAACAATTTGGACAACTCTCGGCGGATTGGATCGCGCTCATGCTGACGACGATTGCCTTGACTGGCGCGGCCGGGACGCTCTTTGGCGGTATCGCCGCCGAGCGGATTGGGCGGAAACAGGTGATTTTGTGGGCGACGGTGATCGTGATCGGCGCGCTGTTGGCGGCCATGCAGAGCGCGGGGTGGACGCAACTGTTGCTCTTGGGGATTACGGGTTTCTTTATCTCCATGCCCTGGCCGCTGTTGGTGGTGATGGTGCAGGAAGCGATGCCTAATAATGTGGGGCTGGCTTCGGGGTTGACGCTAGGGCTGGCCTATGGTGCTAGCGGTCTTGGCATTGCCGCTTTGGGCCGTGTAGGCGACCTCTTTGGCCTGCAGATGACTATGGACATTGTGGTTTGGATGCCCATCGCAGCCCTCGTCCTGAGCTGCTTGTTGCCTGGCCGCAAGCAGAGCGTAACAAGCACTGCGGTGTAGCGTGCCTACTTAGCGGAAGAGCTGTCAGGGTGGGATAAACCTAACAGCTCTTCCTTGCCACAGATTAAACAGAAGCCTCTTTGGCTAGGCATTGACCGGTTCCTGGGCAAAAACGCGGTCATACGCGGCCAATGCCACCCCGCCCAACCGCGCGGCCATTTGGCGGTACGCGGCGCGGCGATAGTCCCACCGTTGGGCGCGGCTCACTTGCTCTAGCCAATCGCAGAGGTGGAGGCGCGCCAGATCGTCGTATTCTGCTTTGGTGAGAACCATCTCTTTGCGGGTGACGCGATGGATAATGACATAGGGACCATCGGCTTGCGTCAACTGGTCATCCAGTGAATCGCGCTCCATAAAACAGTTGAGATAGGCAATCTTCTCGGCATAATCCCCAATCAGTCCACGCAGTTCGGCCTGGCGTTCAAGCGGGAGGGTAAAACTCTGGAACCCTTGGGTGCCATAGATGGAATGAAAGAGGGCCGCCCGGCACATTTCCGGCGTACCTTGCCAGGCTCTCATATCATTATAGACCCCAATGGCATGGGCAAGATAGCTTTTTTCGGTGTGGCTGATCGCAGCTGCGCCTAAGGCGATGATGTAATCGGTCATCTCTTTGAAGGTCGGTTCCATGCGGTAACTCCTCGTCGATTGAATGATAGCGTCCCACACTGTTATGGTAGTCACCATAGCATAGTAGAAGCTCCCCATGCTTGTCAAACGCTTTGCGCCTGCCCGGCGTTGGTGTCCCATTGTAGCTTGAGCCGTACACCTAGGTGATCGGACAAATAGCCCTGACCGCCGCCGACATAGGTAAATTGATCGGTGAAGCAGAAATTGCCTTCGGTGTGGACCGCTAAGGCTGGTGGGGTGCGGACAAAGACAAAATCGATGGGCAGGGCATAGCGCACGGGTACGCCAGGAAAGGGCCGATAGGTGGGGCGTTCGTCACCGGCAAGGGGATCCTGCAAGCCACTCTCTTCTAAAAATTCTTCATAGAGCCAACTGCCGCGGGGTATATTGAAATCGCCAGCGACGACCACGATCGCGTCGGCGGGCTGGGCACGGACTGTCGCGGCTAATTGCTGGAGTTGCTGTTGCTGATCGCGGGCGGCTCGGCCATCGGGTTGCCAGTTTGCCATATAATTGGCAACGAGGTGGGTATTGATGACGATCACGCTTTGCGTGCCTTGCTGGGTTCGACTGATCAACATGCCTTTTCGGGTCAGCTGATCCATGATCGTGGGGCCAAACCAAGCCCCTTGGGTTTGGTAGCGGGCAAAATGGGGCGAATGGAGCTGGGCGCGTGCCAAGGTCAGCAAGGAGCCCAGCGGCGCACTGAGGCCCGGTAGATAGGCATGGGCTGGATAGATCGCGGCGGCGCGCAGGAGCAGACGCAAAGCCAAATTGCTCTGTACCTCTTGGAGACAGACCACTTGGGGTTTGATCTCATCCAACTCACGCGCCAACGAACGTAAGCGGCGGGGGGTTGTCCAGTTGTAGCCACCAAAACAGTTAAAGGTTAGCAGGGAAAATGTGCTATGGGTCGACATGGCGTACCTCATCACTCGTAGGCCAAGGTTATGCTGTCGGTGTCACGGGCCTAGGATACCAGCTTTTCAGAGTAAGGGCGAAAAAAGACGCATAATCGAATCACGGGTGCGTAATAGGATATTACTGTGCCGATAGGCGTGGACATCGAATTCGCTACACTGTTTTAGATCGTCTCCGAAGATCCGATCTAATTGTTGTGTGGTCTGGCGGTCATAGATGATCAGGTTCAGCTCATAATTGATGGCAAAGCTCCGAATGTCCATATTGGTGGAGCCGATGGAGCAGATCATCGAATCGATGCTAATGGTCTTGGAATGAAAATAATCGCCATGATAGAAATAGATCTTGGCCCCCGCCTCCGCCATATTGGCGGCATAGGTCAACCCGGCTTGGTAGGGTGCATTGAGCCCAGGCCCGCTTGGTGCCAGCATGATCTTGACATCGACACCGGAACGGGCGGCCCCGGCAATCGCCTCGGCGATTCCGGCGTCCAAAATAAAAAAAGGCGACTGAATGTAGATCTGGTGTTGGGCCGCGGTAATGAGCGCAAAATAGACACTGCGAATGGCCTTCCATTCGGCGTCCGGCCCGGAATGGGCGATCTGGACTGGTAGATAAGGATGTTCGGTCTCGATGGGGGGATAGTAGGCCAGATCGCGCAACGCTTCTTTGGTGGTGTTATACCACTGCACGACAAAGGAAGCCTGTAGCCCTAGCACCACTTGCCCCGTGACGCGCACATGGAGATCGCGCCAGCCCGTGAACTTGCCACCCTGGGGTCCTTTGACATATTCCTCGGACATATTCAGGCCACCCGTATAGCCGATCTTGCCATCGATCACCACAATCTTCCGATGGCTGCGGTAGCTGATCGTATGTACGGCATAGAGCGACGACCAAGCGATCATCTGGACGCCGCCGTCATTCATCTCCTTGACATACCGTCGGCTCAACATCCAAAAGCAACCAATCGGGTCATAGATAACACGAACCTGGATGCCTGCTTGGGCTTTCTCGGTCAATACCTGCTTAAATTCTTCCATCACCGCGTCCGACGCCCATTCAAAATATTCCATATGGATTGAATGGCGGGCCGCTTTGAGGTCTTCTAGCAAGCGCGGATATTTTTCCTTGGCGTCTTGCAAAATCTCCAGCGAATTACAAGGGAAGAGCGGCGCATCCTGGTTACGGCGCATAAGTTCCAGCACACGGTCATAGACGAGCGGATTGGCGGCTTTGAGTTTGTCGATCTCCTGAGGCTGGAGCGCCAGAAAGCGGGCTACATTGGGCGTTGCCGTAAGATGATTGCCTAACTCTTGCTGAAGCAATTTATCTTCGCGGCTAAAGGGCCGGTATTCACGGCCAAAGAGTAAATAGAGCACGACTCCCACGATAGGCAAAGACAAAAACGCGAGCAGCCAGGCCAAGGTTTTGGAGGGACTGCGGTTTTCCAAAATAATAAAACCGCCCGTGACCACCGCATAGAGAATCGCTGTCACCCACAGCACTCTGGGAATCATTCCGCCGATTTGGGTGAGTACGTCAATCATGGTTACGATCATTTCATCAATCTTCTAGCCACAAGCACAACGGCTTTCCGTAGCCGCGGCTATGGCAGCCTTACTGTCACCGATTTGCTATTGTACTCCCTTCCGCGTGCCCCGCATGTTGGCTCGTGTACAGAGCGCAAATCGTTTCCTATCCCTTTTCTACGTAACAAAGCGCACGATGTTTCATGCGCGGGCGACCGGTAATTAAGGTCGCAGATAGAAATGATAGGACGCTTTCCCGCAGCTATAACCGCGCGACCAAGAGACTGCGCCGAAAGGTGCGTTGACCAAACCAGAAGATGCCCGCGTTGATCAGCCACAAGCCGAGCCCAATCAGAAATACCATTAGCCGACTCAAGTAGAGCGCGCCGCTGAGCTGACCGATGATCAACCCTGTAATAGGCACGACAATCAAGCTGCCAATTTGGTAGGCTGATTGGAGGCTATTGGTGCGGGCCGAGACTAAGACGGAGGTGCCCAAGCCTAGGCCCGCGGCAGCCGGCGCAACCCAAAAGGCCAAGACCAGCCACATGGCATTGGGCAAGAGGATCTGCTGCATCACCGGCCAGGCCACGACATTGCAAACACAGACATAGAGAAAAAAGCTGATCAGCCCGACCAGCAGACCGGGGAGCCACGCGGCCAAGAGCTTGGCCGTGAGTAGCTCTTCATCGCTCGTTGGGGTGTAGAGCAGCGCTTCGAGCGTTTTCCGTTCGCGCTCACCGGCAAAGCTGTCCGCGGCAATGACATTCGAGACCATAATCGGCAGCAGTAAATAGAGGGGAGCAAAGAAGTAGACCAACAGGAAGGAGAGAAGCGCTTGTTCGGTGGTGAGCCCCACCAATTGTTGTGCCAGACCAACGGGCAGCATGGCCATCAGCTGGGCGATGTCGATTTGGTCGGCCAGATTGCCCATGCGCACGGCCATACCCGCGGCAAAAGGTAAGACCACCGTAACCAACAGGGGGATGGCAACTAAGGGGATGGTGACTGATTTGCTGTGTAAAACAATTTTTAGATCTTTTTCAATAATGGCCCAAATCGCACGCCAATTCATAGGGTTTGCTTTCCAGTTTGTGGCAGCTTGTCTCTACGCCAGTGCCTGCCACTGGGGTAGAGCGCGGATCATGCTTGGCTCAATCGGAGGCGCGCGGCGGCTGGCCGTAGCTCCTGTAAGGCAAAATAGACATCTTCTAGGGAGGCTTCTTCGGGCTCAACGGCAAAGAGCTGTAGCCCTTGCGTCGTCAAATGACGCAACAGATCGGGGAGATGGGTCTGTGCTACGCCCTGCAAGGCAATTTGGGTTGTCTCTTGATCACGGTCATTGGTCGCGCGGATCTGAATCTGCGGGTAAGGGGCCAGTAATTGAGGCAGTAGCTCTTCCTGCCCAATCCCGATGCGCAATTTGACGCGCGCCGATTGATTGAACTGTGTTGCTAGCTCGCGCGGGGTTCCGATCGCCAGCACCTGACCATGGGCTAGCACGGCCACCCGATGGCAGAGTCGCTGCGCTTCGACTAAATTGTGCGTACACAGAAAGACTGTCCGCTGATGGGCTTGGGTCAATTCCTGAATGAGTTGATGGACATCGCGGATGGCGATGGGATCCAGGCCACTGGTTGGCTCATCTAAAAAAATGAGTTTAGGCTCATGCAATAAGGTCCGCGCCAAGGCCAGCCGTTGCCGTGTCCCTTTGCTATAGCCACCAATTTTTTGGTCGGCGTATGCCTGGAGCTGAAAGGTTTGGAGCAAGGTGTCAATGCGGTGGTCAATTTGGTGGGTTGGCAGACCATAGATCTTGGCAAAAAGGCGCAGACTGGTGCGCGCAGTCAACCGATCATCCAAGGAGGGTGTTTCGGTTAAAACGCCTGTCTGGCGACGAAGGGTCGCTCCTTGCATAACTGGATCGAGCCCCAATAGGCGGGCTTCGCCAGCAGTGGGGGCCAGGATACCATTTAACAACCGTACGGTGGTCGTTTTGCCAGCACCATTATGGCCGAGAAAGCCAAAAACCTCGCCAGCGCCAATCTCAAGGGTAAGATTGCTCACCGCGACCGTCTTGCCAAAGTGACGTGTTAGTCCTCTAGTGCAAATGATTGGGTGCATGGATTAAATTGTACACTAAATGCCTTATGTAAATAATGACATTATGATTGCAATTTTTGCGACCTTAGAAGGGGATGGTGGCGATGAATCGCGTAGATCCACTGATGAAGATGAGGAAAATTGTCGGTATGCGCTGATGGCCCGGCGCTGATGAAGGGTAAGCAATGAAAGCGGTAGACCTTACTCGTGCGCTGATGAAGGGTAAGCAATGAAAGCGGTAGAGCTCACTCGTGCGCTTTCGCACAGCTTGACCGAGCCGGCGCTGATTTCAATCCGCGCTGGTTTACCGAAGTTCATGGGTAATCTTCATCAGCGCCAGGCTAGGGAACAACGCCCGCTGAAGCGGGCTTGCGTCGGCGTGGCTTTCGGGGGCCCGTTGGGCACGGGCGGATTACCGATGAAAATCGGTAATCTTCATCAGGGCGGTGCGTTCATCGGTACCGGCGGTCAGCGGTGGTCGCCGGTCAATGTTAACAGAGCCTAACCTTACTGTTTTGGAATGAAATTGAGTAATGATAAAATGGCCTTGCCCATGAAAGGTTGCTAGGGGAACGTAGACTGTAGGCATATTGTGTGAGCCGCGTGCTAGATCGATATTCTGGGTACTGCCCTTGCGCTCAATTGCTAGTCCACTCTAAGAAACTGTTTGGGCATAACCGATGTGGACAGAACCTAGCCAAGCAAGGAGTAATTTTTCGATGCTTATAAACGCGCCACGCGTTGTAATTACTCTTTCCCTCTGTCTGATCTGTTGGAGCGCAAGCCTCCTTCTTTTTTCTGCCCAAGGCGCTAGTGCCGCAGCGGGTCTGCCGCCAGCCTCTACCACGACATTCGTTGGCATGGCCGTCCCGGCGAGCCCAAGCACCCCTCCGGGCAAGCCCATCAATACCGTCAGCCCCACCGGTACCGTGGCCGCGCAATTCCCCTTAGCCGTGCGGGGTGAGGGTGGGAGCTTGCCCGCTAACCTAATGATCGAAACCCGTCGGAATGTGGGTTCCTATGCGCTGACAGGGGTGGAAAGCGTCACTGTCGCCAATCTCGGCCTGACATTGGCCTCTTCCTCACCCCAAACGCAGACTGTTGCCCTGGCAACCGATCCAACCAATGAGAATGCCTATGACTTGGAAGCCGGTGGTATCTATACCAGGCTGCTCACTATCCCAGCCACGGCGAAACGCTTTCGGGTTGAAATTTTGGATACCACCGCCGCGGATCTCGATCTCTTTGTCGGCCTGGATACCAATAACAATGGTAGACCCGATGAAGCGGAAGAACTCTGTCGTAGCACATCTGCGGCTTGGTCCGAAGTTTGTGACTTTCCACTGGCGGGTGCTACGTTGGTTGGCGGCGTCTATTGGCTTGCTATTCAAAACTGGGAAGGCTCGTCGTTGGCATTGGATACGCTAACCTATGCCGTGACAGTGATCGATGCCAACAGCGCTGGGCCATTAACGATCAGTGGCCCAACCAGTATTGTTTCTACTATGCCCTTCGACCTGCACTTTCTGTGGAATGAGCCTGGGCTAATCGCTGGCCAAGGCCGCTATGGGTATGCGACGCTAACCGATCTGGATACGGGGCACGCCGTCAAGACGATTGCCATTGACCTTGTACGCCTAGCGGATGATGTTATCAAGGTCGCTGAAACAGCCGACGACATTCCCCAGCCGGGCCGTACCGTTACCTATACGATTGATATTCAAGCGGAGATGACGGGCAGTGGCACATCGATTCACTATTATTTGACCGATACCTTGCCCATCGGCGCGATCTATGTGCCGAACTCTGCTTCCTTGCCACCGACCGTCCTTGGCAATCAACTGCTCTGGGATTTCTCCTTATCCACAGAACCCCTGTCTCACATGGCTTCCAGCGCTAATGAGCCATTGTGTCAGGTTGGCCTTGCTGATGCCCATCATGATGCCTCATTGCGCAATGATTTCCAACCTTGCTTCGCTTGGCGCAATCCCGCCACCCAAATTACCTATGCCGTCCAGCTCGCGGCGAATCTTGCCGTGCCAGCGACTTTGGTCAATCAGGTAGATCATCGCGTAGATCTGCCCAATACAGCTGTGGCTACCGCACGCCATGAACTCCCTATACCGGCGGTTGTGCTGACAGCTACCCTAACCGCACCGGCGGTTGTGCCGCCTGGCAGCAATATCACTTTGACCTTGACGGTTGCCAATCAGGGGCTAGGCACAGCGACACAGGTCGTCGCCGAAACCGCGCCGCCGCCAGGCACGAGCTATGTCAGCGGTGGGCTCTTGGTGGGGAATACGATTCGTTTTGAGCTTGGCGATATTCCTAGCAAGAGCAGCAAACGGGTGGCCCTGGTGGTGAAACCGGGCGGTGAACTGGATGAGCTTCTGGCGGCAGCGCTTCAACAGCCCCAAGCCCCCCAAATTATTGGGGGGACCGAAGCCGCACCCGGCGCATGGCCGTGGCAAGCGGCCATCGTTTGGCGCGACACCGCGGATGCCTATGCGGGTCAATTTTGTGGTGCCTCCTTGGTAAGCGCCCATTGGGTCTTAACCGCCGCGCATTGTGTCGAAGAGCTGTCGCCCCAGCGCATTGATGTGATCGTTGGCCGACATGCGCTGACCGAAACCACGGGGCAGCGCTTACCCGTTAGCCAGGTAGTTGTCCATCCCAACTGGGCACCGGCGGCGTATGATTTTGACATCGCGCTGCTGCGCTTACAGCAGCCAGCTCGCTTAACCGGTACTATCGGCCTGCCTGGCGCAGTGCAGCCCATCCCTTTGGGGTTACCGAGTGAGCAGGCGTTGCTTGCCCCGGATCGTTTGGCGACGGTCACCGGCTGGGGAACCCGCCGCTTTGGCCAATTCGATTATCCTGCTACACTCTATCAGACGACGGTGCCGTTGGTTGCTCAGGAAGCCTGTCGGGCCGCCTATGCCCAGAATCCAGCGTTACTGCCGATTACTGCCAATATGCTTTGTGCTGGATTGGTCGAAGGTGGCAAAGATGCTTGCCAAGGCGATAGCGGTGGCCCGTTGGTCGTGAATGACAATGGCACATGGAAACAGATCGGTATCGTCTCCTGGGGGTATCGTTGTGCTGAGCCTGGGTTCCCGGGCATTTACACACGGTTAGCCAACTTCGATGATTGGATCCACGGGGATGGCACCCATACCTATCAGAACAGTCTTGTGACGATTACCGATGCTGATGGTAATCTCCTCATCATTGATGCTGCGACGACCACGACTGTCGTCGCGGATCGTGCTCAACGCCTCTATTTGCCGCTTTTCTGGCGGTAGTCGCGCCTTCAATCATAAAGCGCACCGTCCTAAAGGGACGGTGCTAGGGAGCAACGCCCGCTGATGAAGGGTACGAAATTAAACCGGTAGACCTTACTAGTGCGCTTTCGCGCCGCTTGACTGAACAGGCGCTGATTTACCGAATTTAATGGTTAATCTTCATCAGCGGGCTTGTGTCTGCGCCGTTCCGTAGCCTGGTGGCTTCGGGGTTGACCCAAGGCATGGTCCGCTTACGATACGTTGGACATATGCAGTTGGTTGGTGTCGCCAGCGCGCTGACAGGTTTGGAAAACCTGTCAGCGCTTATCTTCGTGCGTCACGTCTAAGTCAAGAAGGAGAAACGCCTTGATCCCTGCGATTGTGGTGGCGGTGGCGATTCCGCTCGCCTTTTTGTTGTTGGTGCAGCGGCTCGATCTCTATGCCTCAGGCACTTTGCGCACCCTTGTCGTTTGCATGGTGGCTGGGCTTGCGGCGTTTTTGGCGGCCTATCAGCTCAATAGTGCCTTGGTACCCTTCTTTGGCTATGCGCTCATGGTGACGCTGGTCGCACCGATGATTGAAGAGGTGCTCAAGTCATTGGTCTTGATTTATTATGTGCGGCGACCAGACTTTACCTACTTTGTGGATGGCGCGATCTATGGCTTTGCCGCCGGTGTGGCTTTTGCGGTTGCCGAAAACTTACTCTACCTCAGCCGTGTCGGTGACAGCGGGGGGTTCGGGTTGGCCCTGACCCGTGCGTTTTCTACTTCGTTGATGCATGGTAGTGCCAGTGCATTAGTGGGGGTGGCGCTGGGGCGCTTACGCTTTGGCCGGGGGTTGACCCGCTTTGGCGCGCTGGCATTGGGCTGGAGTGCCGCGATTGGGCTCCATCTAGCTTTCAATAATCTGATCAGCCGTAATTGGGGGGTGTTGACCATTATTTTTGCCATTGTGTTGGGGCTCAGTGGTGTGTTGCTCAATGGGCTGCTGATTCGGTGGGGGCTCCGCGCGGAACAGGCTTGGCTACGTGAGACGTTGGATCAGGCTGTGGGGGTCTCGCGTGGGGAAGCGGCGGTGGTTCAAGAGCTGGCCCAACTGGATCGTCTGTTGGCACCAGTGGCCGAGCGCTTTGGGCCACAAAAGCGCCAGCAAGTAGAAACCTTTTTGCGTCGGCAGGCCCAGTTGGGATTGAAGCGGAAAGTCGAAGTCATGACGCTCGATCCACAGCTGCGGCAAGCGATGGCCGCCGAAGTGGTGGCCCTGCGTGAAGAAGTAGACGCCTTGCGTCGCGCCATCGGCGTCTACTGTATGAGCTATGTGCGCTCCATTCTGCCGCCCGCCAGTGAACCGCTTTGGCAGCGCCTTAATGATACCCTAACTGCCACTCCTGTTTCGACCAAACCCAGCCTTTGGCGTACCCTGGATACCAAAATGAACGAGCCGCAAGCCTGATTACCGCGTTTACTGAATTTTTGGGTAGACCGCCCGCGCCCAACGGGCACCCGAAAGGCACCGGGCTACCGGACAACGCCGGCGAAAGCCCGCGGCAGTGGGCTTCAGCTTTGGGCAGTCTCCTGCACTGATGCAACCGTATTACCCATTCTTGCGATAAGGTAAGGAATAGCCTGAGAAGGTAAGCTATTGGCTGGTATAGCTAAAGAGGAAGCGTGCTTTCATCGGGTTATGCTTGGGCTCACGAGCCGTTGTATAATCTAGATGCGGCAATTGCATTGGACAAGGAAAGCGGCACCTCGAGCCACGAAAGGAGCGATGCGCATGGCCAAAGGTTTATTTGGTCGATTGCAACAAGAATTGGACGCGCGCGAGCATGTAGTTGGTTTAACAATGGCGGAGATCCTCCAATTGCCAACGACAGAACGTGAGCTGATCAGCTGGATCTTACGCTCGGGTGATGTGAGCCGGTCGGCGTTCGTGGCGCGGCTAGGACAGGCAGAGACTGCCCAAGATACCATAACGGATCTGATCGCTAAAGGCTTTTTGCGCGAAGAGGAAAAAAATAATGAATTGTACTATAGTGTTCGCTTGGCCCCGCGCCGCAAACGGGAACTACCGCCCAATCTCTGGCAGGCCCTGACCGATAAGCTCGAATAAAAACCGGGGAGCACCTATGCACTGTTTTCATTGTGATCAACCCGCCCATGGGATCTGCCGCTTTTGCGGACGAGCCCTCTGCAAAGAGCATATGCAAAATCGGATGCCTTATATCATTACGATCTATGTCGGTGAAAAAAATACGCCTAAGGCGATTGTCGTGGGCGATGCCCTGTGGTGTAATGTCTGCAAACCCCAGCCCGAACCGATTGAAATGCCTGAACTTTATTAACCAGCTACTGCTCGGGCCTACCGATGAACTCGCCGCGGCACTCATCCTTTTCCTTGGCTTTGCCCTTGATCCAACCACGCCCACCGACGAAAGCCGTGCTGAATCCTTGGTAGAAATGGTAGGCAACGCGGTAGAAGCAGTAATCGATCTAAACAATCATCTCTTCCTGCCGCTCGTCCAGCCGTAGGAAGAAAGAGTGGGGGCTAGAAACCAGAGATGAAAGTCCCTGATTTCTAGCCCCCACTCCTCTGTCTTCTCTCCTTTCCCTACTGTCCCACTACCCTTAGCGGTGGATGATGGGCAGGAAGAGATCACCCGGCTGGTTACTCGTTGGCTCGCCCGCGGCGATGGTAAAGGCCCATTGCCAGGTGAAGGGTGCGCTGTCAAGGGGGTGTACGGTGAGGGTAGCGGTATAGTGATCAGCGCTGAGCGCGGTGGGCAAGGTCAACTGAGTACCGATGATTTCAACCACATCGAGTGTCTGCTCAATGGTGACTGGGGTGGTGGTTCCCAACATGGGCTGTTGTTGGCTGTTGACCAATGTCAAGGTCGCCTGTTGGATGGCGCTGTTGAAAGCGGCGGCTACTACTGTCACTGCTGCCGCCTGGGTATCCTGTGCTGGGCTCAACGATTCCAACCGAAAAGTGGGCAGGGTGATGCTGGTGGTCGCCGCACTGCTGACATTGCCGCTGCTGTCATAGCTCTGTACTTGCACGGTTGGCGTGCTCCCAGGTGCCAAGCCACCCATGCTGTAGCTGGTGCGCGCGCCGTCGATGGCCAGCACGCTTTCACCCACTACGCCGATCTGATAGCCAGCGAGATCGGGAGCGGTGGGGGCGACCCAGCTTAATTGCACTGACCCATCGACTTGCACTTGGGCAGTCAAGTTGGCCGGTGCTGCCGGTGGGGTGCTGTCATTGACCTGAAGCGGTACGGTGCTGCTTATTGCCATGGAGCTACCAAAGTCGTCAGCCACAAGAGTAAGCGTATAGAGACCGCTGGGCAGATTAGTCGTCCAGGGCTGGTTAATGGCGAGCGTTGTAGTGTTTTCGTCGAGTTGCTCGACCAGCGCGAAACGTGCGCCTTGGGCATCCTCGGCATAGAGTTGGACATTGATGCCAGGCGCGGGCTTGGTAACGGCTAGATCGAGGGCCAAGGTCTCGCCGTTGTTGATAACGACGGTTGGGCCGGTCCCTGCCAGCGGAATCAGTTGATTGGCCGCGGTGCGAATGTCAAAGCGCGTGATCTGCACGCCCGGTTGTTGCCCCCACATCTTGACGGCGTTCCCAGGATGCACGAGCACAGTCCACTGCCCGATGGCCTTGGCTGGTGTCGGATAGGTGAGAGAATAGATACGGACACGGTTGTCGGCTTCGGTGTAGATGGGCTGGAGGGTAAAGGTTTCGCCGGTGGGAGAAGTGGCGATTAAGGGCTGGGCCGGTGCGGTGAGGTTGGTGCCTGTAATGATCTCGCCAAAGACCAGCAACTCGGCCGGATTGGCGATGTCGAAGTGATGGAGCCCATCGGCGGCAATATAGTGGATGGCATCGGGCGCGGCGGCTTCGCTTGCCGAAATCGCGGGGTTGATGGGGCGATAGTCATCCAAAGTAGTACCGACGATAATCTCTTGGGGGCTAGGGGCCAGCCGTAGGAAGGCGTAGGCGCGATTGCCCAAGATGGAGAATTGGGCGCGCCCGCCCCAAACCGTGCGGCGGGTGCTGGTCCGGCGGTCGGTGAATTTGCCTGCGTCGTAGGTGACTGCCGCCAACGTCATGGTGCTGGGGGGGACATCGACACAGCCGGCCAAGGGAACACACCAGTGGATCAGGGAGCCTTTGCGCAAGCCTAATTCACCGCGCATGCTGCCCGTCATGGTAAATTCCCGATTGCGATCCATGCCAAAGGAGAGATTGACAATCTGGCGGGCCACTTGATATTCCATCCGCCCAGAGAGGGTTGCCGACGTTGGGGTGATGCGCAGATTGGCCGTCGAGACGGTAAGCCCAACGACTTGGACCCCGGCGGTAGCTTGTAGATCAAACCGGGGCAACACTTTGAGGGTGATCGTGCCATCCATGGCTACAATCGGCAGGATGACTTTGGCTTGGCTTTCAATGCGGACCCCGAGTTGGAAGGTGGCCGTGCCGCTGGATAGATTAAAGGCGCCGGTGATGCGCGTTAATTCAAAACCGGTTTGGCCCAACGGGATGCCTGGCGTGGCCCGAAAATCGAGCTGGACGGGGTTGAATTCCAGCAGGTTATTGCGTCGGGTGATGGTAAAGTCGCCCGCCACGGTAAATTGAGTAAATTGCAGTTCTGCGCCCCCAGTCAGGACAAAGTTGTTGCCCCGTTGTTCAAATTCGAGGCGGGGCCGTCGGATGCCAACACCGGCCACAGTAAAGTCGGGAAGCTGGATCGTCGGTTGGCGAAATTTGAAGCCGCTTGGGCCGCCGATTTCAATCCCATTGGCGGAAACCGTCAACATACTGCCACCGGTGGGAATGCTCATGGCAGCTTGGCTGGCGATCAGCCGGTTGTCGAGAAAGGTGGGATTGGTGAGGCGAAATTCGGCGCCAGAAAGAATAAAGCCAAATTGATCGACGGTGCCGGTAACGCGACCATTCCGAATCTTCAGATTGCCACGCACCAAGACCCCACTGTTGCCGCTGCCGGGGAGGGGGGTCGCACCGCCTTCAATCCGGATGGTGCTGGTAATGGCGAGGCTATATTGGCTCCCACTCACTTGAAATGAGCCGCTATTCTGGGTGAGTCGCACAGTGTTGAAGGGGACATCGGGGAGAGCGAAGGTGCCATTACTGATCCGCACCCCGGTGGCATCGATCCGAATATTATTGACGGTGACATTGCCAAAATTCTGCGGTAGCCGGAGGATGGCACTACCCGCGATAAAAGCATCGGCTTGGAAGTCCAGCTGGTTCAGGGCCATCTGCACCCCAGCCACATCGAGCGTGAGATTGACGACGCGCCCACGGAATTTACCGGTGCTATCCGTGGTGAGATTGCCGGTGACGCTGGTGGCTACACCGTCGCCCATCTGTAATCCCATGGTCGCGGTGATGCTCGTACTCCAGCGGCTGCTTTGGAAATTATAGTCCACACGGCCCTGAATGCCGCTCAGTTTGATCCGGTTGGCTGCCGCGGCGCTACCACCTAGGTAGTATTCCTTGTTGATCACAAAGCCAATGCCCGCGCCCCCTATGGTGATGAAGGGTGCGGTCGACTGAATCGTCACATTTTGCAGACGCACCGTCGGGATCACTTCGTCGGTGGGACGCCACTCTTTGGGCAAGGTAAAATCTGCCCCCTCGGTAAAGAGGACGCGTTGGAAGCCATTGCCCGCCGCCACCGTAGCGGCATTGACCGCGGCACTACCAAAGCGCACCCCGCGAAAACTCATTTCATTGCCACTATACTTGACGGTGAAAGATTCGACCCCGCCGCTCAATGCCCCATCGGCAAATTTTAGGTTGACAGCATTGGCGGTCACGGCGCTATTTTCGGGCAATTTATCGAAGCGTACTTTGCCGGTGAGCCCCATTTCGTAGCCAAGGGGTTGGTTGCCATTGCTGAGGCGGATGCCCAATTGGCCCCGTAGATTGGTGAGGACAAAAAAGCCATCGCCCAGATCGAGATCGGGGATGGGAAAGTCTACGCCAGCGCCAAAGCGCAACTTCAAGTCATCTTTGCCATCAATGATCAGGTCGTTGAGGGTCGTGGTGATATTTTCGATCTCGTAGCGGACACTGGGTACATAGAGTCCGTCATTGCGGATGTTGGCCGTGCCGTGGAGGCGTCCACCGGCTAGTTGCAAGTCGATGGGAATGGTGGCGGTACCGGTAATTTGATCGTTGAAGCCCAACTGGAATTGGATGTCGGCTTTGAGGGTGCCTTCGGGCAAGCGCAGATCCAGCTTGCTTGCGGCATGGATCTCACTCTGGCGTAAGTTGATGGCATAGGTCGGTGTAATCGCAAGGCTGGAATCGCCTAGTGTTTGATAGAGATTCAGGCTATCCGTAGGGATGGTGAGCGAGCCAGTGGCTGGATTGACGGGAAATTTCCCTTGAAGCAATTGACGGCTACCGGCCATAGCCAGTTGACCGGTGAGGGTCATTTTGGTGGTGTCGGTAAGCCAAACTGCGTGTTCGCTGATCTGAAACCATTGTTGCTCGGTCTGGGCGGGACCTAATTTAACCCCGCCCGTGGCTGTGACCTGCCCACTGGCTTCTAGGAAGGTATCGGCCCAAACTCGCACTCCATTGACATCACGAAAGGTTTGGGTAGGTGTAAAAAAATGGGCAAATGCGGTGGGGGTGTGACGACCGACGCCCAAGAGCAGGAAAAGCAAAAGGACGCCGCAACTGGCCAAGAGCGGGATCAACCCAAAGTGGATCATCCGTGAACGCATAGTAGAGACCTCGCTGTTGTTGGCTGGCGCGAGTGGCGTGAACTGCGAAGGGCATGTCATGCTGCTGCAACCCGCGCGATGATGGTGTGGTCGTGACTGGCCCTGTCTTGTGCCTGCGTGTTGAGCTAGTTTGATAGACAGATTGGCTGGAGTATGCACCGAGCAGCGTTTGGTAAGCGTTTGGTAAGCGTTTTAGGGACGATCTTGCCAATGCGGTTGCCCCTATTGGGAGAGGGTGACGGGCGCAAAGGATGGGGAGCAGCTCTTTTCTGACGTGGTGGATAGTTTCTTCAAGCTGACCACCACCGGACAGGTGGTGGTCATCTTGCTCTAGCATGAGCCGTGGCGCATTAGGGCTGCTTGACTAGAGGTAAAAAGAGCCGTTCGGGCGTCCGGGTGATTTCAGCCGATGGCAGGGCCGTGGGGGCTAAGGTTGGCGTATGCGTGGCAACCAAAGTCGGCGTGCCTGTGGGACTTGGGGTAGAGATCATCGTTGGTGTCGTTGTCGGTGTATTCGTTGTCGGTGTATTCGTTGTCGGTGTATTCGTTGTCGGTGTATTTGTTGGCGTAGCTAAATTGGCGTTGCCAGCTTGGAAGCGCAGTAGGGTGATGGAATTCGCGGCAAAGGTATAGGCTAATGGGTTTCCATTGAGCGTAAGCGGCAGGGCTGGCGCGTCGCTGAGATCATCGGCGGGGTTGCTGACGCCGTTATATTGAACGCTTTGGTCACTTAACGCCGCCGCGCTGATCTGATCGATCGTGCCGCCGAGAATCGACCGTCTGCCGGTTTGACTGTCAAGCACAATATCAGCCGTGATAGCCTGACCACTCTTGTTGATCGCCAGCAGGGTAAAGGTATTGTCGTCTACGCGCCCGCCATAGAGGCTGAGTTGCGTGGCGGCATCATAGGGGGATGTGATGGGGAGTAGGTGGCTACCCATCCGCGCCCAAAGCGAGAAGACATAATATTGAGGACTACGATAGTAGTCGTTGTCCTCGTGTAGTAGCCCATACTCGGTGCCATTGCTAGGACGCCCATTCGCTAATGCCCACTGATTGGCGATCCCCACCCCTTGTTGGATCATCTGACCAATGGTATCGGCGATATAAAAGGCATTTACGACGCGGGTCATGAGCTGTTCTGTGTCCTGATCCTGGCCCGAGAAAAGATTGTACTCGGTCACCCCAATCGGCACGGCGCGGCCACCGGCTTGGCTGGTAAAGGCGCTGCGCACGTTTTGGATGGTCGTGGGCCAGCGACTTTGGGGTTGGGCCAAGGCTTCGGCGTAGCTGGCAGGCGGGTTGAAGTAACCATATTCGTGAATGTCATAGAAATCCATGGTTGCCCCTGCCGCGGCAATCACTTCATTGCCCCAATTATTGTAGTCATTCGAGGGTGTCACACCCACCGCCCCAACCTGAATGGCAGGATCGACGGCGCGCATGGCCGTGCGAAAGGCGGTATAACCGGCATAGCCACGCGCCCCGTTGACATACTCGGTGCCGTCACAACTCCAGACATCTTCCCAGCCCCAAGCGAGACACTGTTCTCCACCGCTGGCTGGCGTGCCGCCATAGATCTCATTGCCAACGCTCCAAAGTTTGATCCCCAATGGTTGCGGATTACCGTGGTCGCTGCGGAGTTGGGCCCAATGACCAGCCGTTTGCCAGTCAAAGCCCTGGCTGTCCACCCCGATGACGGTTGCATCGTCCGGCGTTGCGTTGAAAAAGGCGACGACCGCGGCGGCTTCCTGGGGTGTGCCATTGTTGCTGACCACCCACATGCTCTCTTTGCCCGTGGCCTTGATAAAATTCAGAAAGTCGGTAGGTTTGGCAACCCAACTCGCCCAGCCATCGCCACAAGGGAGGGCATTGGCTTGATCTTGGCCCAGTTCGCAGCTAAGCCAGCCATATTGATTGCTCCAACTGCCACCGGGCATGCGGATAACTGTCACGCCAGAAGCCGCCGTGCGGGCGCGGAAGGTTGCATTGCTAAAACGGGTTGGGTCGAGCCAAGTGGGTAGATTGGTACCCAAGACCCGCGGATCGATCACCAACGCATTGCCATCGGTTTGGAGATGGATTGCCTGATCGTCACCAGGGGTGGCTGTGGGCGTGCTCGCACTATCGACGAGCCGCAGATCATCAATATAGAAGGTGGGCTGGGCTATGCCCATGCGATCTTGGAGGTTGATGCGCGCAATGGCCGTGGGATTTCCTAGTTCCGTGAGCGGGATATTGATCGATGACCAGACCCCGGCAGGCGCATCAATACTAACAATCGTGCTATTCGCACCGCCATCGGTGGGCTGGGTAAAGAGCATAAGTTGGCGAGTGCCACTGCTGCCACCATGAATCCAGAAGGCAAGCGCCGTGTATGAGTTGGTGGGAAGCGGGCTAGGCGCGCGCAAGGAAAGCCCAGCCCAGCCTTGGTTGTATTGAACGGCGATTGCGGCACTCCCGCTGTGGGTGGGTGAGGCATTCGCAAAATTGACCGTCGAATCCCAAGACCAGTTTTGCCAGTTGGCGGCCATGGAATCGGCATAGATGGGGAAATCGGCGGCTGGTGCCGCGGTTAATGGTTGCAGTGTTTGGGTGCTTAGGCACAAAATAACAAAGATAAGACAACACGCGCCCGTGAGTAGTAAGTGTGCTGCGTGTCGGTTGGATCTAACTACCATATAAAAAGCTCCTTATCCACTGTTTGCTTCACAAACATGGCAACCATAACTGCGGCAATCCAGATCAGGATAGAAGTTATGCGATTGAGCGATGTGAGCAGAGATCTGCCAGGTTTTCAAAACCTGGCAGATCCTGTCAAAATGCGTAACGTCTATCAGTACGATAGTCTAAATCGCTATTATGCCGACTTTTATGATCATTCTTGCTGTCACTATCTTTGCAGTTCCAGAAAAGACAAATGGAAAAGTGTAGCTACGGCTGAGCTGATAATCCCCTTTCGTACTCCGTGTGAAGTCCTTTGACCTGCCTCTAGGTTGCATCCAACCCGCTAAAAAGGTTCTTACAACTTGGCTACTCGGTGGCGGGCCAGATGCGCGCGCGCACGGTTTGGGCCCATTGATCGACTGCCGCAGCCTCGGCGGCGTTCATGGTCGCTTCCCCCTGACCATCAAGGTAGTTGCGTTCGACGTAGAGGGGCTCGTATTGATAGAGCCATTGGTCAAATTGGGCCATTTCGGCGTCGGTTAACCAATCTCCTTGGTGCTCGATCACCTCGCCCCCCTCACAATTGACGGTCTCGGCGTAGCCATAGCCATAGGTCAAGACGGTTAGATGTTCACAGACGCTATCATCGCCTGGCACGGGGCCGAAAAACCAACTGAGGGCGGTACGCCCGGTGGCGCTGCTCTGGCTGCCTGCCAGCTCGGCCTGCGTCGCGCGTGCCCAAGTCAAGATGGCTCGTTGCCAAGCTTCCCCTTGAACTGTACCCCGGCCTGTAAAGGTGAGCGTCTCGGTGGGCGTCTCATAGACAAAAGAGGCAAAACGATTTTGTATGTCGTCCCAATCCAAGGCAAACCGCTTGCCTAACGCCAGCAATCGGCTTTTGCCGTCACAGTCGCCCAAGGTAACATTTTGGCTGCGATCGAGGCTCAAGGTTGTACATTGGGTGGCCGTGCTTGGGCCAACGGCATAGACTAAAGCGACCATACTTTTCCCTCCTGCAATCTCTTCGACATCGACCGGCATGGGAATGGCATGGCCATCGGTGGGGGCTTGAATACAGGCCACCAGGAGCCAACAACTGCACCAGAGGATCATAAGCGCCAAGAACTTTGGCTTGATTTGAAGATTCACAAGAACTCCTAAAACTCTCTGCAGCTTGAGGAAAGCTGCGTTCATCGATAGATAAGTGATAGACAAGTTGTGGGCATTCCATCCCCCTGCACGATACCGGCCGGTCTCGTTGCGCTTAGGTAGGACGTTGGCAGGGGAAGGCATGTTCCCGGGTGTGGTAGAGGCTAGTGACTAGCGACTGGCTGGTGTAGATAGCTTCACCCCTCATCCCTCCCCCTTCCTCCTTCCTTTTCTCCCCTGTTTGACAGCGGCGCAAGATCCGTATGATAATGGGAGCGTACGATCCGTAGGCTAATGGCGGTTCCCGCCACTGCCACCTAGCGGCTCAGAGCTCTCCCTTGCCTCGTCCTGAGGCTACTCCTGAGCACGATGGGTTGAATTCCCCCCGGGTTGTGCAGCAGCTTCATCGACTGAGATCGTTACAAAAAAATGAAAGTTTGCTCTCCTATGACTCTATCGCGTCCACAAATTCTCGTGGCCTGTAATGAGAATGTTCGTAATGGCTATCTTTCGCCCACCGAGATCCAGCGTTTGGAAACCTTTGCGGATTGGCGTTGGTTTCCGTGTGCCGGTGGGGGAATCTACGACACCAATCAAAACCCAGAAGCAGCAGCGCAACTCCGCGCCGAGTTGGCAGGCGTTGATGGCCTGATTGTTTGCCATGGCGCGCCAACGGTGACCGCCGAAGTCTTAGCCGAGGCCGACAAGCTGCGCATTATTGGCGAATTGGAAGGCGATCGGTTTGCCAGTCGGCTCGACCTAGATGCGATCTGGGCGCGGGGGATTCGGACCGTGGATACGACGAATGCCTCTTCCTATCCGGTGGCCGAGTGGGCTTTGGGCCTGATCCTCGTCTCCATGCGCAATGCTGGCGCTCAGTTCCGGCAGCTGATTGGTGGCGAAGGGGGAAAACAGCGCAGCAGTTTAGAGGTTTCCCCTGGCGCGTTGACGGGCAAACGGGTGGGGCTGATTGGTGGCGGCCATATGGGACGACGCCTGATCAAGCTGCTGCGTCCTTTTGACGTAGAGCTTTGGGTCTATGATCCCTATTTGCCACGCGAACTAGCCGAGGCCCTGGGCTTTGTCCAGACCTCGCTCGACAATGTCATGCGCCAGTGTGATGTGGTGGTCTGTCTTGCTCCCTTGACCCCACGCACACGCGGTATGATTGGCGCGCGTGAATTGGGGTTGCTGCGGCCCCGTTCGGTCTTGGTCAGCGTGTCGCGCGGGCCGATTATCGATGCGGATGCGCTCGTGGCGCGGGCTGCGCAAGGGGATATTTTTGTGGGGTTGGATGTCTTCGACCCCGAGCCCATCCCGCCGGGCCATGTGATCACACAGCTGCCCAATGTCTTTCTCAGTCCCCACATTGGCTGGTATTCGGGCGATCGCTATCCGCACTTCTTCCAACTCATGGTCGATGAGTTTGGCCGCTTCTTCCAAGGCCATGAAACTTGGTTTGACCTAACGCCCCGCTCCCAAGCCAATCGCACCGGCGCATCTACCTAATTCCCAGAGGAAATTACCCACAAAGCGACGAGTTATCTGATAGAAAGAAGAACCATGACTAAGATTACTGCAATTGAAACGATTCGTACACGCGTCAACGGCACCTGGCTTTTTGTCAAAGTGCATACGGATCAACCGGGGCTCTATGGTATTGGCTCGGCCAGCGATCACTATCGTGCCAAGACGGTACAAACCGCCATTGAAACCATCGCCCCGCTCCTCATTGGGCGTGATGCCAGCCGGATTGAAGATATTTGGCAAGCGATCTATACCAGCGGTTACTGGCGCAACGACTCGGTGATCAACACCGTGCAGGCCGGGATCGACATGGCCCTGTGGGATATTAAGGGCAAAGAAGCCAAGATGCCGGTCTACCAACTGTTGGGCGGGGCCACCCGCAGCGCGGTGATGTGCTATGCCCATGCCGCCGGTGATGATCTGCCGGCGCTGATCGATGACGTGCGTCGCTATATCGAAGAAGGCTATCATGTCATCCGCTGCCAAATGGGCCCCTATGGGGGTGGTGGTTTTATGGAGGGTGACAAAGCGGGCTTCCCCAAAAATCATTGGGCGCAGACGCGGGCCTTTGATGATGAAGCCTACCTGGAGAATATCCCCAAGATGTTCGAGGATCTGCGCAATGAATTTGGCTTTGGCCCCAAATTTACCCACGATGTCCATGAACATCTGCACCCGACCAATGCGGTGATGTTAGCCAAGCTGCTGGAACCCTATCGGCTCTTTTTCTTAGAGGATCTTCTCTCGCCCGAGCAGGTCCAGTGGTATCGTCTGGTGCGCCAGCAGTGTACTACGCCACAAGCCATGGGCGAACTCTTTATCAACCCCCACGAGTGGGTGCCGTTGATCACCGAGCGCTTGATCGACTTTGTGCGGGTACGGGTCTCTAAGGGGGGGGGCATTACCAACTGTCGCAAGATCGCCCACCTTTGTGAGTGGTTCGGTGTACGCACGGCTTGGCAAGAAGGGGGCGACAACGATCCGGTCAACCAAATGGCGGCGGTCCATGTTGATCTCAGCATTTCCAGCTTTGGCATCCAGGAAGAAAACCATTTCCGCCCCGAGGAATACGATCTCTTCCCCGGCCATGCCATCTTGGACGGTGGCTATCTCTATGCTAATGAAACGCCAGGGCTAGGCATTGATATTGACGAAGCCAAGGCCAAGGCGTTGCTCGATCCAGCGCGGGCCGCCAAATCGTTCTACATTGCCGAAGATCGCCGGGCCGATGGTTCGATTGTACGCCCCTAGGGGCATGGTTAACGAAGCGCGGATAATCGATAACGGTTAATGCCGCTGGCTTGTGTCTCGCTCGCTCGGCTGGTTCCTGTGGCGAGTACGGTGTGATATCACACCGTACTCGCCACACTTTGTTTGACATGCCTAGATGGATATGTGCAATTGCTTGGGGAGAACATAGCTTTCTTGTCGGTTTATTGGTAAAATCTGTGCTGTGGCAGTCGGTAAACTGATGGGTAAGGACGCGTCATTATGCGACAAGATGTGGTTGCGAACCATGATTTTCGGAATTGGCTACATACGGTATTGTTGTTGGGCAGCATGTTGCTTCTCCTGACTCTGCTGGGCTGGTTGGTGGCAGGGCAGACGGGCATTCTCTGGTCGATTATTCTGGGGGGCATTTTGGTGATCTTGGGGCAGCAAGTTTCGCCCCAGTTGGTGCTGCGGATGTACCAGGCGCGGCCATTGACCGCCGCCGAAGCCCCCGAACTCTACCGCATTGTCGAAGCGTTGGCGCAGCGGGCCGAGCTAGCATTCGTCCCGGTGGTCTACTATATTCCGAGCCGAATGCTCAATGCCTTTGCGGTGGGGACACGGCGTAATGCCGCGATTGGCTTAACCGATGGGATTTTACGGAGCCTCGATCTCCGGGAATTGACCGGCGTTTTGGCCCATGAGATGAGCCATATTCGCAATAATGATATGCGATCCATGAACATTGCCGATGTGATCAGCCGGATCACCAATCTCTTTTCGACCTTTGGCAAATTCCTGTTGCTGCTCAATTTCCCCTTGATTCTAATGGGCCGCGCCACGATCTCTTGGTGGGCGATTTTGCTCTTGATCTTCGCGCCCATGATCAGTGGCCTCCTGCAACTGGCCCTTTCCCGCACCCGCGAATTTGATGCCGACCTGGATGCGATTCAGTTGACGCACGACCCCGTTGGGTTGATGAATGCCTTGCAAAAGCTCGAATATTATTCCACCAATATTTGGCAACAAGTCCTTTTCCCAGGCCGCGGCGTGCCAGATCCGTCGATCTTTCGTACCCATCCCCATACCAAAGATCGCATTGCACGGCTGCAAGAGCTCAATCCACAACAATATCAGCCGGTGGCGCTACCTGCCCAATCACCCTTTGCTTTGCCCGGTAATTTCAATCAAGTGACCCGCCAGCCCAGTTGGCATACGATGCATTTGTGGTACTAGCTGTATGCGCCTGGGGAAAAGTACGCACTCCCCAGGATTTTGCGGTTGATAAGGCGCTTGGTCTGGGTCAATAAAAATACGGGCACGCTAGCGTGC
The DNA here is from genome assembly GCA_019637645.1 of Caldilineaceae bacterium. The sequence continues at coordinate 50,809 of JAHBVH010000052.1, forward strand.
CCGTATTTTTATTGCAGTTTTGCTGTGAGCGGGAGAACTCTACTAAACCCAAATCGACTTCAGCCTGCCATATCAGTCGATCCTAGTAATAGCGTAGGCTGAGTCTGACTGATCGGTTTAGAGCGGATCGTTGTCCAGCACTTCTTGGCAGAGGGTCAGGGTCTGTTCTAGACCTTCGTCAAAGCCAACTTGGTTGGTCCAAATGGCTTGCAGGTTGTTGAGCAGCACATCGTGGAATTCCGAGGTGCGATTGTTGGCCGGGAAGTACCACGGCGATGGGCCATCCGGGTAGACGCTCTGAATGGTGCCATAGATGTGGCTGAATTCGGCCAGTTTGGGATCAGACCAAACATCGTCACGCGTGCCTGGGCTACCAGCCCCGCCAAAGACGTGTTCAATGCCATCTTCCTTGGTGGAGAAGAAGTCGAGCACTTTGAAGGCGGCATCCGCATGCTTTTCGGCGGCAGGGGGGGTGATGCAGAAGCCAGCGCCCGACACTTGGGAACCGCGCAAACCACCAGGGCCAACGGGCGCGGCGGTCACATCCCATTCGAAGGACCAATCGGTGACTTTGCTGAATTCGGCAACCAAGCCAGGGGTGACATTAAAGGCACCGACCTTGCCTGCTACGAAGTTTTCGCGATATTGATCGCCACAGATGCAGGGATCAACCTTGTAGGTCTCTTTGAGATCATAGAGCCAGCGCAAGGCTGCGACAGAGCCTTCTTCGCCTAATAGACAGGTGGTGCCATCGGGGCTGAGAAGTTCGCCGCCGAAGCTGCGCAGATAGGAGGGTGTGTGCTCCGAACCCATCTGCGCCCGGAAGCCCCAGGTTTCGGGTGCTTGGGTAACGGCCTGCGCCCCTGTGACTAGGTCATCGGTTGTCCAGTCTACATTGGGGACGATCGTGCCGGCGTTTTCGTAGAGAGATTTATTGAAATAATAGACGACTGTGCCATAGTGACCATGGTTGGGAATGCCATAGAGCTTGCCATCGACGGTGAGCGTCTGCAAGATCGAGGGCCAGAAGACCGAAGTGTCGAAGCTGTTGGAGGCAATGATGTCATCCAGCGGCGCAATCACCTTCTTTTGTAGATGTTCGGTCACGGTGTTGAGATAGGTCCAAACCACATCGCCCAAGGTGCCGCCCGCGGCCATGGCATAGATTTTGGCGAACATTTCTGCCGCGTCCAGTTCATCAATGCGGAGCGTGATGCCTGGGTTCTGTTCCTCAAAGAGCGGCACCCGTTGCTTGTGCCAGTCCGCATGGGAACCTAGGCGCGAGTGAAAGACAATGGTGGTGCCTTCGGTGCTTGGCGCAGCCGCTCCGCCGCTGCTTTGGGTGCTGCCGGTGCTGCCGGTGCTGGGGGCACAAGCGGCCAACACGGCACCCGTGGCAACGACAGAAGAGCCGAGTAAAAACCGGCGACGGCTAAACTTTTGGTCTGACATGAACTAGTCCTCCTACTAAACTAATCAATAGAATACATGACGTGAGCTTCGGTTCATCTTTATAAAAACCACTAGCCTATCTCTTGTATCGTTGTGCGAATGACGGGGCTTATCCGCCATTTGGAGATGCACAACGACTACGCCAGCATGGCTAGCGAAACACCCATTATCCTTTGATCCCAGACATGACAATCCCGCGGACGAAGTAGCGTTGTGCGGTAAAGAAGAGGAAGATAATCGGTGCTGTCATCATAATACTGGCCGCCATCAAGAGATTTTCGCGCGGCTCCATCGAATCGATGTTACTCGCCACGGTTTGGAAATACTTGATGCCGATGCCAATGACAAATTTCTCTTTGGTGTTGAGAATAATATAGGGGAACAGGAACGAGTTCCAGTCGGCAATGAAGGTGATGATCGCCGCGGTCGCCAGTGCTGGCACACATAAGGGCAAGAGAATCTGTGCAAAGATGCGCAGATAGCCCGCCCCATCAATGCGCGCTGCTTCATCCAGATCCATCGGAATGGTCATAAAGAACTGCCGCATCATAAAGATCAAGAAGGCACCGCCGCCAAAGAACGAGGGCACAATCAGCGGTAGGTAGGTATCGAGCCACCGAATCTTGTTAAAGAGCAGATAGAGCGGAATCAGCGTCACTTCGGCGGGCAGCATCATGGTACTCAAGGTGAGCATAAAGATAAGGTTGCGCCCAGGATAGCGAAAGCGCGCAAAGGAGTAGCCTGTGAGCGCCGCCGAAAAGACCGCACCAAAGGTGCCAACGATCGACACAAAGGCCGAATTGAGCAACCAACGACCATAGGGCGCTACTTGAAAGACTTCGGCATAGTTGACAAAGCGTGCCGTCTCGGGAAACCAGCTAGGGGGAGACTGATATAACTCGCTGGGAGACTTGAGCGAAGAGAAGACTGTCCACGCGAAAGGTAGCATAAAGAGCAGCGAGGCCGCAATGGCAATGAAATAGAGCAAGGCGCGCCCCATAACACGTTGTTGTTTCCGCGAGCGGGCTCGGCTTGATACAGGGTAAGTTTGGGTAGCGGTGCGGACGAGCGTTTCTTGAGCCATTATTCGTTACCTTCCCCTGCATAGTAGACCCAACGCCGGGAGGCGCGGAATTGGATAAAGGTAAAGACAAAGAGAATCACGAAGAAGATCCAGGCTAGTGCCGAGGCATAGCCCATCTCAAAGTACTTAAAGGCCCTGGTATAAATATGTAGCGAGTAAAACCAGGTTGCGTAGGCTGGCCCACCGGCTGTCGCCACAAAGGCCGCCGTAAAGACCCGTAGGGCACCGATAATGCCCAGTACCATATTAAAAAAGATGGTCGGGGTGAGCAGTGGCAGCGTGACACTGCGGAATTTTGCCCAAGCCCCGGCCCCGTCGATCGAGGCTGCTTCGTATAACTCTTGGGGCACCCCTTGCAATCCTGCCAAGAAGATCAACATGGTATTGCCACCAATCGCACCCCACATCGCCATGATGATCAAGCCAGTCATCGCCCACTGGGGATCGCGAAACCAGCCGGGAGGGCTCTCCACGCCAAGGTTGGTGCGCAAAAAGTAGTTGATCGGCCCCACATCGGGGTTAAACAACCAGGCCCAGAGTACAGCAGAGGCCGCAATGGGCGTCAGATGGGGCATAAAGAAGAGTGTCCGAAAGATAGCTGTCCCTTTGAGCGCTTGGTTGAGGAGCATCGCGGCTAACAGAGAGCCAACCAAAGAGAGCGGCACAACGATGATGGCATAACGAAAAGTCAGCATCAACGAGGGCCAGAATAGCCGATCTCTGGTGAAGATATCATTAAAATTCTTGAGCCCAATAAACTGAGGGGTGTTGACAACATCATACTTGGTAAAACTGAAATAAGCGGAGGCAATCATTGGCCCAACCACAAAGCATAAGAGACCAATGATCCAGGGGAGCAAAAATAAGTAGCCCGCGACGGCTTCACGCACCCGTAGGTTCATGCCGGGCCTGGCCGTGATCGTTCTGGCGGTCATGATACTACACCTTTCTTTACCGTCAAATCGCACGTCAAAATGCACTAGGCTAGCGAGCGACCTCCCCAGGCGAGGCGCGCCCATCTCTAGATTTTGGAAGAGAACGTCATTATTAATCAGTCATCAGCCGACTATGTGAGTATAGACAGAGGTCTAAGGGTAAAATGGCAGGTACTCACAAATTGCACAGATGAAATTGCTGGCTTGGTTTAACAACGATGGGTTTAAAGGTAATGTGCTTGCTCGCACAGGGAGAGGCAAATCCAATCGTTGAATTTAGTATAACATCACTCCACCCACCCGTCAACTTGATTCCGGAATAGGGTGTTATTTTAGCTCGGCTACTTCCCCATATAATTCGGCACAGGTCACCGCACGGCCATCTTGGCGCGCCGAACGATAGGCTGCATCCAAAAGTTCGACGACACGCCAGCCAATGACGCCCGGCGACTCGTTCCCCCGCTGGCCCAAGACAATGTCGGCCAGATTGTGGGCTGGGGCAAAGCGTTGATAGTCACCTTCGCTCACAACTGGTTCAACGACTTCGGGCGTTTGGTCCCGTCGATAAATGGTCGTGTTCCCACTCACAATATCAATATCAATGGAGCCATGTTCACAGTAGATCTGGACAGTTTGCTTGCGACCATTGCCGCCGCCCAAGTTGCCCGTGCCGCCTACCGTGCCCAAGGCGCCACCTTCAAATTCTGCCGTAATCGCACCGACCAAATCCACCGCTAGCCCATGCTGATGCATCAACGCGTGAACGCGCTTGATCCGCAGCCCAGTGACAAAGAAAAGCACGCCGAGCGGATGCGTCAATTGCAGATGGCCCCAACCACCACCCGAGAGCGCCGGATCACTGTAGACCTTGCCGGGGCCGTGGACGAGGCCGGTAACATCATGTTCACCGCGGAGGAGATCAAAGATATGGGTTGCAAAGACACAGTCAATATATTGGATCTGACCCAACTCACCCGCCTGGATCACCGCGCGGCTGCGGAGTGCATAGGGCGTATAGTTGTAAGGATAGCCAACCAGCAGTTCGCGTGCTTGTCTTTGCGCCAACTCGACTAAAGTTTTAGCTTCCCAGGCATAGAGCGTCATTGGCTTGTCGATCACCACATGCAGCCCCGCTTCCAAACAACGTTTGGCGACTGCATAGTGGCTGGCATGATTGGTGACAACAATCGCACCATCGAGCGCTTCGTGCGCCAGCATCTCGTCTAAATCAGTATAGTACTTCGCGACGTTATAGGCCGCGGCGGCCGCGTGTAGCTTGTTTTCATCGCGATCACAAATAGCCGCCAATTGAGCCTGCGCGTGGGCTTGTACGGCAGGCATATGCGCGGTCGTTGCCCACCAACCTGCCCCCACCACGGCTAGGCGTGCCAGCGAATGAGACGGTGTATAGTTTGCCATAGATTCTTTCTTTGGATGGATTTTTGTATACAGTATACATGAATGGCCGCACAAGTGGCAAACAAACAACCCGAGGGCATACCTACCCCAGTAGGACGTAACCCGGTAGGGCTTAATATACAAAGGTTCGCCGAGCCCTGCAGGGCGCAACGCCTAGGGTATCTGAAAAGCGGCATGTCTCTATGGTGTGTAATATAGTTTGCATTTTTTGCTGGTTGCCTGAATCAAGAGTATGATGGTACTGAGCCTGACCAAAAGCTTAACAGCTGCTCATATTGTACTTTGTCCGACTCGCGAATCGTTTGGGAGTCGCGAGTCCATCATAGGCTATACCCACAAAGGTGCATTGCCGATTGTGGGCTCGTCATGGGCTCGTCATGGGATCGTCATGGTAGTGTTCAAGCGTGATTGCTAATAGCACTCTGTATCAAGGTTCACGAATGGATAAAATGGATAAGAGGAGAAACCTTCTATGCAAACCTTAGAAACCATGAAAATCAGAAGCCAAGAGCGCTTTACTAATCTGGTGGAAAAAGCCAAGGAACAGCCCGATGATCTCAAAGCTTGGGGGGTGGCTGCTGGCGGTGCACTTGTGGGTGCTGTTGCTGTTACAGCCGCAGCTAGCGGAATCGTTGCTATTCTGACTGCCTTCGCCACACCACCAGTGGCTTTGACGGTTGGTGCCGTGGGTGGTGGTTTGTTGGGCTGGAAGTATATGCAGGAGCGTCAGGCCGTATCTCCGGCTGTTCCTACCCCAGTTATGGCGCCCCCAGTTATGGCTAGCGAACCGGCCGCGGTCGAGCCTCCTTTGGTGACTGAAACGATCGATGTGTCCGATGTAGTTGTGGTTGCATTACCGCCGGATGCGCCAGTCATGGCCGTGGATGCGCCGATCGTGGATGCGCCGATACCAGGTGTAGCCGACGAGCGATAAGCCATTGCAGCGATTACGCGGGTCTATGCCAGCCTTTTACGTGCTGCTGGAATTGATCCGTGGGCCGAGCTTGGCCTGTGCGCGCGGCAATGCCATGTTGGTCTGCTCAAGCGTGGCCGACATGGCGTATTCGATTGGCGACCTTTTGTTCAGCTTGGCGCGTCCCCTCCTTTGTCATTGCCCCAAAAAGCCGCGAGCCCCTGCACTGCCTTACCAAGACGCTGATTTGCTGCTAGGTAGGTTTTGCTGCTAGGTAGGTAGGGGGTTGACAAGATGCCAACTCCTGTTTATTATCCCTACATCGTTCAGCGAGTCAACCCAAGCCTATCCATACGCTGCGAACCTGACCAGGCTTAACCGTGCCGGGCTTGCGCGTGCCAAGCTCCAAGGAGAACCCAATGACCGAGCGCTCCTATGCTCCTGTCCATGTCACCCAAGCCATTTTAGATCGCTTCAAAAAGCTGCCTGTCGCCACGATTTGGAATCATGTCATGAAGGATGCCGGTGTACCATTGCCTTTTATGGAGGGTGTACGCCCGTTTACGCCAGGAAAACGCCTAGCCGCCCGGGCGCGCACGCTCCGCTTTTTGCCACCGCGGCCCGATCTCATGGCCGAAGTGCGCCAAGGGGAGAACTCACCCGAATATCGGGCCATGGCTCGTTGTGGCCCTGGTGATGTATTGGTGGCCGACATGATGGGGCATCCACGCGCTTGTATCTTTGGTGATGTCAAGGCCATCCAACTGGTGATGAACCAAGCCGATGGGATCGTAACAGATGGCGCGATTCGCGACCTAGAAGTGATGGAAGCCGAACAATATGGCCTAATTATTTATGCCAAGGATCGGACGCCCTATGGGTCATCTCCTTGGGCCGAGCCAGCGGAAGAAAATGGCGATATCCAATGTGGTGGGGCGTTAGTGCGCCCTGGTGATGTCTTGGTCGGGGACGGGGATGGCGTTGTCGTCGTGCCCTCTTGGTTTGCGGAAGAGTGTGTCGCGGTTGTTGAGGAGCATGAAGCCGTCGAAGCGTATATCAAAGAGAAAATTCGTGCAGAAGGGGTACGCCCTGGTGCATATTACCCGCCGACGCCAGCCTTGTATGCTGAGCTGCGCGCAAAAGCACAGCAAGGCTAGCTAGGACGGCGCATTCATGGGGGATCAAGTTGTCTGTGACTATGCCGCGCACCTCATGCAACCTGCACGATGACACTCCGGCTGTATCAATGGTATGATGGAGCCTATATCAACCTTTCAGTAGATAGGATATTAGCTACCTATGGCCAAGGATTTGCTTGCTCACAACGAAGTAGCATCGAACTTGGAACTTTTTACGGCCTGGGCCGAAGCGCAACTGGCGCAGCGTGAACAGCCAGGCATGTCGGTGGGGATTATCTATGATCAGCGCCTGATCTGGAGCCGCGGCTTTGGGTATGCCAAGGAAGCCACCCAAGCACCGGCCACGCCCACGACACTCTATCGGATCGCTTCAATTACCAAATTGTTTACCAGCACGGCGATCATGCAGTTGCGCGATGCTGGGTTATTACAGCTGGATGACCCGGTGCAAAAACATCTGCCGTGGTTTACCATGCAGAATCCCTATCCGGATACACCGGTGCTCACGATTCGTCATCTCTTGACCCATGCGGGTGGCTTGCCGCGCGAAGCCGCCTTCCCCTATTGGAGCACCAATGAATTTCCTACCTCCGCAGAAATACAGGCCACGGTGGCAGAGCAAGCCTTTGCCATTCCCACCGCTTCTGATTGGAAATATTCGAATCTCGGGTTAGCCCTAGCTGGCGACATTGTGGCTGCCGTCGCCGCCATGCCCTATCCTGCTTATGTAACCGAAAATATCTTGCAGCCATTAGGGATGGTCAATACGTTTGTCGATACAGTGCCGCCTGATCACCCCTTGTTAGCAACGGGCTATGGACGACGGTTGCCGCGCGCCCAACGGGCTCTGGGACTGCATACCGACTGTCGCGGCATTGGGCCTGCCGCCAATATGGCCTCCAATGTCGAGGATTTAGCCAAGTTTGTAATGCTCCAATTCCGGGGTGGGCCTCGCCAAGAGAAACAGATATTGGCTGGTTCCTCTCTCCGCGAGATGCACCGGATTCAGTGGCTTAACGATGATTGGTCGGCGGGGCGTGGGATTGGCTTTTATGTCTGGCGCCTACATGGGCGTACTGTGGTTGGACATGGCGGGGCATTGATGGGCTATCGCACCGAGCTACAATTCGCGCCAGCAGACAAGATCGGCGTGGTCGTGTTGACCAATGCCGATGATGGGTGGCCGCTCTTGTATGTGGATAAACTCTTTCAATGGGTCGTGCCAGCGCTGTTGCAGGCGGCGGCCCCCAAGCCCAAAGTAAGCCTAGCGCCGGCTGCTTGGCAACCCTATATTGGCCGCTATCGCAGCGCTTGGGGCGATCTGCAAATCTTGCTCTATCAAGGTGAGTTGGTCTTGATTGTCCCGGGTGAGCCTGATCCTTCTGTGGGGATGACACGGCTGAAACCAGTTGCTGAGCATACCTTTCGGATCGAATCCAAAGAGCATTTTGGCTCCAACGGTGAACTAGCCGTCTTTGAAGTTGATGAAGCAGGACGCGTTGTGCGGCTGAGACTGGGCAATACCTATACTGAGCCAATTGACCACTGGTGATAGAGCGGTAGCATTAGGCGGATATAGCTTCATGATTGTGAATGACATGCCATCCCCCTGCTTGTTTGCATTTTTTCTCTCTAAAAAGGAAGGCATTTCATGCGAAGACAACATTGGTTTGTTGCCCTTATATTTCTCCTCACGTTGGCAGCCTGTGTGCCAGCGGCACCTAGCACCAGCGCCCCCGCCGGTGAAGCTGCCTCAGCCGAGGCTGGCGAGCCTACGCCGGGCGGCTATATTATGGTTGCTAATATTGAAGATCCCGATTCGCTCGACCCCCACAAAACCATTATGGCGACAGCTTCCTCGATTCAAGCTTGGATTTATGACGAACTCTTCTACATCGGGGCTGACGGTCTGCCCAAAGGGTTGATTGCTGAATCGTGGACCGTTAGCGACGACAGCAAAGTGCTGACCGTCACCCTGCGCGAGGGACGCAAATTCCATGATGGCACGCCGGTTGACGCCAAAGCGGTTGAATTTACCTTCAACCGCCTGCTCGATCCAGCCACGGCATCGCCAGCCAAGGATCAAGCGGGCCCGCTCGTTGCCGTGACCGCCGTCGATGACAAGACGGTCACTTTTGAATTTTCGGAACCTTATGCGCCCTTCTACTTTGCGGCCAGCACTTCGTACTTTGGCATCATTTCGCCCACCGCGGTCGAAGAACTGGGCGATGATTTCAGCCGCCAGCCGGTAGGTAGCGGTCCTTTTATGTTCAAAGAGTGGAAAGCCGGCCAAGAGATCACCCTGGTGCGCAATCCCGACTATGTGAACGTCCGCGAGGATCGCAACAACCCAGGCGCGCCCTATGTCGATGGCATTATCTTCAAGAATGTTCCCGAAGTTGGCACCCGGATTGCCGCGTTGGAGACGGGTGAGATCAATATCTTAGGTCTCTCGCGCGAATCGGTCCCGCGTTTCCAAGATGATCCAGAATTCCAGATCATTTCCGCCGAAGAGACCGCCAGCATCAACTTTGTCGAGTTCAACTACAAGCGGGCACCCTTCGATGATCCGGCCTTCCGCCGTGCCTTTGGAATTGCGATTGACAAAGAAGCCATTCAGATTGGCGCGTATGGTGGCTTTGGTTCGCTCAACTACAACCCCTACCCCAATGGCAACCCTGGCTATGATCCGGCCATTGGCGAAGAATACGGTATGCATTATGATCCTGAAGCGGCCAAGACACTCTTTGACGAACTGGGCTGGCGCGACGAAGATGGCGATGGCACCCGCGAAGCCCATGACGTAGCCGGGGTGGAAGATGGCACACCCGCTGCGTGGACCTGCTGGACCTATCCTTTCGAGATCAAACAGCGCGAATGTGAGATCATTCAGGCCAACATGGCCGATATTGGCGTCAAGATCGAAGTCAAACTCACCGACTTTGGTACCATGTCGGCAGAAATGCCCAAAGGCGATTTTGACTTTGATGTGATGCGCTGGACGTGGAATGAGCCGGTCATCCTTTCCTTGCTCTTCAAATGCCCAGGCTGGAAGGAACTCTTCTGTGATGAAACACTCGATGAGATGTTGCTTGCCGCCGAAACCGATATGGATCCTGTCTCACGCGTAGAGAAGGTAAAAGAGATCCAAAAATATGTACTAGAGCAAGCGATCATCGTTCCCTTTGTCAGTGACTTCTATATTACAGCCTCAGCCGCCACCGTGCATGATCTGCGTTACGATGCCACCTTCGGGCTGACTTTCGAAGATGTATGGATTAGTCAGTAGACAGTAGACAGGGGGACAGTAGACAGTGACCCCTGTCCCCCTGTCCCACTGACTCACTGTCTTGGCAAAAGCGAGGTTATTGCGTGCTACTTTACCTGATTCGGCGGCTCTTGTTTGTGATTCCGGTGGTCATCGGGGTATTGACGCTGGTCTTTTTGATGCGCGCGTTGGTGCCGGGTGACCCGATTGAGATTATGTTCCTGGGGCAGGTCCCGCCTGAGCCGGATACCGTTGCGGCGATTCGGCGCGAGTTGGGGCTGGATAAGCCCTTGCCGCTCCAATATGTGCAATATGTCGCGGGGGTTGTGCAGGGGGACTTGGGCAAGTCGGTGCGGACGCGGCGTCCTGTGTTGGATGAGATCCGTGACCGCTATCCCAATACGTTGATTTTAACCTTTGCCAGCTTAGTCGTGGCGTTAGTCGTGGGGCTGACCACGGGTGTGTTGGCGGCTGTCTACAAAGATAGCTGGATCGACACCACAACCATGTTGCTGGCGCTCTTTGGTCTCTCGATGCCAGCCTTTTGGTTTGGCTTGATGATGATCCAATACTTCGGGGTCTACTTGCGCTGGTTCCCGGTTATGGGCTCGGACTCATTCCGCCATTTGATCATGCCAGCCCTGACTTTGGGCCTGATCGCGTCTACGGTGCAAGCCCGCGTGGCGCGGTCGAGTATGCTCGAAGTGCTAACCTCGGACTATGTACGCACGGCGCGGGCCAAAGGGCTTAGTCATCGGATTGTAATTTTGCGCCATGCCCTCCGCAATGCGTTGGTGCCGACCATGACAATTTTGGGGCTCCAAGTGGGTGGCCTCTTGGGTGGCGCTTTTATTATCGAAGCCGTCTTTGCGTGGCATGGCGTCGGCGAATTGGCGGTGCAAGCGATCTCGCAACGGGATTTCCCCTTGATCCAGGGCGTGATTGTGGTCGTCGCGACAACCTATGTGCTGGTCAATGTTCTGATTGACATTAGCTACCGGCTGCTAGATCCGAGAATTGAATATGAGTAAGGCAACCACAGACTCAACCCAACGGAGCGCCGCAAAGTTGTCGCTGGGCAACCCAACCCAAAACCCAACCGAAGCTATCGTCGAACGCGGTGGTTTCTGGTGGACCTTGCGCGAACTCTTTCGCCGCCGTTCTGCCCAAATCGGTGGTCTGATCGTGCTGCTGTTAGTCCTATCGGCGCTCTTCGCGCCCATCGTCGCGCCCTATGATCCGTATGCCATCGATGTACGGGAGCGCCTGCAACCGCCCAGCTTTCAATATCCTTTTGGCACCGACGACTTGGGACGCGACATGTTTAGCCGTGTGATCTATGGCGCACGGACGACGATTCAGACCGGGGTGGTCGTGGTATTCATCGCAGCAACCCTCGGCTCTTTGATTGGCCTGATCTCCGGCTACGCTGGTGGGATGGTTGATCTGGTGATCATGCGCATTATCGACGTGATGTTGGCCTTTCCCTATATCTTATTAGCGTTGGCGATTGTGGCTACGCTAGGGCCAAGCCTGCAAAATGCCCTGATCGCCATTGGGATTGCCTATGTCCCTGGCTGGGCGCGTTTTGTCCGGGGGAATGTACTCACCATTCGCAAACAAGAGTATGTGACCGCGGCGCAAGCGACAGGGACGCGGGCTCGGGGCATTGTGTTGCGCCATGTTTTGCCCAATGTCCTCTCCTCGATTATTGTCTTGGCTAGCCTGGACTTTCCCGCCGCGGTCCTGTCTACGGCGGCGTTGAGCTATGTTGGGCTGGGTGCGCAACCGCCCACCGCGGAATGGGGCGCACTGCTCACCGGGGCGCGTAGCTATATG
>JAHBVH010000053.1 GCA_019637645.1 Caldilineaceae bacterium
AATACGGGATCCAGCGCAACCGAGCAGCGTGGCATCCTACGCGGTGACTGGGAATCGCAAATTTACATCTTGAACGAGCCAATCGATACCGAAGTGGAATTGAGCGTCGAGGGCTTTGGTAAGCCGCAACTCAGTGTCTATAGTCTTTCTGGCTATTTTATTGATCGGAGTGAGCCGGGCGAGGAGAATTTGACCAGCCTCTCCTTTACCGTAGAAGAGGCTGGCCCCTATGTGATCGAGGTGACCCAGCCTTCCCAAAATGAAAACAGCTTTGAACTGACCAGCTCACATCCGTTAGCTCGCTATATTGATCCCGATGATGGCCGTACCATTGATGTGGGGGAAACCATTACGGCGAGCATCGATACCACCGCTGATGTGGATTACTACGAACTCACGCTGAAGAAGGGGGATGTTGTTCAGATCACGGTTGATGCCTTGGAGGTTGATCCAGAGCTTACGCTGGAATATACATCGCGTGCGTTAGAAGTCGTGGTCAGTGATGATGATAGTGGTGGTGGCATCTTTGGTAGCAATGCCCAGCTGACTTATCAAGCGCCAGCCGATGATACCTATCGTTTGGTGGTGCGCAACTACGACTATGGTAATGTCGGGAGCTACTTCCTCACGGTGGAGCGGGCAGGGACCACTGCCAAACTCACCGAGCCAACCGTGAACCGAGAACTATTTTCAACGGGCTTTGGGAGCATGACTTGGTATGAAAGCGAAGCGTATGACTTTGCCGTTCTGCATCCAACTCTCTGGACAGAGGTTCCCGGTAGCCGCTGCGCGCCAGGCGCTATTATCTGCTATACAGGTGCCGGGGTGATCGTTATCACCGAAGACAGCCTCGCCAGTTTGCCCAAGAAAGAACGCAATCGGGCTGGTTATCTTTCGCTTCTGCAAGATAATCTCAAACTCAATCCCGCGGTCGAGCTTGGACCACGGGAGGAGATTACGACCTTGCAACAGCTTGCCGCTGATACACTCTCCTTTTCGGCCCAAGCGGGCCGGAGCCACGGGGAGCGCTTAATCTATGTCGATGAACAACAACAAGTGGCCTTCAATGTCACCATTGTCTTCCCTGCCGAAGTCTACCCTGTGTTTGAACCAATGATCCAGTTGATCTTTGATTCTTTCCGCAGTTGGCATGACCGCGATCCAGCGACCGATGCCGTCTATTACCTGGATCAAGGCTCACGCTTGGCGGCCAATGAAGATTGGCCGGCGGCACTTGACGCCTATACAAAGAGCATCGCCCTCGATCCAACGTTGGCCGTGGCCTATACGCGGCGCGCCTGGCTCGCTTATCGTTTGGATGATCCTGACCAAGCCCTGGCCGATATCCAACAGGCCATTGAACTGGCCCCCGAAGATGCGCGCTATTACCACGACAGCTCCATGTTACACTGGCGTCTACACGACTTTGAAGGAGCGCTGGACGCCATCAATCAGGCCATCCAGCTAAAGTCTACACAAGGCAGCAGCTACAACCAACGGGCGTTGGTCCAGGTCTTTCTGGGCGACTATACTGCCGCTTTAGCCGATTTGGAAACCGCTCAAGAACTAAATAATGATGAACTGCCGCCATCTGTGCTTGATACGCGTGGCTTTATCTATTTAATGATGGGTGACTTTGCGAAAGCGAAGAAAGATTACGACGAAACCTACCGCAAAGATTTCCGCTCACCCTACACTTTGCTCGGCGGTGGGATTGCCTATGCCAAGCTCGGCGAGACAGAGCAGGCCCAAGCCCTGATCGAAGAGGGCTTCAAAAAGTTGGATGAGCTGAAAGTCGAACAGCCCGATCCACAGCTCAGCGAGCTTATCACCCAAGCGCAGGCGCTCCGCGCACCATAGCGCTTACACAAAACTAGCCCGGTCAGGTTTTCAAAACCTGACCGGGCTAGCCGACGCTATGTGCTGCTGGCGTAAAGGCTATTGCATTACGCTTCGAGCGCTTCGATCGCGGTAAAGGTCAATTCATTGCCCAGCGCATCGACCAACAGATGCTCACCATTCAGCACTTTGCCTTCCAAGATCTGAATCGCCAGCGGGTCGGCAATGCGATGTTGGATCACCCGTTTGAGGGGGCGAGCGCCAAAGGCTGGATCATAGCCCTCTTGGACGATCAAGTCTTTCGCCTTGTCTGTCAGCATAAGTGTGACATTCCGACTCTTGAGCAACTTGCGGAGGTGGCCCAACTGGATCTCGATGATCGATTTCAGTTGTTCCTTCTGCAACGCATGGAAGATGACAATCTCATCCACGCGGTTCAAGAATTCAGGGCGGAAGTGTTGGCGCAAGACCTCACGCACGCGGCGTTCGACTTCCTCGTTTATGCCACTTATTTCTTGCTGCCCCTGCTCGAAAGCGGTAAAGGTCTCCAAAATGTACTGGCTCCCCAAGTTGCTGGTCATGATGATCACCGTGTTCTTAAAATCTACGGTGCGCCCTTGACCATCGGTCAAGCGACCATCATCCAAGACTTGCAAGAGTACGTTGAAGACCTCGGGATGGGCCTTTTCGATCTCATCAAAGAGCACGACCGCATAGGGGCGGCGACGGACGGCCTCGGTTAACTGACCACCTTCTTCGTAGCCCACATAGCCGGGCGGCGCACCAATCAACCGCGCAACCGTGTGGCGTTCCTGGTATTCGCTCATGTCGATGCGCACAATATTCTGCTCATCGTCAAAGAGGAACTCGGCCAAGGTGCGGGCCAACTCTGTCTTACCGACACCGGTGGGGCCTAGGAAGATAAAGCTGCCAATGGGCCGGTTCGGATCTTGGAGCCCGGCGCGGCTGCGGCGAATGGCCGAGGCGACCACACGCACTGCCTCTTGCTGGCCAATCACCCGTTCATGGAGCACTTCCTCCATGCGGATCAACTTGGCCCGTTCGCCTTCCATCAGTTTGGCGACCGGGATCCCTGTCCATTTGCTGACCACCGTGGCGATCTCTTCTCCGTCCACTTCTTCTTTGAGCAACGCGCCCTTTTGCTGTAACTGCTTCACCCGTTCTTGGGCTTTGGCGAGGTCAGCCTCCAGCGAACGCATCGTGCCATAACGTAACTCAGCTGCCTTTTGCAGATCATAAGCGCGTTCGGCCTGTTCGATCTGGGTGCGCAGATGGTCAATTGCTTCCTTGAATTGACGGACGCTGGCAATGGCCTCGCGCTCTGCCTCCCAGCGGCTGGTCAGTTGGGCGCTCTGTTCCTTCAAGTTTGCCAGCTCATTTTCCAATTCAGCCAACCGCTGGCGACTCGGTTCATCATTTTCTTTCTTGAGGGCCTCCCGCTCGATCTCCAGTTGCATCACATGGCGGTCGATCTCATCCAACGCTTGGGGCTTCGAGTCGATCTGCATACGCAACCGACTGGCCGCTTCGTCGATCAGGTCAATCGCTTTATCGGGCAGGAAACGCTCGGTAATGTAGCGGTCGCTCAAGGTAGCTGCGGCAATGACCGCGCCATCGGTAATGCGCACCCCATGATGCACTTCGTAGCGCTCTTTCAGACCGCGCAAGATGCTAATGGCATCTTCTACACTGGGCTGATCGACAAAGACCGGTTGGAAACGGCGCTCTAACGCCGCGTCTTTCTCAATATATTTGCGATACTCATCCAGCGTAGTCGCGCCAATGGCATGGAGTTCCCCACGCGCGAGCATGGGCTTGAGCATGTTCGACGCATCCATCGACCCTTCCGATGCGCCCGCGCCGACCAAGGTGTGCATCTCATCAATAAAGAGGATGATCTGCCCTTCCGCCGACTGGACTTCTTTGAGCACAGCTTTGAGCCGCTCTTCAAATTCGCCCCGATATTTGGCACCCGCCACCAACGCGCCCAAATCCAGCGCGACGAGCCGTTTATCCCGGAGGCTGGTAGGCACGTCGCTATTGACAATGCGCTGGGCCAAGCCTTCCACAATCGCCGTCTTCCCAACACCTGGTTCACCGATGAGGACCGGATTGTTTTTGGTGCGGCGGCTCAGAATCTGGACAACCCGGCGGATCTCTTCGTCGCGCCCAATGACGGGGTCGAGCTTGCCTTTGCGGGCGTCGGCCGTCAGGTCACGACCATATTTGGCTAATGCTTCATATTGCGCTTCGGGATTGTCACTGGTCACCCGCTGGCTGCCCCGCACACTGGCGAGCGCTTGCATAATCGCGTTGTAGTCAATGCTATGGCGTGCTAACAGCTCACGCGTCTTTCCGGCGGTCGAGGCCATGGCCATGAGCATATGCTCGGTCGAGATATATTCATCCTTCATATTGCCGGCGATCGTTTCGGCCTCTTGCAAGATCGTCGTCAATTCACGACCAATGCCCACCTGCATCGATGCGCCCGCCGCGCGGGATTTCGCGGCTAGTGTCCCTTCGACACTGCGTTCCAACAAGGTCGGATCGGTGCCGATCCGGTTGATCACGGCGGGGACAACGCCGCCTTCTTGGCGCAGCAGGGCTAACAATAGATGCTCGGGATCGACCGTGGCATGATGATATTGTTCCGCCACCTGCTGCGCCTCGACCAACGCCGCTTGGGCTTTCTGGGTATATTTATCAAAACGCATAATACGCTTCTCCTTTTTATTTTTACACTTTGGTTCTAGTGTACCAAGCCGACGTTTGATCTGCGTCTGTGAATTGTTAGTATTTTGTGATCATTCCTACACAGCAGCGATCACACCGCAGCGAGCAACCGTCTCTAAGGAAGCGTAGAGCCTACTGTTCCGGGGTATGGGCACGGAAATCGACCCCGGCGCGTACCAAGTGGCTAATGCCACCGGCGAGGCTATAGGCCGTGTAGCCCTGCTCGATCAGATAGCCAGCGACATCATACGAGCGGCTGCCGTGCGCACAGAAGACCACGATGGGTTGGTTGTGGGGCAGTTCGGCCAAATGTTGGGGAATGTCGTTCATGGGAATGTGTATCGCGGCGGGAATATGCACCTGTCGCCACTCATAGGGTTCACGCACATCCAGGAGCAACGGGGCTGGGGCGCTGGCTAAGGCTTGTTGGAGGTCGGCAATAGTCCACTCCGGCACAGGGGTCTCTTCGGGTTCTGGCGCGAGTGGTGGTAGTGGCCGCTGGGCGGGTGGCGTTTTGCCCCATAGGCGCTGGCGTAGTTGACGAAAAAAGCCTACCATGGTGCTTCCTTCTATAACGTTGTATCGAGCTTGAGGAGGGTGGCGAGTAAGACGCAGGCCCCGTTGCTACAGTCCGCTGGCGCGGTATATTCATCGGGAGAATGGCTAACGCCCCCTTGGCTGGGTACAAAGATCATGGCCATGGGGCAGAGCGCGGCCATATTCATGGCATCATGACCGGCACCGCTAGGTAGGGTCAGGTAGGAGAAGCCGAACTCCTGACAGACCTCGACAATAGCGGCGAGCAAGCCTGGGTCCGCTTGCACGGGTGGCTTTTGCGAAAGCAAAGTAAAGTCTGCCCCTGCCGTTTGCGCCTGGTGGCGTAGCTGGGTCTCGACCTCTGCTAGCACGGCATCATCCAGACCACGAATTTCCAAATGCACTTCCACTTGGCCGGGAATGACATTGGGCGCGCCGGGTAAAACCGTCAGCTTGCCAATGGTGCCAACAATGCCATGGGCGATGGCACGATCGCGCACAAAGGTGATGAAAGGCGCCGCGGCGACGAGGGCATCCTGGCGCCGATCCATGGTGGTCGTGCCAGCGTGGTTCGCGTAGCCGTGAAATGTGACCAAATAGCGCCGGATACCCACAATTCCTTGCACCACCCCAATCGCTTGTTGCTGAGCTTCGAGCGTTGCCCCTTGTTCCACATGGAGTTCTAGAAAAGCGGCATAGCTCCCCAGGGTACATTGGGCTTCGTGAAGGCGGGCTGGATCAATCCCGGCTTGGGCTAAATGGGTACGTACCGGCTGGCCGTCCCAGGCTGCGCTATCAATGACGGCTGGATTGAGCTGGCCGATCATGGCGTAGCTACCCAAGGTGCCACCGGCCATGGTCGCTTCTTCGGCGGTAAAGTTAATGACTTCGATGGGGTGGCGCAACAGTTGCTGTGCGGCATGAAGGGCCCGTACACAGGCCAACCCGGCCAACACGCCCAAGGCCCCATCATAGCGCCCACCAGCGGGTACGGTATCCGTATGTGAGCCAATGGCAAGCGGCGGCAACGCTTCGCGGCCTGGATAGCGGCCCCGCGTATTGCCCGCCGCGTCGGTCGTTACCTGCATGCCTAGCGCGGCCATCTGTTGCGCCACCCACTGGCGGCCCGCCCGATCAGCAGGGTTGAAGGCGATGCGGTGTAAGCCGCCTTCTGGGCCGAGGCCAATCTGCCCCAGCGTCTCTAGATCTTCCAGTAGCTGTTCACTATCGAGAAAGGGTAAGGGATTCATCAAAATTTCAATCCTTTGGGTTGTGTTCATCAAGGATGGTAAAAAATAGTGAAAAATATAGGACTTACGCAGTTGGTTGGGACGACCAGAGACCTGTCAGGTTTTGTCCAAGTGCGTAACTTCTAAAATAATGAAAATAGTGAAAAGGGGTGGAACATGAGCCATGATTCGTGGCCTATGTAGACATTTCACAAATCTGTTACCGCTTCTCACGCAATCCACCCTTGCTTTTGTTTAGCGGTATGGTTGTGATAGGAAGAAATCTACTTGGCAACCATGGTGAAAAAAGGGTAACCTGCCTTGCTTGGGCTGGCTGTACCACCAGAATAGGGCGTATCCTGACCCCCTCTGTCTTTCATGGGCTACGCCGGTTGTTACCTAGCCCTTGTCCGCCGTTGATCAATAAAGACTATGTTAGTTTTTCTGTAGACATTTGTTGACATTGCTGGTATCGTCAGTGATCGCCGGTAAAATGTTAATTGCGCTGTGCCTGGCTCAATTTAGAAATGGTAAATAGGCGCTAGATTGCTCTAGAAAATTACATCATTTGTCGTAGGCCCTAGGCTTGGAATCTGAGCCTAGGAGATGCTTTTACCTGATCGATATACTTTCCATTCTAGCGGCATTCCGGTACAATCATAACGTAAACTGTTTATTTATTAAAGGAGGGGCTCCCCCCATGCAAATCGAACTCACGTCGGATGAATATCGTCGCCTGATCGATATTCTTTACCTGGCTGATTGGTTGTTGACGGCGCACAAGGTTGGCGATGATCCGCGTGTCGCCGCGTACCAACAACTTGTCCAAAAGCTCTATGCCTACAGCCAAGAGATGGGGCTTAGCCACTTAATTGAATATGCGGTTGAGTTCGATCAATATTTTCCCACGCGCGATCTGGAAGCAGGCACCCCGATTCATGAATTTATTGACGAGTATGATGACGAGACCTTTTGGGATGAGTTGACGCGGCGGCTGGCCGAGCGCGATCTGTTGGCCCAATTGGGGGGCTGGGAAAAGATGCAAAAGCTCTCGACCGAAGAGCGCATCCGGCGCTTAGGCCAATTAGAAGAACATTATGCCGCCGAATTTGCCCGGCATGGCCTGGAGAACCTGCGCCTTGAATCCCCGAACAACAAGGCCCAATGGCGCCACACCCAACGTCCTATGCGGCCGCGCTAGGGTGGGGCTATTAGGCTTGTCAGCTGGATAGGATACTTTTTCAAACCGTTGCTTAGAATAGGAAATGTACCCTGCATGAAGCACAACCCCACTCTTTCCCCCCGCCCGCAAGTGCGCGCCGTTCATTGCGATTACCGCGCCACCGAAGAGACCATTTATCAAGCACTCGTGCGTGCTACGGCCCCGATGACCAGTGCTTGGCAGCGGATTCGTAAGGCCAAGCGCATTGGGCTGAAGTTTAACCAAGATAAGCAGACCCATAACCGCGTCTACTACGAAGGCCAATTACAGCAGTTGGTGAGCGAGAAGGTGGCGCGGGCCTTTTTGCGGCTGTTGCGCGAGCGGACCGATGCCGAGTTGATCTGTAGCGATGTCAGTGCCTATGTGATGTATGGTGCGGATCTCAAAGATACCTTGACCTTTGCCCAAGCGCTGCGTGACTATGGCGTTACCTATGCCGATGGCACCAAGCCACCCTATAAGACTGTCCGTGTGCCTGGGGGTGGGCTGATGTTTCAAGAATATGTCTTGCCTGAGGCTGCGGTGGATGTTGATGAATTTATCTCGGTCGCGAAATTGAAAAATCACGCCTTTATGGGCGTCACCCTCTGCACCAAGAACCTCTTTGGGCTGATGCCAGGCGAGCCAGAAAGCCACACCCGCACCTATTTCCATCATGTAGTACGCATGCCCTATTTGTTAGCCGATTTGGGCAAGATCTTCGATCCCGTGCTCAACGTGATCGACGGCATGGTGGGGCAGGCTGGACAAGAGTGGAGCAAGACAACGCCCCATCTTGCCCCAGGGCGGGTCTGTAATACGTTGATTGTGGGTGACCAGATCATTGCGACCGATGCCTGTGCCACTTCGCTTATGGGCCATGATCCCCAGAGTGATTGGCTAACACCCCCTTTCCATCGCGACCGCAATCATTTGTTGGTGGCTGCCGAAGGCGGCTTTGGTACAGTTGATCTAAACGCTATTGACTTCCAATCTGAAGTGGAAGGACCCTTAGGGGAGTTTTTTGCTAACCACCAAGACCCAGCCGATCTAGTCGTCAGTGTACGGCGCACCACGGCTGAACAGGGGCTCATCTACCGCGATCGCCAGCGCCGCTTTGTCGATCAATATGCGGGCCGGTATATCTTGCTCCAACAGGGCCAAGTCCTCTGGAGTGATACCGTCAGCAATGTCCATATTGACCGCCGGAGCCTGAAAGGTTTCCAGCCCAATCAGGGCATGTACCTCAAATATGTCGATCCAGACGAGAGCGAAGGCGAACAATTTGATGTCTATGATCACGCTCAACGAGTGGCTGCCTAACTTCTGCTAAACGCCGCGCTTGCTCATCCACGAAAGTTACCGAAACCGCGTTATCGCTCGGCAGACCTGACAGGTTTTCTAAACCTGTCAGGTCTATCCAAACCGCTGCCTAGAAATCGTAATCAATCCGCCAACTGAGCTGTTGCCCAGCCGAAATTGTGCGTTCCAGATAGGGTTCCCACGAGAAGGTATATTGATTGCCCCAGATGGGGAAGAAATCCGGCGCATAGCTACAGGTCGCCGTCAGTTGGCCCAACTGGGGGTGGCGCTGAATGATGATGAGATTCGTCGTGGCGTTGTGATCCAACCCTTGGAAATAGCCCCCATTCCAGGGCCACCCAAGCCGGTTGATAAAGCCATTGGCGGCCAACGCATAGGCCGGGCTGTCGGGAAAGCCGACGGGGAGATTGAGTTTGATCAATTCATCCTGGCCGGTGGGCAGTTGGGGGAAAAAGGGATGTGGGAACCAACGGATCGGGACGGGGCGGCGACCAATGTTACGGACTAGGGTGTCCGACCGCACCGTGCGCTCGAGCAGCGTCACCGTGCGCTCAAGGGTCACACGCCAATCGTGAAAGGCGTGCTCGGTGGTAAAGACAAGGCCATTCGCTTGCTCGGTTACCTGCCATTGACACGGTTCTTGGATGGTATTGTTGCTGAGATCACAGAGGCCAATGCCAAGGATCATCGCCGTCGGTTCGCTCTCGCTGGTTTTCAAGGGCGATAGGTTAAAGGCGTCAGGAATGCCCTGCCCATCGAACCAATTAAAATCGTGAGGATAGGTCGGCCCCGACAAGAGCGGTCCGTGATTGACATCATGGATCTGAAAGAGGTAGCCGCCAGTACAGTAGCGCACGCCAAAGCGGGCGCGGTCGGCCACGGGATCGAGCACTTCGACCGTAAGTTGGTTATTCTTAATGGTAAACATCTTCTTCGCTCCATTTGAATAGTAAGTAAAGCCGATTGGGTTGTGAGAAATCGATCAGCCCAAACCGCCAGGGGACGAATGACGGGTAATCATTCTATACGGTAAACGGTGCCACAGGCTAATAAACATTAACCATTCAATTCGGTAAACCAGCGCTGATTGAAATCAGCACCTGCTAGGTCAAACTGCGCTGAAGCGTACTAGTGAGGTCTACCGATTTAATTTCTTAACCTTCATAAGCCCTGTGGCTGCCAGCAGAAGCCCCGCTGAAGCGAGCTTTGTGCAAAGCCACGTCTCTGATCACGCGTTCCAGTAACTGCTGGCGACGCTTTTGGCTAGTGTGCCAGGGGTGGCGGAAGCGCTATTGGTCAAGATAATGACAGTCAGCTGATCATCGAGAAAGCGGGCAATGTGGCTGGTAAAGCCTGGCAGCGCACCGCTGTGCGCGACCAGCCGATGCCCTTCGTAGCTGCTCACCCCCCAGCCAAAGCCATAGTCGGTTGGCGTGCCGTCATTGAGGGTGACGGGTGTCCACATTTGGTGCAGCAGTGCTTGGGGTAGAATCGTCTCATCATAGAGCGCCGCGTCCCATTTGGCGAGGTCCATCACCGTGGAGATCAGCCCGCCATTGGCAAAATGGTGAGTTAGCCCAATATAGTCGGGATGGTGCCACCCGGTGTCGTTCCACTGATAGCCGGTGGCGCGGTGGCGGATCACGGTGCGTAGCTCGTTGATGCGGGTGGCGGTCATGCCCAAAGGCGTAAAGATCCGTTCACTGAAAAAGGCGTTCAGACTTTGCTGGGTGAGCTGTTCAATGACCAAGCCCAGCAAAAAGTAGCCACTATTGCTGTAGCTGCTTTTTGTGCCTGGGGCAAAATCCAACGGATGCTGGGCGATCATCTGAAACATTTGCGGATAGTCATAATCCTGTTTCATGTCCGCCGGTTTGGTCCAATAACTTGGGGTGCCATCGCGCAGCATGCCGCTGGTGTGCGCGAGCAACTGGCGGATGGTGACCGCCTGCCAGGCCGCTGGTGTGTTCTCCAAATAGCGATCCAGCGTGGCGTCTAATTCAACTTGGCCGGCCTGAACCAGCAACATGATCGCCGTTGCCGTAAATTGTTTCGTGACCGAAGCAAGCTGATAGACCGTATGGCGGGTGGCTGGGATGCCCCATTCGAGGTTGGCGAGGCCATAGCCTTTCGCCATGGTTACTTTGCCACGCCGGGCAATGGCCAGCGAAAGGCCAGGAATGTGCTGCTTTTCCATTTCACTCTGGATGAGCGCATCAATGGTCGCGTTCATGGGGTCTGTTTCCGATCGGTGTGGCCTAGATCGCGGCCGGGGGCAATGCGGTCGCGCACCAGTTGTTTAAGTTCTTTGATATCGGGAAAGCGTCCTTCGGCGTGACGTGACCAGATCAATTCGTCATTCACGCGCACTTCAAAAATGCCGCCAGTGCCAGGTGCTAGGGCAACCTCGCCTAGCTCCCGTTCAAAGGTCGTCAGCAGTTCTTGGGCCATCCACGCGGCCCGAAGCATCCAGCGGCATTGGGTGCAATAGCGGATGTGGATACGAAAGGTGTTGGTTTGTGCTTGGGTGGTTTCCATGGTGCTCACTCTTCGGGTAAATAGGCCGGTTCATCGACCGCCACTTCAAAGAGCCCCGCGCCCCGCCGGCGTGCAAAGGGCATGGTAACGCGGGCCGAGGGCCGCTCAATGGCCCAGGCGTTGAGCTTCGCTTCATCAAAACGGAGGCCCAGGCCAGGATCGTCGCTCAAAACTACATAGCCATCTTGCACAGTATGTTGGTGGATCATGCCTTGATCGGCACCCGCGTCCAACACTTCCATCATATTGTGATTGGGCAAGACCGCGGCTAGGTGGGCCATATAGTTGGCGGGACAATTCATGAGCGAAACCGGGATTTCAAAGCCATAGGCCATATCCGCCACCATCATCGCCCCCGTAATGCCCGAGGTGCCTACCCCCACTTGGAGGACATCCGCGGCTTCGTTAGCGATTAAGGCCATGAACTCGCTGCTGTCGTTGAGATTTTCTCCGGTGGCTACCGCGGCGCGCACACTTTCGGAGACTTTGCGCAAGCCACGATAGTCCCAGCGGCGGGCCGGTTCTTCGACCCAGAAGAGATCGTAGTGGGCTTCGATGGCTTGGATGTGGCGAATGGCCTGTTTGGGCGACCAATATTCATTGGAGTCGATCATGAGCAGGGGTTTTTTGCCGCTAAGGGCCAGCGCATCGTGCATAATCCCAATGCGGCGTAGATCATCGTCCTGGCTCAGCCCCACCTTGATCTTGCCTGCGTTGATCCCTTGGTGGGCCAGCCGTGTGTAGAAGGCACGCAACTCTTCATCGCTTAGATTGAGGCCGATATCGCTAGCATAGCCTTTGACATAGCGTGAGGACGCGCCTAGCGTCTTCCAAAGCGGCTCGTTGTTGATCTTGGCCTTGAGATCCCAGAGCGCGACATCAATGGCCGCAATCGCGCCGCTGACCATTCCCCGGTTGTTGCCTTTGAAAACTTGATCGATCATCTTTTTCCAGAGGCCACGGACACCCCGCGGATCATGGCCCACAATCAAGCCATCGACCATGCCTTTGATCAGCTTTTCCATGCCTGGCCCACTGAGGGCAATCCCGGTAAGCCCTTCATCGGTATCCAAATAGACGGCCATCATTGCCAAGTGGGTACAACCGCGTGGATCGTTGGCGTCCCCTAAGGGGCGGGCCAGTTCAATTTCATAAGCATGGGTACGAACACCGGTAACTTTCATGGATCGCCTTTCCAGCACGCGTTGCGTGGCCGTCATGGATGAAGCAAATAGGATTCTGTCGGATGGATGGACCGCAGCTGTGGGTAGCAGCCACTAGAATTTATTATAGCAGTTTTGGGTAAAGTTGCCAGCTTGCTAAACCAGTGCGAGCCTGACCTGCTCGCGCCGGCGTCCAATCTGTAGCCTACGAACTAAAGTTGCTCTATCATCCTAGCCTTGGCTGGTGATCCACTGAATGGTTTTGTCCGCGAGTTTGTCCAACGCGACCACACTTTGGGCCACGTGATCGAGCTGGGTATCTTCCTCTTTGGCATGAGAAAGGCCACGCAAGCTTTGGACAAAGAGCATGACGGTTGGCACGCCCGCGCGCGCCACCTCGGCAGCATCATGGAGGGGGCCACTGGGCAGGCGGTGGACCTGGCCGCTTGTTTCGGCAATGGCGTCGGCGCAGAGCGTGATCAGCTGGGGGTGGAAGGGGATGGGATGGATACGCCAAAGGGATTGCCAGGCGACGGTGACCTGTTCTTCTTGGGCAAAGCGCTCGCTGGCCGCCTTGGCTTCGGCGAGCATGGTGGCCAAGTCGGTGGCATCAATATGGCGTTGATCGAGGGTGATCTCACAGTCGCCAACAACGGCGGTAGGAATGTTGGGCCTCACCATGATACGCCCACAAGTGCAAACGCCGCCATGCTGCTTGCCGATCTCGCGGATCGCCAGCGCCAGTTTGGCCGCCGCGCCCAAGGCATCGTGGCGTTGGTGCATGGGGGTGGACCCTGCATGCGCGGCCTGGCCCGTAAAGCGAATGCTATGGCGCTCGACGCCAAAGGTGCCGATGACCGCGCCCAAGGGCAACTGCATACTTTCGAGGACCGGACCTTGCTCAATATGGAGTTCCAGATAGGCCGCCGCGTTCGCCAACTCTTTGCTGGCGCTCTTCGCCTGGTAGATATCCACACCATAGTGCTGCACGACATCGGCCAGTCGTAGCCCTTCGCGATCGCGCAATGCCGCGGCGGCCGCGGGCTGCAAGGAGCCCGAAACCGCGCTAGAGCCTAACAGGCTATGACCAAAGCGCGCGCCCTCTTCATCGGCCCAATCGACTAGCCGCACCGTGACCGGTGGTTGCCCTTGGGCCGCCAGCCGCCGCAGAACTGCTAAGCCTGCCAAGATATTGAGACAGCCATCCAGCCACCCACCGTTGGGCACCGAATCCAAATGGCCGCCGATCAACAGCGCTTGTTCCGCAGCCCCGGGCAACGTGCTCCAGAGATTACCTGCCTCATCTTGATGGGTTTCTACGGGTAATTCGGCTAGCTTGCTTTGATACCAGGCGCGTGCCGTGGCCCAGGTGGGTGTCCAGGCAACGCGTTGGGCGCCGTCGTCATTGCCCGTGAGCGCACGTAATTCTTGAAGTTCAGCAATGGCGCGTTGGGGGTTGAGGGTGGTGGACATCGTGTGTGCTCCTTTTGCCTATTTGTCAGAAATGTTAGCTATTTGATCACTGCCTAGCAAGGGAAAGTCAAGCAAGGGATGGGCCGACGCGCTACAATGGACGGCTGTCGTGCCCGATCAGGACACTCAGTAAGGATAATAAGTAAGGACACTGAGCAGGACGACATTGTCTTGCAGAGAGTAGCCGTTCCGCGCTTGGTTGTCAAGGGTGCTATTCGCTGAGTGGGCGCTTTGACCAACTGCATAAGTCCTAGGCTATTGATGAACACAAGAAAGGGTTCAACCATGTTGAAATTACGCATGAGGAGAGGGAAGGGAATGGGCTTGCTGAGCCGACCCATGTATGCGTTCCGTTGTCAGCAATTGGAGAAGCGTCATAGGCGACGCACAAGGAGACCTGTATGCGTTATGAAACGCTGATGATGGCTGGTGCCAGCACGAATACGTACCGTATGCGCGAAGAGTTTTGTCGGTTACGCAATCAGGCACGCCGACACAGCCTATTGGCACGGCTCTTGGGCCGCCAGAATCAACTATTACCGTTAGGCGAAGTGCAACAGAGAGTCGAAGTCAAGACCCGCTCGTATGGTGGCCTGAAATCCGTACCGCTTGACCAGATTCGGGGTAGTATCAATCGTTGTCATGACTTTGATCGCGATTTTCGTCCCTTGCATGAGTATACCAAAGAGCGTTGGATCAACATCGCCGTGGCCTACAGCCAAGATGAATGTTTACCGCCAGTGGATTTGGTCGAAGTCGAGAATACCTATTTTGTGACCGATGGTCATCACCGCATCTCGGTTGCCAAAATGATGGGCTTTCGCGAGATCGAAGCCGAGGTCATCATTTGGCGGCAAGGGACGACCGTTCCGGTGACTGCGTAGTCCAAGGCAGCAGGCCAACCCTGCTTGCCCTAATCAATGGAGTTAAGGAAGAAAGCTAATGTCTCTGCCTCATTTTGATCAATGGCGCTATGCCCTAGCCCAAGCGCGCCATCAGCAACTGCGACAAGAAGCCGCTCAAGTCCGTTTGTTGCACGCCGCGCGTGCGACTGTCAAGCGCCGTCGCCGGAAAGCACAGCCCTTTGCTCTGTTTCGGCAAGGGCGACTCGTCTTCCCCCGGTTGCAATGGGCCAGTCCTGCTGACGAAAACGTCTTGTAACGGAGAGGGCAATGGACCATGCAACCATGGCGAGCGATACTAAAAACCCACTGGTTTCACCAGTGGGTTTTTCATTGAACTCCTCTGCTGTTCTCCCTTTTACCACGCCCAGGCGTGCTACTGATGGTTACGTTGTCGGTGTGGCACACAACCGGTAACGGATCGGCACAACTTGCCACCAGTGGCATCGTCTTCCTGTCACTCGCCCAACCGATCAAACGGCGTGCCCGTTGTCAATCCGTTGATGGGATTTGCATTGCTCCAGATGTGACAGCACTAACTGAGCATAAACTAGAGTACTTCGGGTAGCCTTACATGCTATAGGCGAACCTCAAGGTTGCCTGAGTCGATGAGTGCAGCTTGGCCGCGCACTGTGGCACAAAAAACGATATGAAAGAGGGTGCACAATAGGAGGCGCGGTTGAACCCTGTTGCTACAAATGCAAAACCGGCTTGCTTGAAAAAAAGTAAGAAGCCGGTTAAGTGTACCCACAGGATGTTGGCATTAACCCAAAAGGTGTTAACGCGCTTTTGCAATTCTTCCATCATGAATCCTTAACCTCGCTTTAACGGTAGATAGAACACCTAAAAGCGACCCTTTGTGCCTGGTGCACCTATGACAGGCTACTCGACACTCTCCATCATTCGATGGCGTAAACAGCGGCCCGACTGTTTCTCTATTTATTCAGTTGTGATTGGAAACTAAGTGGTTTGTGCGCTTAGTGGCACCTGCCTTCGATAGGAACTCCTTTTCCCACGCTTGATCCAAGTGGCACAAAAATCTGTCCCATCTGTCAAGCATACTCCTTGGCAATGGGGCTGGCATTAGAGAGAATTTACAATGGCTATTCGTATAGCATTGGGCGAGTTGCATAGTTTGGTGCTAGCCGTGGGGTTGCTTCTGCCACGAATATCAGATGATTTGACGGCTATGTGAAGTATGTTACAATCTCCTCTATGAGCTGCGCTCACTCATTCGTCTAGCGTTGGTAATCAGTCTGAGCGCCTTTTTGGACTCAGGTTCCCTACATCTTTATAGAAATACAGATACGATGTTTCGACAATTACCACGATGGATTTGGTTGGGTGCTGCGGTGCTTTCCCTCTCTGCAGGATTGATTAATGCCGTAGCGTTTTCAGGTTTTTCTCACAATGCCGTTACCCATGTGACCGGGACAGTGACCAAAGGCGCGATTGCGCTAGCCTCGGGCGATTTTACGGCCTATTTCTTGAGCACCGGGTTGATTATGGCCTTTGGCGCCGGTGCGATGATCAGCGGCATCATTATTGGCAATGAGCATCTGCGTCTAGGCCGCCGTTATGGGCTAGCCTTGCTCCTCGAAAGCGGTTTGCTGACCCTCTCTTATTACCTCTTTACCCGCGGTGTCCGCGAAGGTGAACTCTTTGCATCGGCGGCTTGTGGTTTGCAAAATGCCATGGTTGCTACCTATAGCGGCAATGCCATCCGTACAACCCACATGACGGGGGTAGTCTCTGATCTCGGCTCGCTGATCGGCAATTTTCTGGCCCGGCGTAAGGTCGATGCGCGCCAATTTCTCCTGCTAAGCACAGTCTTTTTCAACTTCTACCTGGGCGGCTGTATTGGCACCTATCTCTTTCAGACCTATGAATTTGGCGCCATCCTGGCTCCGGCCGCGCTGACCCTCTTCACAGGGATCGCCTACTTTATCTATCGCGTGCAAAAACATGTTCGTCTTCAACAAATCTATCGCATGGCACCCCAACATTACGTTGTGAAGCATGGCGAGGCTGTGAAGCATGTTGAGATTTTACAGCATGCCGAGGTTCTACAGCGGGTAGAAGTGGTGCAGCGTACAGAATCGCAAGAGTGAGTGACCATTCACGAGGCGCGCCAACCAGATGACAAGATTTCTGGTTGCATCAATGAATTGCTGCACAAGAAGGATCAGCAGATTATCAAAGCCTTGGCGGCCATGGGCGCAACGACTGTGACAGGCGCTCAGCCCGGTGCAATGACTTGGGCTTTTCAGCCAACTCCTCTGCGCGGGGGTACCTATCAATTCGATATTGGCACCGCCGGGGCCATTCCCCTTTTTCTGCAAACCCTCGTGCCAGTGGCACTCTTCTTGGGCGAACCGCTCAGCTTCCGCGTGAGTGGCGGCACCGCGCACCGCGGTGCCATGACCATACAGCCGATAATCTGATGGTTTGGGCTGCTCTCTTTGGTGGTAGCTATACCTTTGCCGAGTTGACTGGGCATATCAGCACCAACGCCTGGGTTATAGACCACTTCCTTCCAGGCGCGCTTCCCCTCTCTGAAGACCATCTCCAAGGGCCTCGTCAACAAGGTAGAGAGATCTGACTGCTCTGGCTCTCGTAAGTTTTCATCTATCTACCAACAGGGCAAACGCGAACTTCGTCATAGCCGCGGTTTTTAACCCTGCGTTTTTAAGGTTTGCGATTGCCCTATACCAAGCAGCACCCTTCCTATAACGTTGCTGTTCTGCTTGCGCTTTCTCCTTCATACCCTCATTGATTGGCAGCCACATCAGTCAGTTTTCCTCTGTAACACCTTTACGTTTTCTGCCTGTTTCTGCATGGTTGCTTACTAATCTGCCTCACCGATTATGGCATCCATTTTTCTTTGTCTCAACAATATATGTTGACAACATTGTCAGTAACAGTTGCCGTAATTACAGGTATAATAGATATGTTTATAGTACTTTTAATGTATAAATTAGGACTTACTATTGAGAGGCTTCTATTATTTTTATATAATATACTGATTTTTACGTTAATTTTGTGTAGAGCTTGTCAGCCATTTCCATTGCATCAAGGGTTGTAGCCCATTTCTGTTTCTCTGGTCAGTGGTTACACCTAAGATAAATCAGGTAATTGATGCCTGCTAAAATGATTGCCAATCCTTTGCCTGCTACCCTACCATACCAGTACTAGTTGACCTACCGTGTGCAAATCACGCTTTGCACAAAGGCAAAGCGCACCTGACTACTTTGCCTGCAATGAACTCAACCAAGGTTGAGCTTGAGTTGTCCTTACCACGAAAAGGAGCATGACGATGAGGAATCAGATCGAGTCGAGGGTAGTGACCATCGCCAAATTTACGGCTATCGCTTTCCTGTGTGTTGCTTTCCTATGGGCACCACTGCCCACACAGGCACAAACCACCTATGACTTTACCCGCCAATGTTTTGCCGTTGCCGATGAACTGACTGGTGTCGGCGGTGGCAGCGCGCCCGATACGTTTGTGCGCTTGGATCGGACGACCGGTCAGAGTTTTCCCATTGGGCTCACCGGTACCACCGGGATTGAGGCCATTACCTTTGGCCCCAATGGTGTTCTCTATGCCGCGGATACGAGCCAACTGGGGATTATTGACATTGATACCGGGCTCTTTACCGCCTTACCCCAACCGTTTGGCACAGCGGCCCGCGGCGCTACCCGCGTCAACCTGCGCGATGTTGATGGGTTAGCCTATGATATGCAACTTGGGATTCTTTTTGGCGCACAACGTCGCTCCAGTGTTGCCGATGTTATGTTTGCCATCGATCCAGCAACAGGGGCCCACATTCCTAACTTCTTTGGCCCTGGTCTTGGCTTTGTGGAAGTGTCGCTCGTTGTGGATGAAGATGGTAATACCCTGCATGATGTAGATGACTTTGCCATCGATCCGGTGACAAATGAGATGTATGCCGCAATTAATGCAGGGGGAACTGGTGGTGTATTGGCCTTGGTAGACCGCACAACCGGCACCGCCACGCGCATTGCTACTTTCCGCTATGCACCCGGTAGCCCGTTGGCTGGCCAAGTTGTTGATGACATCGAAGGGCTCTCCTTCTTTAACGACGGACAACTCTATGGCAGCACAGGCAATAATGGCCCCGATGCGAATGACAAAAATAAGCTCTTCCAAATTGACAAAACGACTGGCCTAGTGACCCTGGTCGGCATGTTCCCGCCTGGTCAGCAAGATTATGAAGCGGTTGCCTGTTTGACGGCGCAGACCTTTATCGTCTTGCAGAAGTTCACCAATGGACCCGGCCAAGCACCGGAAGATGCCGATGATCCCACCGGCCCGACCATTGCCGTTGGCGCACCCGTAACCTGGACCTATATCCTGACCAATACCGGTGCTATCACCCTCACTGAGCTCGTGCTGACCGACGATAAGGTGGGCTTGATTGGGCCAAGCGGCGTGAGCAACTGTCCGCCCGCGGGAACAATTCTCGGCCCTGGCGATGGTGTCACTTGTACCGCAACCGGGGTCGCTCAAGTGGGGCAATATGCCAACACCGCGGTCGTGACTGGTACTACTCCTGTGGGGGTCATCACCCCCCGCCAAACCGTGACAGCCACCGATCCGAGCCACTACTTTGGCTCTGGCCCCGCCATTGTGATCAAAAAGGCAACCAATGGCGAAGATGCCGACACCCCAACCGGTCCCTTGATCCCCGTGGGCGGTGCCGTTACCTGGACCTATGTCGTGACCAATACCGGTAACCTGCCCCTGACTGGCGTTACGGTAACCGACGATCAGGGGGTGGTGGTGACCTGTCCTCAAGACACCCTGGCCCCCCAAGAATCGATCACCTGTACGGGCACGGGCATTGCGACGCCGGGCCAATATGCCAACTGGGGGAGTGTTATTGGGATTCCGCCCGCGGGCTCGCCCGTGACCAGTACCGACCCCAGCCATTACTTTGGGGCCGAGCCAGCGATTGTGATCAAGAAAGCGACCAATGGCGAAGATGCCGATACGCCAACCGGGCCGCTGATTCCGGTGGGGGGTGCCGTCACCTGGACCTATGTGGTGACCAATACGGGCAATCTGCCGTTGACCAACGTGGCCGTAACCGACGATCAGGGTGTGGTCGTAACCTGCCCGCAGACAACCTTAGCTCCCCAAGCATCAATGCTCTGTACGGGGACGGGTGTTGCTGTGGAAGGCCAATATGCCAATTGGGGCACTGTCATCGGGACGCCGCCCGTCGGTACCCCCGTGAGCAGCGACGATCCGAGCCACTACTATGGCTATATTCCGGCGTCGGTTGGTAACATTGTCTTTGGCGATATTGATCCCAACGGCGCAACGCCAGGTGAAATTGAAGCGGGGAATGGGCTACAAGATGATGGGGAAGCCGGGATCGATGGCGTGATCGTCCAACTGTATAGCGCAGATGGTACGTTGATTGGTGAGACAGTGACCGCCAATGGGGGCCATTATCTCTTTGATGACTTACCGCCAGGAGATTACTACCTTGTCTTTATCAACCCCTTTAGCGAAGGCGTCTGGACTGCCCCGAACGTAGGCAGCGATGATGCGATCGACAGCGACCCGTTCTCCGATCCGCAGATTACCGATCCGCGCGGTGATGCGCAAGTGACTGAGGTCTTTACCTTGGCCTCCGGGGAAGTCGATCTCAGTTGGGACGCCGGGTTGATTGGGCTCTCTTCCACGGCATCGGCAACCGTCGGTGACTTTGTCTGGCTGGATCTCAACCATAATGGCATTCAAGACGCCGGTGAACCGGGCTATGCTGGTGTGACTGTCCGGCTTTTCAATGCGGATACGGATACCTTGGTGGGAACGGCCCAGACGAACCAGAATGGCCGTTATCTCTTTACGGGCTTGGATGCTGGAAACTACTATCTCCAGTTTATCATTCCCGCCAACTTCACCGTGAGCCCACAAAATGTGGGCGGTGATGATGAAGTAGATAGCGATATCGATCCAATCACAGGTCGCACCGCGGTCTTCAGTCTACCGGTCTTTACCACTGATCTGCGTTGGGATGCGGGGATCTACCAACGGACCACGGATATTCCACCGGGCCAAGAACCCAATGCCGCCAAGCTCTTCTTGCCCATCGTCCAGAATTAAAGAGGACTAACACTGTCCCAGACCTGTCAGGTTTGCCAAACCTGACAGGTCTTTTCTAGCGGGCCAGTTGAAAGCGCGTTTCAAGCAAAGGTAAATTGACCTCGCTTAAAGTCAAGGCGAGCGTACTATCGAGCAGCAGCTCGGGGCGGCCATAGATCTCCGTTTCCAGATCCAAGCTCGGTATCACCACCAGATTGCGCGCCCCGTTCTTTTCCACCACAATGCCTTCGCCCGACCAAGCTGGGTTTTGCAAGAGATAAACGAGTTTCCAATGTTGGTTGGAGAGCCGTTCCGTCGTCCGCAACGGGCGTACACTGGTGCTGGCTTCGGCGGCCCGCTCCATCACGGCTTGGGCATCTAAAGGTGGTATCGGCGTTTCGCCTGCCGCACCTGCTGCCATTGGGCGGAGGTGGGCACGTAGCTGCTGGTGAATTAATAGATCCGTATAGCGCCGTAGCGGACTGGTGACTTGGCAATAGATCGCCAACCCAAGCCCAGCATGAGGGCCGGGCGCGCTCTTTTGTTGGCTAGGTTTCAACAACCGCCGCAAGGCAAACATCTCCGCCAAGCTCTTCGGGGTGAGTGCTCTGGCTTCGTCGCTGGCATCTTGCACCGTAAACGGGATCGGGAGTGCCTGTTCCAAGGCATAGCGCGCCACGGCTTCCCCGGCCATCAACATCGCCTCGCGCACCAAGGTGCGGCTGCGCAAAGGTGGTAGGGGTTTGATCACCACCGCGCCGTCAACCACCCGGATTTTGACCTCGGGCAATTCTAATTCGATGGCACCCTGCACGCGACGCCGCGCAGCCATGCGTTCGGCAATGGCATAAAGCTGGTCGAGTGGTGCTTCGGTGAGGCGCGTATCGGCCTCGTCATAGGTCAGCCGGGTGACCCGTACCCAACTCGGCGTAATCTCTAGGTGAGCTACCGAGCCATCGTCATTCAGATCGATCCCAAAGGAGAGCGCCGGTGAGACAGGGTGCAAGCCCAATCCCAGCACGGCCGTGACTGCTGGCGGCAGCATATGGATGGTGCCTTCGGGCAAGTAGAGATTGGCTCCCCGGGCGCGTGCCTCGCTATCCGCCGGGCTATCTGGCGCGATGAGGGCCGCCACATCGGCGACGTGGACCCATAGGCGCCCCGCTTCCCAACTAATGGCATCATCGGGGTCGGTGGAATCGGTATCGTCAATGGCAAAAGCGGCTAGATGAGTGAGATCGCGGCGAGGTTCATCGGGCAAGGCTGGGATCGCGAGGGTCGGCTGTTCGGTCGTCACGCCCAACCGATGGGGGTAGGGGTTAACGGTCGCGTCCCAGTAGCCAATGGTCAGCAAAAAGCTATGGGCCTGTTCGCGCGTTTCCGGCAGATTGAGCGCCTTCAGGACGCGGCTCTGTTCCCGTTGTTCCCGCGCAACCGCCACCACATCGCCCAAATAACGTTCGTCTTCAGACGTATAGGTGTGTCCCCTGAGGCGCGCTAAGCAGGCTTGCCAAGCTCGTTCTTCGGTGGCCTTTGCCTCGCGGGTGGCTTGGATGGCCGCCACCTTGGCCGCATCATGCACGGTGATGGCCTCGGGATCGCCACTAAAATAGAGCCCATCCTCTACCAACTGCCAAGCCGACCAAGCCGTTTGGGGCGTATAGTCGGCAAAGGCGAGTTCGGCGAGTTCGGCCACGGTTGTCGTCGCACCGGCGAGGAGTTCCCAAGCGGCTTGGACTTCGCCTTGGCCCTCACCAGGGGCCGATTGTAACTCGCGGAGGGCGCGTAAGGGGCCGGGGTGTAACAGCGTTACATCTTTGGGCCGGACGCTAACCGTTGGTCCCGCCTCGGTTTGAATTTCGATCTTTTTGTCGTTCGTCGCGGCCACACGGGCGGGGCGATTCTTGTAGAGAACTAAGCTATCGACGCGCAGGTCTGGTTGTGCCATAGTGGGTTGGTCTCTTGTCGATTGATTTGATGGTGGGCATTGTACCCCAGATTCGTACCCATGTCCACCTAAGCGGCGAGTTTACATAGCCGCGTTTATCCGCGTTCTATTTTCAGAATAAGTAGCGATCCGGTAAGATAAAAGGTAATTCATTCAACTAGATGCCGGTGGCGGGAATGAGCTTTGGGGCATGCCTGGGCGCACTCCTGGTGCTACGCTACGAAATCTGTTAGAGAAGGAAACCTTTATGCTGGATGCGCAACAACTACAGGCCGCCTTGCCAACGACCTTGACAACAACTGACTTGGCTTTTCTGGGGACCAAAAGAAGCGGCAAAGTGCGCGATATCTATGAGCAGGCCGAACGGCTGATTTTGGTCACAACTGACCGCCTCTCGGCCTTTGATCGAATTCTGGGTTCCGTACCCTACAAGGGCCAGGTCCTCAATCAGTTGGCGGCCTTTTGGTTTGCCCAAACTCAAGATATTATTCAGAATCATCTCATTGCGGTGCCGGATCCCAATGTAACCGTGGCGCGGCGCTGCCGGCTGCTGCCGGTTGAAGTGGTGGTGCGGGGCTATATCACGGGCGTCACCTCGACGGCGCTCTGGTATCGCTATAGCCAGGGAGAGCGGAATATCTATGGCATTGATTTCCCCGCTGGGCTTCACAAGAACGATCCCCTGCCCGCACCGATCATTACGCCCACCACCAAAGCCACCGACGGCGGCCATGATGAGCGGATCACCAGCCGCGAGGTGGTAAGCTTGGGGTTGGTGGCTGCGCCGTTGTGGGCGCAAATTTGCGAAGCGGCCGTGGCGATCTTTACGCGGGGCCAAGCGATTGCCCAACAGGCGGGCCTGATTTTGGTGGATACCAAATATGAATTTGGCATCGATGAAGCGGGCCAAGTTGTGTTGATCGATGAGGTCCACACGCCAGATTCAAGCCGCTTCTGGATTGCCGATAGCTATCCAGAACGCCATCGCGCCGGCCAAGAACCGGAAAACTTTGACAAAGAATTTATCCGCCTCTACTACGCTGCGCAGGGCTATCGCGGGGACGGTGATCCCTTTGCCATGCCCGCCGAACTGCGGGTCGAGGCCGCGCAACGCTACATCCGTACCTATGAGATGCTGACCGGACAGACCTTTGTCCCTGGCGCGCTGCCCGCTGGTCCGCGCATGGCCCAAAATTTGCAGGCATGGACGTAGAGACGGGAAATCTCCCGTCTCTACCGGGCATTTCCCGTCTCTACCGGGCATTTCCCGTCTCTACCGGGCATTTCCCGTCTCTACCGGAAATCGAGAAGGTTGTCTTTGCTCTGCAAAAGTGATACCATTCTGCTAGAAGCTATCTGCCTAGGTAATGGACAAAGTGATAAATCATCTGGAGAACTGATATGACCCGATCCCAGTCCACGCATGTGGCGGGGCACACATCAGCGGACCGTCGCGCCCCGGTGTCCGTTGATACGACTGATGCCTCGATTTATGATATTTATATGAGTGCACCAGGCCCTGAAGGTACGTTGCCCTTGGATCCTGAACTGCTGCTCAATGCCCCCAGTGGCGATCTTTTTGCCATGAGCCAAAATGTAGGGATGGGCTGGAAGCCCGAGATGTTGCGTCGCAAGGAGTTTCTGATCCTCAGCACCCAAGGGGGGATCCGCGCTCCCGATGGTTCGCCGATTGCGTTGGGCTACCATACCGGCCACTGGGAAGTCGGGCTGCTGATGCAGGCCGCGGCCAAAGAATTTACGGCAGAGGGTGCGATCCCCTTTGCGGGTTTTGTCACCGATCCTTGTGATGGGCGCAGCCAGGGTACCACAGGTATGTTCGATAGCCTCCCCTATCGGAATGATGCGGCCATGGTCTTGCGCCGTTTGGTGCGCTCCTTGCCCACGCGCAAAGGTGTCATGGGCGTTGCCACCTGCGACAAAGGTTTGCCCGCAATGATGCTAGCGCTGGCAGGACAGCATGATCTACCCACCATTCTGGTGCCTGGCGGTGTTACCCTACCAGCCAGCGACGGGGAAGATTCGGGGAAGGCGCAGACCATCGGGGTGCGCTATGCCCATGGTGCGATTACGCTGGAAGAAGCCGCTGAAATTGGTTGCCGTACTTGCGGTTCGCCCGGTGGTGGCTGTCAATTTCTCGGCACGGCGGCCACCAGCCAAGTCGTGGCCGAAGCCTTTGGCCTCACCTTGATGCATGCGGCCTTGGCCCCCTCCGGTCAGCCCATCTGGTTGGATCTGGCACGCCGTTCGGCCACCGCGTTGATGCATCTCCAAGCGGACGGGATTACTACCAAAGATATTCTCACCCAAGACGCATTGCACAATGCCATGGTGGTCCATGCGGCCTTTGGCGGCAGCACCAACTTGCTGCTCCACATTCCTGCCGTGGCCTACACCGCTGGTCTCCCGCGCCCCACGGTGACGGATTGGCAGCGGATTAACGCTCAGGTGCCACGCTTGGTGGACGCGCTGCCCAATGGGCCGGTGGGTCATCCAACTGTACAGGTCTTTATGGCAGGGGGCGTG
Organism: Caldilineaceae bacterium; assembly: GCA_019637645.1. The sequence goes on from JAHBVH010000053.1 coordinate 25,570, forward strand.
CCCGAAGTGATGTTGCATTTGCGTGAACTGGGGCTCCTGCGGCTCCAGGCGCTCACCGTCCATGGCCGTACGCTAGGCGAACTGCTCGACGAATGGGAGAGCAGCGAACGCCGTCGCCGCGTGCGCGAGATCCTCTTCCAACAGGATGGCGTGGATCCCGACCATGTGATTATGAACCCCAACGTGGCGCGGGAACGCGGCCTGACGAGCACCGTTACCTTCCCCGTGGGCAATCTCTGCCCCGAAGGCTCGGTGGTTAAGAGCACCTCGATCAACCCCAGCGTCATCGACGCCGATGGGGTCTATCGCAAAATTGGCCCGGCGCGGGTCTTTACCAGTGAGCGCGCCGCCATGGCCGCCATCAAAGGCACAGGCGCGGATGCTAAAATTCAACCCGGCGATATTATTGTCGTCGTGGGCCGTGGTCCTATGGGGAGCGGGATGGAAGAGACCTACCAGTTGACCGCCTCACTAAAACATCTGGATTGGGGCAAAGAGGTCGCACTGATCACCGATGCCCGTTTTAGCGGTGTCAGCACGGGGGCCTGTATCGGCCATATGGGGCCAGAAGGCTTGGCCGGTGGCCCGATTGGCCGCGTGCGCGAAGGGGATACGCTTCAAATTATCATCGACACCATCAACCTCACGGGCAGTGTCGATCTCATTGGTCATGGCGGGCAGCGCTATAGCCCTGCCGAAGGTGCCCAAGTGTTGGCCGACCGCACGCCCCTAGCCACCATGCAGCCTGATGAGCGCCTACCCGATGACACGCGCTTGTGGGCCGCCTTGCAAAATGCCAGCGGCGGCACGTGGGCCGGTTGTCTCTATGATGTCGATCGCATTATTGCGCTGCTAGAAGCCGGTAAACGCGCCCTCGCGTAAAACCAAGGTCAAGCGGTAACTGGGCCGGGGACGGACCAAGCATTGGCGCGGCATCGCTACCACAACCGGTCCGTCCCCGGCCCAGTTGTACCTAGGCCCAGTTGTAACTCCTAAATTGCAAGCTACCTACATAGGGCGTTCGCGTTGAAAAATCGAAACGCCCTCCCCTCCCCCTACTTATCAGCCTATCTAGTCGCACGCAAGTCAAGGATTTGGAGAAATTTCATGGAGGAGATTCAACGGTTTGCCCAGACGATCATCCAGAATGTCGAGAAGGTGATCGTGGGGAAGACCGATGTGGTAGAAACGTTGGTCATTGCCCTGTTGTGTGAAGGGCATGTCCTGATGGAAGATGTGCCGGGCGTGGGGAAGACCATGCTCGCCCGCGCCATGTCCATGACCTTGGGCATTGATTTCCGGCGGCTGCAATGTACGCCCGATCTATTACCCAGCGATGTGACCGGCGTCAGTATCTTTAACCAGGAGACGCGCCACTTTCAATTTGTCCCAGGCCCGGCCTTTACCAATATTTTGCTCGCCGATGAGATTAACCGGGCAACCCCTCGCGCCCAAGCCTCGCTGTTGGAGTGTATGGGCGAACGCCAAGTGACAGTCGATGGAGTCACGCGTCCTTTGCCCCGTCCTTTTTTGGTATTGGCTACCCAGAATCCTGTGGAATACGAGGGTACCTTCCCCCTCCCCGAAGCGCAGCTGGATCGCTTTCTCTTTAAGCTCCAACTGGGCTATCTTTCACCGGCGCAAGAGGCAGCCATGTTGCTGAACCTGGGCGGTCGCCACCCGATTGAGTCGTTGAGTAGCCAAATTGATGGCGCGACGATTGCCCCCTTGGCCGAAAAGGTCTGGCAAGTGCATGTAGACGAAAGCTTGCGTACCTATATTGTGGCCTTGATTCAAGCTACCCGCACCCATGGCGAATTGGCGCTTGGCGCAAGTCCCCGTGGCACCTTGGCCCTCTATCGCAGCGCCCAAGCCCGGGCTGCCGTCAAAGGGCGTGACTTTGTGCAGCCCGAGGATATTCAAGCGCTGGTGCCCTTGACCTTGCCCCATCGCTGTATTGTGCGCCCCGAAAGCCTGTTGCGCGGCCGTACGGCAGAGGCCATTATCACCGAGATCATGGCTAATACACCGTTGGACCTGGGGGATGTTGAGCGGTAGGGCCGCCAAGAACAGTTTGGAAACCAACCATGCATAATCTCTTTTGGGCGCTGCTGATTCTCTTTGTGGCCGGTGTCTTTTTTCAGATGGACTGGGTCTACTATTTGGTTTATGTTCTGGGCGGAGTCTGGATCTTTAGCCATTGGTGGATTCGGCGTGTTCTCCGCCAGTTGGATGTCTTCCGCCTGATGACCGATCACGCCTTTCTGGGCGAGAAGCCAGTTGTCAAGCTGCGCTTTGTCAACCATAGTTGGCTGCCGCTGGCGTGGCTCCAGATCCAGGAGCAGATCCCGTTGGATCTGAAGGATGCCAGCGAATACAACAAGATTGTGACGATTGCGGGGCGTTCTACCTTCGACCATGAATATCAACTCGCTTGTAAACGCCGCGGTTACTACAGTGTTGGCCCGCTGCAATTGCGGACAGGCGATCTCTTTGGCTTTGTTACGGGGGCACGCCAAGAGAATAGCGCCGTGGCCTTGACCGTCTATCCCCAAGTGCTGCCCCTGGAGAAACTAGGCTTGCCCAGCCGGTCGCCCTTTGGCACGCTCTCTAGTCGCCAACGTCTTTTTGAAGATCCGGCACGGGTAGCGGGGGTACGTAGCTATAGTAGCGGCGACAGCCAACGGGCGATCCACTGGAAGGCCAGCGCCCGCGAGGATGAACTATTAGTCAAGAAATTTCAGCCGGCTATTGCGTTGAATGTTGCCATCGTGCTCGACCTTAACCGCGAATCCTACCCCTACCGCGGTGAGATCGGCTTTAGTGAATGGGCGATTGTGGTGGCGGCTTCGTTGGCGAGCCATCTGATCAGCCAACGGCAAGCGGTGGGGTTGATCAGCAATGGGCTCGATGCCGTCACTGAAGAGCCGATGCCCGCGTTGGGCGCACGAACGGGGCAGGGGCATTTGATGAATATGCTCAGCACCTTGGCCCGCGCCGAAATGCAGCGCAGCCCCGTCACCCTGGCCGATTGGCTGCCCAACCAGCTTGTGGGCATGGAATGGGGCGCGACGATTATCCTGGTGACGCCGCAGATCACCGAGACGACTTTGTGGGCTTTGCACCATGCCTATCGCCGTGGTTCGAATGTGATCGCGCTGGTCTGTGCGCCTCAGCCTAATTTTGATCAGATGCAAGCGCAGAGTAAGAAGCTCGGGGTCAAGGTGGAAAAAACCGTTTGGGAGCGTGATCTGGTTGCGCTTCAGGAGATGGGGTGAGGAAACGATAGCATGACGACCGATAGCGTAACACCAACCCGATCATCGAGCGAGCAAAGTGAAGCCGCTGAGATGCTCATCTATGACCAGCCTTGGTTAAAGTCGCTCTTACACCCTTTTTTGATTGCCGTGCTGGTCGGTTGTTTAGATATTGCCCTGCTGGCGCTGATTAGCCGCTTGGTGCCAGCCCTGGCGGGAGGCTATGGTCAGGTGGTGCTTGGCTTTAGTCTGCTGGTGACCATCTTGGGCTGTGCCACCACGAGCTACTTGGCCCAACCAGGCGAACGGCAACGCCGACGGCCAACCTATCGGTGGGTCGAGTTTGCCTTTGTGGTGGTCGCCACGCGCCTTGTTCTGTGGGGCGCAACGGGCAGTTGGCCGACCCTCGCCGCGTTGATCTATCAACCCGTGCTTACTTTGGTCGATGGCCTCTTTCTGAGCGCCGGTTTGGTGGTGATCCTCTCGTGGGGGGTGGCTATTTCCTTTACCGAGGATCTGCTCCGGCTGGCTTTGCAACCCGATGAACTTTTTGCCCTGGGCACCGATCGTCTGGGTGAGCTGATCCGCTCATCGAGCAGTGATCGACCCGCGATCTTACAGCGCATTGTGGCGCGCTGGGTGGGCGGTGGGATTCTGATGGTCATGGCCGCGGCGGGGTTACAGATCGAGCGCCCGACCAATGCGGGCTTTTTTACCCTAGCGCAACAGAATATTGCGCCGACGGTGATCGCTGCAATTGTGATCTACTTTTTGACGGGGCTGGTCTTGGTGAGCCAAGGGCAGCTCGCCTTGCTGCGGACCCGCTGGCTGCTCGAGCGGCTGCCTTCCAGCGAAAATGTGCTACGCCAATGGCCTCTCTATGTCATGCTGCTACTGATCCTGATCGGCTTGTTCGCGACCTTGCTGCCACTGGGGGGGACCTTTCTCCTTGGGCAGATTCTCTTTGGCGCGGTCAGTTTTGTCATTGGTCTATTGCTCAGCATGTTTCGCTTTATCATGGGGCTCTTTTTGGTCTTGATGGCGCTGATTATGGGTGAGTCTCCCGAAGCCCCACCCCCGGAAGCCCCGCCCCCACCGCCAGCCCCCACCATGGATGCGCTCCCACCAGCAACGGCCCAATTGCCTGAATGGACCGGCGGCGCGCTCTTTTGGATCAGTATGGCGTTAATTCTGGGCTATGCGGCTTATATCTACCTCAGTGATCGGGGGGTGCAATTCACCTGGTTGCTCACCTTCTGGCAGCTGTTGCGCGCGCGGTGGCGACAGCTCTTTGGCCGTGTGCGGCAATGGCAACGTACGCTCCTCCCTGGGCGTGTGACCGAGAGCCCGACCGACGCTGAAGTGGCGCTGGTGCATTGGTCCAAACGTGGCCTCGACTGGCGGCGGCTGGACCCAACCCAACAGGTCCGCTACTTTTATCTGAGTATGCTAGAAGAAGCCAAGGCACGCGGCATCGTGCGCTCGAATAGTGAAACGCCCGACCAATTTGCCCCACGCTTGGCCGCCGCTTTGGCCCCGCCCGCCCAAAGTGCGGCCGCTGAAGGTGATACTACAGACGATGGAGAGGCGCAAGCCGTACCCGCCAGTGAGCCACCTGTAAGCAAAGCGGATGAAAATGACAGAAGAGACCCAAGAGCTGTACAAAAGCTAACAGAAGCTTTCGTGCGCGCACGCTATAGTAAGAAAACTATCCAAGCGGCCGAAAGTGTTACACTGGCGCGCGTCTGGGAAAATCTTAAGGTGTACCTAAGGTTGTAGCTTTTGGCGAAAATTGCCAAAAATATTTCCTTGACGCCGGGCCGCGACCCTGGTATAATGATCGTATCAGGGGCAAAAGAATCCGTGCTAGGTTGTTGAAAGTTCATTCGCAAGCGTATCATCCCAGAAATCAGCAGCAATATCGGCAGCAATAGAGTGTGGTTAGGGTTTACTAGAAAGGCCAATATGCAAATTTCCTGGGGTCTATAGTCAGCAAATGGCTTCCGACCTCGCCATCATGTTATTTGGAGCAATTGTACCCATGGCGGAAGCGGCATTTCATCACGATGATCCAAGACAGACTGAACAATTTCAGACTGAGGCAAACCCAAATCAATCAAATCCATCAGAGCTGAATGAAGCCGGTATGCAAGATGCATCTGATCTCGAGATCTTTGAAAAATATCTCGAGGCGGATACAGACTTTGATCTCCCCGAGCGCGGTGATTTACGCGAAGGGGTTATCGTGGAGATCAGACAGAACGAACTGCTCGTCAATGTTGGCAGTAAACGAGATGGGGTCATTCCCCAATCTGATCTAGCGAAATTAGATCCAGAGTTTGTCAAAAATCTTCATGTGGGTCAAGTGGTGGACGTGGTTGTCAGTCGGCCACCCGAAGATGATGGCACCTTTCAGCTGAGCATGGCAGATGCGCTGCAACAGCGTGATTGGATCGATGCCCAGGAATTGCTGGACAGTGGCAAGATTGTTACCCACAAAGTGATTGGCTATAACAAAGGTGGGTTAACCATCGAATTTCGCCACCTGAAAGGCTTTGTTCCAGCCTCCCACGTCATTGATATGCCGCGCAATATGAGCGAAGATCAACGGCGTACGGAACTGGAAGGCTATATTGGTCATGATATGCGGCTGAAAGTGATCGAAGTCGATCGCCGTCGCCGCCGCTTAGTCATGTCGCAAATGTTGGCCGAACGCGAATATCGCGATGGCCGCCGCGAAGAGCTCTTCTCAACCCTGAAAGTGGGCGACATCATTGAAGGCGAAGTGCGCAACCTACGCCCCTTTGGCGCATTCGTCGACATCGGTGGCACCGATGGGTTGTTACATGTCAGCGAGATCGGTTGGTCGCCGATTACGCACCCCCGTGAAGCACTGACGGTCGGTCAGAAGATTCAGGTTCAGGTGATTCGTCTCGACCCGAAAGAGCAGCGGATTGCGCTTAGCCGCAAGCGCGCCTTGCCGAACCCGTGGGACAGCATTGAGCAGCGCTATCATCCCGGCGATGTTGTGGCGGGTACAATTACCCGCGTGGTGGACTTTGGGGCCTTTGCGCAGCTAGAGCCTGGGGTCGAAGGGTTGATCCATATTAGCGAGCTGGCCGACATTGCCGTGGCCGAGCCGCTCAGGACGGTAGCCGCTGGCGATGAAGTCAAAGTCAAAGTCCTGCGGGTTGACGCCAAGCGTCAGCGGATTGGCTTGAGCCGACGCCAAGCCGAGGGTGCTAGCAATGGCAGTGATGAAGCCTAGGGCGCTCTTGCTTATCGAGTGGGACCTCTTCTCACCCATTTAACTGCTGAGTGAATTTTTACGATTGGCAACGATCAAGTATAATCTTAATTCGTTTGCAATCGTTGTTACATTGTCTACTCTAGACCTGTCAGAGGGGGAATGTTTATCTCTCTGGCAGGTTCTATTTTGTTCTGAATTTAATGAATGACGTTAGCGCGACCTGAGAGCTTTTCAAAAGCTCTCAGGTCTAGCCATCACCAATGGCAACAGAACCCCGATCATCCATTTCCTTGAAAGGAGGTGAGAGCGAATGAGCGTAGATTTACGACCAGGTGAGTCACAAGATAGTTTGCTGCGTCGGTTCCGCAAAGCCGTGGCGGAGGCCCGCATTCTCCCGATTGTTCGGCAGAAGCGCTGGTTTACGTCCAAGAGTGAAGTCAAGCGGATCAAGCGCCAAAAGGCGATTCGGAAGTCACAACGTCTTCCCCTGCATCCGTAAGAACTTTTACGAAAACGGCCATTTGTGCGCTGCTTGCTAGTGCACAAATGGTCACAGGGTGTGCAAGAGAAAATGAGCCAAGAATAGCTTCGCTACTGCTGATTTTCTTTTGTATACAGTCGGCAGGATTGAAGCTAATTTATTTGTCAGAATGGAGCTACATGGCTGAAGAAACAGTAGTTTTTGAAGGAAAGATTGTTGATACGTTACCCAACGCAATGTTCCGGGTGGAACTGGATAATGGTCATACGGTACTCGCCTATCTTTCCGGCAAAATGCGCAAATATTATATCCGTGTTTTGCTCGGCGATAAGGTCAAAGTTGAAATGAGCCCCTACGACCTAACTCGCGGGCGTATCGTTTATCGATATAAGAATTGATCTTCCTTTTATCCCACTCATGAACATGATGGTGAGCCTTGACGCGGTATCTCCAGTGATGTGGATAGAAGTGCTCAGGGGTTAGTTGCCAAGCTATGTTGGCCTAGCTCGGGGATGGCTGCTTTGCACAAGCTGTGAGATACCGCCGTTTACAAGCGGGCATAGGCGTCAATGGCTCGCTGCGCCATTCTCTTTTCAGCCTCAAACGTTAACTTAGCAACTGCTTCGGCTAGCGGAACCCACCGAACTTGAAATTGTGCCTGATCCTCGGCGGGGCGTTCACTCTGTTGCTCACTACCCAACGTCATCAGAAAATAATATTCGGTGCGAAGATAGTGCTGGCCTTGGTGTTCAAAGCCAACCACTTGGTGACCTAGATCCGCTGCAATGATTAGGTCGCAGTAGCCACTTTCTTCTTGCGTCTCGCGCAAGGCGGCCACCTCTGGCGTTTCGCCGGGATCAATATGTCCTTTGGGCAGGCGTACCTCTTGCCGGCTGGGGCGATCCAATAAAAGCATCCGTTGCCCATCAATAACAATACCGCCGGCACTGGCGTACCGGCGGATTTTCTCTACTGATTCAGTCATGATGATTAGAGGCGGACAAAGAGTTGATCGGCGAGTTCACTGCCCACAATTTTCGTCATGCCGCTGAGCTGCTCGCTATGAAAGACTTCGAGCGTAACCGGACCGCTAAAAGGCGCTTTTTCGACTAACTTGACCTTGTGCCCTGGCACCAAATCGAGCTGGGCCAAATAGCGCAAGACGCGGGCATCGGTGCTGCCGACCCGGCGCAATTCACCCCGTTGGCCTGGCTCCAACTTCATCACCGAAATCAACGGATCGGTGGGCATGGTGCCATCCTTGCGCGGAATAGGATCGCCATGGGGGCAGTGCGTTGGATAGTGGCACAACTCATCCATGCGGTCTTCAAAGTGTGCGCTAATCGCATGTTGAAGGCTATGCGCCTCCACATCTACCTGATCCCAAGTATACCCCATCACGTCGATCAGAAAGACTTCCAATAAGCGATGGCGACGGATCAGTTGTAAAGCGGCTAAGCGTCCTTGTTCGGTGAGGGTGATCCCACCACTGACAGAACGTTCGGCAAAGCTCGATTCTTCGAGGCGCTTGAGCATACTGCTTGCTGCGGCTGGCGATACGTGCATCCGCTCCGCAAGCGCCGAAGTCGTCACTTTATCCCCATGTTGTCCTAATTTATGAATGGCTGCTAAATATTCTAGCATCCCATCCGTTGTTAATCCACAAAATGTCTGCATATGCTCTTGCTCATCGATTGGCGGACTATCTGGAGCAATGCTTGTTGATAACAAATAAGCAGCTGCTTCCATGACCTATCCAAAAATCGAATTTTTATGATCAACTTGATAATTATTAACGCAAATTATATAGAGTTTTGGCATTGCTGTCAATCTCTTGAATAGCCGATAGCTATTCCTTTGTATGACATTTTAACAAAGTTGGGTGCTAGTTTAGCTATTGTACACCTTTTTGGCGTTTGTGAAAACTTGCGATTTTGTTACAGCGTATCAAATCAGCGTGCTGCGTGACGATAGTTACCGATTTTACATCAATTTCTAACCTTTTGGCCCAGTTTTGCGACTTTATAGCAGCAGTCGATAGTCTATGTAGCAAACTATCCCAAGGAGAAACTGTGGATCAGAAAACTGAGGTGGCCTTGGTGAATGCTGCACGCACGGGGGATAAAGACGCTTTTGGTGCACTAGTCGAACGCCACTTGGCAACCGCCCGTTACCTGGCGCGCCACATGGTGGCTGATGCAGAAATCGCCGATGAACTGACGCAAGAGGCCATGTTGCAAGCTTATTTGGGCGTGGGTCGGCTGCGCGATCCTACGCGCTTTGCACCATGGCTTTATGGCATTGTCCGCAATGTCTGCCGTACTTGGCTGCGTAGTCCGAAACTTCAACTTACTACGGCTGATCGCTTTGCGGTTGGTGACTATGTCGCGTCATCCCTCAGTGAACCATTAACCCTGCTAGAAGCTCAAGAACAGGCCGCCCTGCTTCAGCAAGCGCTAACTGCCTTATCGCCTAAAAATGGCATGGCTACCTGGCTTTTCTACTATGAAGGGCTACGAATCGATGAGATTGCTATTGCACTTGACGCATCCCCCAATGCCATCAAGGGACGACTCTATCAATCGCGTAAACAGTTGCAGCACTATCTGGTGCGCCATCTGCAACTGCTATCCCATACGCCGCTATTCATGAACCTAGGTACAGAAAGGGAGCCAACCATGACGCTGATGACTGAACTTCGTCTTCTCAAGGTCGAACAGACTGGTCGCTATGTGCTCTATTTGCTCGACACTGCCGGACACCGCTATCTACAGATGTGGGTTGGCGCTGCGGAAGGGGCGCAAATTCAGCACTGCGTACAGGGTGCTCTTCCGGTGCCGCCATCGGTCTATCGTTCGGTTGCTGAGCTCTTACCGGCGTTAGCAATAACGCTGGAAGCAGTACAGATTACCTCCCTCAAAAATCATCTCTTTTTGGCGGTCGCACAATTTCGCAACGGTGATCGCGTTCAAGAAGTAGAGGCTCGTCCTAGCGACGCGATTGCCCTCGCTTTGCATATGCAGAGCCCGATTCGTGTTGATACCCAATTACTGCAAGATGTCGGCCAGGTGCTGCCCGCCAATTTTGCCGTCGAGCCGTGGTTACAAAACGAAGCTCACCACTTGCAACAGGCCCTTGGGTGGCGGGATCAGATCGTGCAGGAGCGTGATCGTACCTTCACGCCGTCAGCGCGCTTGGCTTTACTGGCGGCTAGCGCCAGCGCCACGGAACGTCACCATAACTATATCGGCACGGAGCATCTACTCTATGGCCTCATGGCCGATCAAGCGAGCCTGGTTGCGCATCTCCTACAAGAACAACATGTCCAACTGACCCAGATCGACGCGGCAATGGATCGGTTGGTTGGCCGCGGCGATACGCCAACCGGCGAAGAACCCATGATTGTCCCGCGCGTCGCCACGGTGTTGAGCCTTGCGGTTACTGCCAGCCAACAGGGCGGCCAACGGGCGATCGGCCCTGAGCATCTTCTGTTAGGACTCCTGCAAGAGGGAAAGGGGATGGGGATGACCATTCTACGCGAACTTGGTGTTGATCCAGCCCAACTCCAGGCGTGGCTAATGTCTAGGATGGCATCATCAATATAGGCTTGTCCCGACGTTCATCTTGGGGTTCATCTTGGGGTTCATCTCAGGATTCATCTCAGGGCGCGTTTCTGCTTCATTGACAACCTAAGCGCCTCCATGTACGATGACGGTGTACCATGCTGGTTATCCTACTTACGCAGCCAATAGACGGAAAAGATGGCTCGGCAGAACGGTTCAAGCCCCTCCAGCGTTATGTACTCTTTTCCCGCAATCTGCGCGCGGGGGAAGCGCCCATGAATGGCGAGCGGGTGACCAACACTTTTGCCGCGAAAGCCTACTCAATGAGGAGTTGACGATGAAAATGAAAGCAGCCATTCTCAATGCCACGCCGGGGCCATTGAGCGTTGAAGAGATCGAAATCGGCGATCCCGGCCCGGGCGAAGTGCGGATCAAGCTTGCTGCCAGTGGTCTCTGCCACACCGACTGGGAAACGATGCATGGCTTTCAGCCGGTGAATCTACCCGCGGTGATCGGCCATGAAGGCGCTGGCGTGGTCGATGCCGTCGGCCCTGGCGTTACGCGCGTGAAGGTTGGCGACCATGTGGTCTGTTCCTGGAGCCCCAACTGTGGTCACTGTTTCTATTGTGATCAGGGCCAGCCGATTCTTTGTGAAGAGGCGCGCCAAGCCAACGCGGCGGGCCTTCTCTTTGACGGTACCACGCGTATGACGCGCAATGGCGCACCGGTCTATTACTATAGCTTGGTCTCCTCGCACGCGGAATATAATATCATTCCTGAACAGGCGGCGGTGCCTGTGCGTAAGGATTTCCCACTGGATCGCGCTGCGCTGTTAGGCTGTGCAGTGATGACGGGGTATGGTGGGGCAGTGCATGCGGCGCGGATCAAGCCCGGCTCGAGTGTGGTGGTCATTGGGTGTGGCGCGGTTGGGTTGAGTGCCATTCAAGGCGCACGGCTCTGTAACGCATCGGTGATTGTGGGTGTGGACATCAATCCGCTTAAGTTGGAATGGGCAAAACAGATGGGGGCAACCCATGTGGTGGATTCGTCCCAGGTGGACCCGGTGACGGTCGTGCGTAAGCTGACCCAAGGCCGTGGCGCAGATACGGCCATTGAGGCCGCCGGTCACAATATCACCTTACGCCAAACCTTAGAAGCGTCTCGCCCTGGGGCACGCGTGGTGATCTTGGGCAAGACGCCGGTGGGCCAGGAGATCACCTTGCCCTTTACCTTGTTGATGGGCGAGCGTGAAATTGTCCGCACCTCCTATGGCATGAGCCGCCCTCGGCTCGACTTTCCCCGCCTAGCCGATCTCTATATGGAGGGCAAACTCTTCCTCGACGAAATGATGACTATGCGGCTACCGCTGGCGCAGATCAACGATGGCTTTGCCGCTTTGGAACAAGGCAATGTGGCGCGGGCGCTGGTGATCTTTTAGCGATAGTTTGCTGCGGGGATATGCGCCGTTTAGACCTGACAGGTTTGAAAAACCTGTCAGGCTTCTGATGACACGCCCGCTATATATCCCAACTCCTTAGCTGATCACGTTCTGGCCCAGGGCCATTTGTTCCAGCCGGGTAATCCGTTCTTGGGTGGGCGGGTGGGTGCTGAAGAGACCCGCCAGCGCGCGACCTGTCAACGGATTGACGATATACATGTGGGCGGTTGCTGGGTTGACAGCCAGCGGTGTACGCGTGCTCCAGGTTTCGAGCTTGCGCAGGGCCGAGGCCAGGGCAATCGGATCGCCAGCAATGCGCGCGCCCGCGGCATCGGCCCCATACTCACGCGTGCGCGAGATCGCCAACTGAACCAGGGTTGCGGCAATCGGCGCAAGAATAATCATAAAGAGGCCACCGACCAAGCCACCCGCGCCTCCTTCTTCCTCATCACTGCCGCCAAAGCCACCAAAGATCAACGCCCACTGGGCCATATTGGCGATCATCGTCACCGCACCCGCCACCGTCGCGGCAATGGCACTAATCAAGGTGTCACGATTTTTGATGTGCCCCAATTCGTGGGCGATTACACCGGCTAGTTCGTCGCGATTGAGCAGGCGCATAATGCCACTGGTGACAGCCACGGCACCATGCGCCGGGTCGCGCCCAGTGGCAAAGGCATTGGGCGCTTCGGAGTCAATGAGATAGACCCGTGGCATCGGCACTTCGGCGCGGCGGGCCAATTCACCCACCAACCCATGTAACTGGGGTGCTTCCTCTGCCGTCACTTCCCGCGCTCCGGACATGCTGAGCGCGAGCTTATCGGAAAACCAATAGGCCCCCCCATTCATGACAATGGCCATCATAAAGGCAAAAACCATGCCACCTGTACCACCTAGCCAACGTCCAATGAAGATCAGGAGTCCAGTTAAGGTGGCAAGGAGAATGGTGGTTCTGAGTGAGTTCATCCCGTTCATTTTCCCTCCAAGCAAGATCATGTAAGCGCGGCCGCGACGCAGCCTATTGGCAGAACGTGCAACCACAAGTCTGGTCAAAGAATGGTGGGCGTAGCGGTGCAAAAGGTGAGTTTCGATGCCGTCTTCTCCGCGATCAACATAAAGAAACGCACCCCCTGCATCGCTACGCCCATCGTGTGACTGTCGTAGTCAGGGTTGATTGTAGCAGCCAAAGCTGACGCCAAGATGAAGCGCTACTAAAATTTTACTGACATCTGTGCTATACTGGCCCCGCCACCGGTGCTCCCTAGCCATTGACAATTGGCTGTTGATCATTGACAATTGACTAGGTTCTGTTGACAGGCTAGCCGCTGCGGCGGCTTTTCGCGGTTCGCGGTGGGTTTTAACCCTGCTGCTGGAGAGCCGATGACGACAATTTTAGTAGTAGATGATGATCCCAAAATTCGTAGTGTCCTGAGCCGTGGTCTGCGCTTTGAAGGCTATACCGTGCAAGTGGCCGAAGACGGTACCCAGGCGCTCCAACTGGCGCGCATTGAGCCGCCGGATCTGGTTGTGCTCGATGTGATGTTGCCGGGCATCGATGGGCTAGAGATCTGCCGTCGGCTGCGCATGGGGATGCAGGCTCCGATCCTGATGTTGACGGCGCGCGATGCTGTGCCGGATCGCATTGCGGGGTTGGATAGTGGCGCGGATGACTATTTGGTCAAACCCTTTGACTTTGATGAACTATTGGCGCGCATTCGGGCCCTGCTGCGCCGTGTGCAACCAGTGGTAGGTGAAGATCTTCTCACCTTTGCCGATCTACGGCTGGACTTGGCGACGCGTGAGGCGTTTCGTGGTGAAAGGGCTATGGAGCTGACCGCGCGTGAGTATGAACTGCTCCTCCTCTTTCTGCGCCATCCACGTCGGGTGCTCACGCGCGAGCAGATCTTGGATCATGTGTGGGGCAGCAGCTATGTAGAAAGCAATGCCATCGAAGTGCATATTGGCCGCCTCCGCGAGAAAATGGAGGCCGCCGGGGAACCGCGGTTGATTCAGACGCTGCGCGGCGCGGGCTATGCGCTGCGGGAAGGGTAAGAGGAGGACCATGCATGTCCTTACGCCTACGCTTGACTTTGCTGACTGGTTTACTGACGGGCGTGACCTTGTTTCTTTTCGCGTTGGTCTTTTATCTCTTTCTCCAGGAGAATCTGCTCGCCGAAATCGACCGGCAATTGCAAGAACGCGCGGCCTTTGTCAGCCAACGGTTGGCGACGGCTGGGGATGAGGATACGGCTGATCTGCTGGCCCCCTCGCCTTTGGTCGAATTTGCTGCCCCAGGCATCTATGTAGAGCTGTTAAGCCCGACCGGCCAAGTGCTGGCCGTCTCCCCCAACCTTCCGGGTGAGCGCTTGCCGGTGCGTCCGGAGCTATTAGAGGCAGCCCAACAGGGGCGCACGGTCATTGATACCGTGTTGGCCGAAGCGGATGAAGAACTGCGCTTGCTGGTGATGGCCGTGAATGAGTTGGATCAGCCCGGGGATTTCCTGCTCGTGGCTGATTCGCTGGAACCTATGCAACGTACCCTGGCCCAAGCCCGCAATTTGCTGCTGCTCTGCGGTGCCGTTGCCTTGATTTTGGCGGTGGGGGGAGCCGCCTTGCTCACGGCACGGTCGCTGGCGCCAATTGCCCGCCTGACGCGTACCGCCGCGTCGGTGGCCGCCACGGGGCAGTACCAAGAACGGGTTCCCGTACCCCGCCGCCGGGATGAAGTAGGCCAATTGACCAGAACACTCAACGAGTTGATTGCCACTGTTGAACAGACGCTTACCCAACAGCGCCAGTTTATTGCCGATACCTCCCATGAACTACGCTCTCCGTTGACGGTGGTACTTGCCAACCTAAACCTGCTGCGCCGCGATCTCTCGGCAGCTGAGCGTGAACTATCCCTCCAAGAGGCCACCGCCGAAGCCCAACGCATGCGCCGTTTGGTCAACGATCTGCTCCTGTTGGCCCAAGCCGATGTGGCGCAGACCATCGCCCATGTGCCGGTGCGGCTGGATCAACTGATTGAGCAAAGTGTTGCCACCGCGGCCCGCCAAGCGCCGGAGCATCATCTATCCACGACCATCGAAGCGCCCGCGTTGATCAATGGCGATCCCGAACGTCTGACGCAGTTGCTGCGGAATCTGTTAGAGAATGCCACCAACCATACACCGGCAGGGGCTGCCGTTGAGGTACGGCTACGGCGCTCTGATGGGGTGGCGCAGATTATGGTGGCGGATAATGGCCCGGGAATTTCCGCCGAGCATCTGCCCTATCTCTGGAATCGCTTCTATCGTGGCGACAAAGCACGGACGCGCGCCTCTGGTGGTTCTGGGCTGGGCCTAGCGATTGTTAAATATATTGCCGAGGCGCACGGTGGCCGGGTTGGCGTGACCAGCGAAACTGGCAAAGGCGCAACCTTTACCATTACCCTACCTGTTATGCCCGAAGCTGCCCACCTGAATGAGTAACGGCAGACGATTTTATAGCGGACGCGGATAGACGCGGCGGAACGCGGATAAGAATAAATCCGCGTTCCGCCGCGTCCTAATTTTATCCATTCAGCAGTAGCCAACCGAGATAGAATGCGGCGACGCTGAGGGCTAGCCAAGAGAGCCATAAGGGGCGTCCCCTTGTAACCGGTCGGAAAAAACGGTGCAGCATGACTGGCAGCCCGATCAAGCCGAAAGGGGCAAAGCGCCAGGGAATGATCCCAACACTTGTCGCGGTGATGCCTACCCCAATCAATAGGGCCGTGCCGATTTGAAGCAGAGCAGCGGTTGGTCGGCGGCCTAGAACAGTGGCAAAGGTGCGCGCATAGCGGCGATCCATGTCAAAGTCACGTAGCTGTTGTTCTAACTGCGCTGTCAGGGAGGCCAACAAGAGAAAGCTGAGCAGCACATAGTCGAAAATTTCCCAAGAAATGCCGGGGAGATAGAGACAGACCCAATAGGGAAAGGTTTCGACAAAGAGGCCATGAATCAGTAGATCCCAGCCGGGGCGGCCTTTGATGCGCAACGGCGGTGCAGAATAGGCCCACATGATGCCAAAGCAGAGTAGGAGGATGCCCAGGCCGCGCCAGCCATATTGCAAAAAGGCCCAGGTAATGCCTAGGTTGACCGGAACGAGCAGGCGCAGCAAGGCGCGTCCTTGTTGTGGCTGTTGGACAAAAAAATTATAACGGGCTTTCTGGGGCGTCGCCTGGTCGAAGGGGGCGTCAAAATAGTCGTTGAGGACAAACGCCTGCCAGTATCCTACCATGAGGGCCAAGAGGAGCAGCAGATTGGGGAAAGTAAACTGATGGTGCGCCAAGAGGGCAACGGCACCCACAAAGCCGGTGACACTCCACGCGTCGATATGGTTTACAACGAGTTGACCAACGCCTGGTAGCCAGACTTTGGACATAGTCTTACTGTCATTCCCTTGGTTGCGGAGACCGTAGGCGGGCTGTCAGGCTTTCCAAAGCTGACAGCTCTCTTGCCTAGAGCCTATGATATCATCTAGTGTCCTTGATTGTAGCACGGCTGGGGTTGCTCACCTACTCGCTTACTGCTCAAGATAGCGTCGCGGATCGCTTCTACTCCGCCTAGGCGTACCCGCTTGGCGGTAGCCCTGGCTAGATCGCGGCTTCCTGGGCAACAACGGGCGTAGCGGTTGTGTCGGGGGCCGGTAGATAGCGCTCGGCGTGGCCGAGGGGGGTAAAGGCAAAGCCGAGCGGGATTAGAAAGGTGACGAGGCCAATCACCAGATAGACAAGCGCGACGTTCCCACTTCTTTCAATGGCCAGCCCACCCAAGAAGGTGCCAAGCGGAATCGCCGACCACGCCAGCACCCCCGCGATGGTCATCACTCGGCCCAGCAGATGGTTGGGTACAATGGCCTGGCGCAGACTGCCGGTATTGATATTAAAAAGAATGCTCAACCCACTAAAAAGAGCCCAAAGTACTAGGGCTGCCCAATAGGTGGTGGTGAGGGCAAAGCCCATCTGTAGCAGCCCTTGTAGCATTAACGCCCCGAGCGCGACGGTGCTAAAGGACCACCGTTTGCGCAGCACACCGGCTGTCAACGAGAGCAACACAATCCCGACGCTCCCTGCGGAATAGAGGTAGCTAACCTGGCTATCGCTGGCACCTAGCCGTTGCTGGGCAAAGAGGACTAGCTGGGCTTGGGTTGTGCTGCCAAAAAAGTTGACCAGCGCCATCATCAAAGAGATATTGCGCAAGACAGGGTGGCCAATCACATAGCGCAAACCCTCTACGATATCCTGTCGAATGCTGTGGGCGCTTTTCTCGGTGCTCTCCAGGTTAAAGCTCCGCCGGATCAGGCTTAGCGCAACCGCCGAAACCAGAAAGGTCGCGGCATCGAGGAGGAGCAGATCATAGATCGGCATGAGCGTGATCAACACGCCCGCCAACAACGGGCCAATAATCTGGGCGGCTGAATAGCTGGCTTGGATGCGACCATTGGCCGTTACCAGATCGGCGCGATTCACCAAACTCGGAATGGCTGCAAATTCGGCTGATTGAAAGGCAATGCCTATGGTAGACGTGAGGAAGCCCACGGCGTAGATCCACCAAAGCGAGAGCATATCAACCATGGCCAGCAGGGGCAGCGACGCCAGGATGACCGTGTTGAGCAGATCCGCCCCGATCATCACCCGTTTGCGGTCGAGCCGATCGACCCAGGCCCCGATCACTAGGCCAAAGAGTAGATAGGGCAAAAAGGTGGCGACGCTTGCCAGCGCCAAATTGAGCGCCGAGCCGGTGAGCTTGTAGATGAGCAAGGGCAATGCAAACGCCGTAAACGAAGTGCCTAAGTTAGAAATTGTCTGGCCTGTCCAGAATTTCCAAAAATCGGCATTGATGCCAAGTGCCACGGTTGCTTGGTTTTGCGGATGGTCTTGCATAGCTTTTCCATTCTGACGACGAATTTACCCTTCAATGACAGGGCAATGACGGTGCTTATACGCGTAAAACTTAAATCTGGCATTCGCGCTAACCGGGGCCGTACCCCAGCTAGCGCCTTTTAGCGTTCATTCGCCGCGTTTTTTCCTCCCGCCCCATCACTACTAATGGGTGGCTGTAGATGCCTACGGATGGGAAAGAGGGTTAGGAAGAGGCGATAGGCTTGGGCTTCTTCCGCAGCCGGGACGAACGGTAGCTCTTCAAATTCTTGGATCAAAGCGGCTAACTTCGTATAGAAAACTTCGGCTTGCGCAGCGGTAAGCTGGCGCATGTTCCAGGTCGAGAGCAATCGCCGTTGCGATAACACAGCTTCGTGTAGATCGACGATCTGGTCGGCGACACTTTGGGCCAATTGATTTTTGGTACTTTCAAAGAGAAGGGCTGTACCCAAGGGCAGCCCACTTTCATCGGTGGTGTTGGCGGCAAAGACCTCATCCTCAAACAAAAATAGATAGGCTGTGGCACGATAGGTCTTTTCGACAATGCCAGAGACTAGCCGCGTTTGGATCACCCGGATCAAGCCATGCTGCTCTAGCAAATTGATATGATAGTACAACTTCTTGGGGACCGTTTCCAGCACAGCCGCCAATTGTTTCACGGTCTGTGGCTCGCGCCGGAGTAGATCGACCAGCCGCGAACGGAGCGCATCCGAGAGCACCTTGAGCGTATCAAGATTCTGAATAAGCAGCTCTTGGGCAGGTTCAAGGTTAATGGGTTGGTTATTCTGCTCCATCGTAGTCTCTTTGGTCATCTTATTTATTTTGTCATCTAAATTTATTTTGTCATCTAATTTTATTTGGATGACCATGATTGTAGCAGGGTTCTGGCACGTTGTCAACCCCGAAAAAGTAAGTGGTCAGGGCCATCGCGAACTTGGTGATCGCGTCCGGATCAATCCGGTGGCTAACCGCGAAAAGCGCCCGCAGGCGCTTTTCGCGGTCAGTCGCGGGTTTTAACCCTGCTTGTTGGGGGTTCGCCATTGCTCTGAGTAAGTGGTGTAGTTTCTGGCCTCTTCATGGTTTATTCACGTGGACGTGGTGTTGCAAAAGCTGGTTGCGCCGCTTTGCGGAGCTGACGTACAATAAAAAATTGGGTAAGAAAAAAACTTGCTTGTAAAAGGAGCATTCATGACAATCAACAGCGCTAGCCATCTTGTCTATCTCAACGGTGAATGGATTCCCGCGCCCGAAGCCAAAATTTCTATTTTTGATGCCGCGGTGATGCTAGGGGATACCGTGACCGAATCGACCCGTACCTTTGGTCATCAAGCCTTTAAGCTCAAGGAGCATGTCGATCGCCTCTATAAGTCCCTCAAAGTCACCCGGATTGACCCGGGGCTCTCCCCAGCCGAAATGGTGGAGTTATCCAGCCAAGTCTTAGAGACCAATGTGACTAAGGTTGATCCCAAAATGGATCTTTGGTTGGTTCACAATATCTCACGCGGTCTCTTTGTCGCGGGCGCGGACCCGACCAAGCAACGTTCCCAAGCGACGATTATCATTCACACGGCGCCGCTCTTGCTCAAGGATTGGGCGCGCTTTTACACCGAAGGCTGCCACGCTGTGACCCCCTTTAGTCGCGCCATCCCACCGGAATCATTGGACGCGCGCATCAAAAACCGGAGTCGTATGGCCTATACCTTGGCCGAGATGGAAGCGAAATTGGTCGATCCACAGGCCCAGAGTATTCTCCTCGATATTCATGGGAATGTGGCCGAGAACAAGGGCGGGAACTTTTTCATCTACAGCGAAGGCGTCCTCAAAACGCCCCATGCCCGCAGCGCGTTGGCCGGGATCAGTCGCGCCACAGTGCTCGAACTAGCGGCTCAACTTGCCATTCCCGTGCAAGTGACTGATTTCCAACCCTATGATATCTATACGGCGGACGAAGCCTTTTTCACAAGTACACCCTACTGCATCATGCCCGCCACAAAATTTAATGGGCTGCCCGTGGGTGATGGTCAGGTGGGAAGTGTGACCAAACAGCTTCTGCACGCTTGGAGTGAGTTGGTGGGAGTGGATATTATTGCTCAGGCCCAACTTGGCTAATGCAAGATAACCTGTCAGTTTGGCTGGCCGCGAAACGATTTTGGCAATTTGACAATTTTTTGTCGCTTAGGTAGGCTACGGCTCATTCCCCGAAGGTGGCGCAATTATTTGTAGCAAAGCTAGGGCTCGTTTGGCTTGCTCGGCGAGCCCGCAAGAGGAGTAAATTATGCATCATACGGTAAATCGGTCACGGCGGCGGAAATATGAATGGCTGCTGGTCCTGGGCCTGGTTAGCAGCTTACTGTTTAGCGCTTGTGCGCCAGGTGCCCCGGCCCCAAGTGCCCCGGCTGACAGTGGCGAAACAGCCGCCGCCACGCCAGCAGCAGAGTCATCGGCACCCGCCGCCGCGGGCGAAAAGGTGATGACGGGCGCGTGGGTTGGCCCCTGCTGTAATCCCATTGAGTTTCTTAATCCGTTGAGTGCTGGCGGTGGCTACCACTGGTTTAACAAGATCTTCAGCCATCTGGTGACCTATAATCTGGACTATACGGAGATCCTGCCCGATCTAGCCGAAAGCTGGAGCGTCTCGGATGATGGGTTGGTCTGGACCTTGAACTTGCGGCAAGGCGTCACTTGGCATGATGGCACGCCTTTTACTGCCGACGATGTGATCTTCTCCGTCGAAGTCTGTGTGGATCCCAATACCACCTGTTGGCAAGCCGCCCCCCTGAGCGTCATTGCCGGTGCCCAGGCTTACATTGATGGCACTGCTGAAAGCATTAGTGGGCTGGTCGCTGTCGATGAGACGACCCTGCAAGTGACCACGGACGGTCCTAGCGCACCCTTCTTGGACGTGTTGGCCGAAACCTGGATCGTGCAAAAAGCCAGCTTAGGCGAAGTGGCGCGTGATCAAGTCGATAAAAGCGACTACTGGGCTACCCAATCGATTGGGACAGGCCCCTTTAAGTTTACCAGCTATGTCGAAGGCCAATATATTGAAACGGTGCGCTTTGATGCTTACTGGCGCGGTGCACCAAAGCTGGATCGGTTGATTCGGCGGGAGTTCAAAGACCCCGCTACCGCGCTCCTGGCCTTTGATGCTGGTGAGATCGACTTCACCTATCTGACCAGTGATGAAGTTGAACGCGAAGCGCAAAACGCCAATGCGGTCATCCACCCTGGCCCTTCCCAGGTCGATAACGCGATTACGCTGAACCCTGAAAAGAATCCGGTTTTTGGCGACCCCAAATTCCGCCAAGCGATTCTCTACGCCATTGATCGCGCTTCGATCATCGAAAGCCTCTATGGCGGCGCGGCCACCGCGGTGCCCTGTCTCTATGGCAACCCGATCTACTACCCAGCTGACATTGAGCCATATGACTACAACCCTGAAAAAGCCAAAGAACTGTTGGCCGAACTCGGTGTGGATCTGGCCGCTTTGGGTACCATTCCCTTTGACACCTACTACAACGATCAATTGTCGCAAGATGTCATGACCGTTATCCAGCAGAACCTGGCCGATGTCGGCATTCAGGTGGAACTCATGCCGCTCGATGGCGCGGCCTGGAGTGCGCGGTACTATGACAACAAAGAATCCTCCATGTCCTTGATCGGTGGGGCGAATGGGGCCGACCCCAATCGTGCGTACCAATACTTCTACTCTGCTTCGCCTGGCAACAATTATAAATATGCCAACACCGCATTGGATGAATTGTTGGACCAAGGGCGCAAAGAGATGGACCCAGCGGCTCGCGTCGCGATCTACCAAGACGCCTGCCGTGTCCTAGGCGAGGACCAGCCGTGGATCTTCCTCTGGCAGACCACGCGCTATGGCATTGTCTCGACCCGCATCAGTGACTTCCTCTTCACCCCGGCGGCTGGTGGTGGTTCCTACTACGACCAAGCCGAGCTGTGGGATATTACCGAGTAAAGAGAGCATAAGGCGACTGGCGACGGGAGATTAGAGACTAACGTCTCCCGTCGCCGGTTTCTAGTTGCCAGTCTCTAGTCTTCAGTTTTCCTCTCGTTCCTTCGTCTTCTAGCAGGTAAGTGAGTACAATTCGTGGGACGTTATATCATTCGACGACTCTTGATCAATATCCCCGTGCTCTTTGGCATTACCATTCTGGTCTTTACCTTTACCCAATTAGCGCCGGGCGACCCTGTGTCGGCCTATCTCCGCCCCGAATTGGGCGCGAGTGCCGAGATGCGTGAGCAAGTACGCCGGCAACTCGGCTTGGATCAACCAGCGCCGGTACGCTATATGCGCTGGCTAGGGCAGACACTCCAAGGTAACTTGGGTTATCGCATGGTCGGTGGTCAACCGGTCAACGCTACCCTCGGACGGGCGTTGCGTGCTTCCGGCGTGTTGATGGGGGCTGCGCTCGTCATTGGCTGTCTCTTTGGCATCCCGTTGGGCGTGCTCTCGGCGCTGCGCCAATACTCCAAGCTGGATTTTACCCTGACTGCCGTAGCCTTTCTCGGCGTTTCATCGCCCTCGTTTCTGCTGGGGTTGGGTGGGCTCTATCTCTTTGGCCTGAAGTTGAAGATCTTCCCCATTGGAGGCATGTTTTCGGCGGGTGAAGCCTTCACCCTGCTGGATTTTCTCCATCACCTGACCCTGCCCGCGTTGATCCTGGGCTTTGGCTATAACGCGATCCTCATGCGCTATACGCGCTCGTCCATGCTAGAGGTGATCCGCGCGGCCTATGTAACCACTGCGCGCGCTAAGGGCCTACGGGAGTACATGGTCGTCTTTCGCCATACCTTTCGCAATGCGCTTATTCCGGTGATCACCATCATTGGGCTGGCCCTCCCCGAGATGGTGGGCGGTGCGGTGATTACCGAGACCGTCTTCACTTGGCCTGGTATGGGATCGCTGCTCGTCGATGCCGTTAACGGGCGCGACTATCCGCTCATTATGGGCATTAGCCTCTCGGTGGCCGTGGCGGTCTTGTTCGCCAACCTCATCACCGATATTACATACGCCTTTGTCGATCCACGGATTCGTTTTGGATAAGTATGACCGCACAAACACAATCTAGTTCTACGCTCTTGGCCCAAGCCGCGCGCGCTCATGTGCCCGAATCACCAACGCGCCGTGCCATCCGTCGTTTCCGCCGCCACCGTTTGGCAATGGCTGGCTTGTTGATCATTCTCTTGTTGGTGGTAGCCTCTTTGCTCGGTTCCCAAAGTGCCGCTCTAGAACAAAATCTCCGCGGCATGAATCAACCACCCTCTGTGGATCACTGGTTCGGCACCGACCGCATCGGTCGCGACATTCTAGCGCGTACGTTGGTAGGTGGTCGGATTTCGCTATCGGTTGGCTTGGTTGCCGTCGTCTTTTCTTGCTCGATTGGCATTGTCACCGGTGCCCTAGCAGGTTATTACCGCGGCTGGATCGATCATCTCATCATGCGCATTGTCGATGTCGTCTTGAGCTTTCCTGTCATCGTCTTGTTGCTCTGTGTGGCCTCCTTGGTCGGTCCCAGCATCTTTAATGTCATGGCGATGATTGGGCTGCTCACCTGGCCGGTACCCTGTCGCATCATGCGCAGCCAGTTCTTGACCCTGCGCGAGCGCGCTTATGTAGAAGCGGCCCACTGTTTGGGGGTCACCAATTTTCAGATTGCTGTACGCCATATTCTGCCCAATGCCCTTGCCCCGCTCTTGGTCTATGCCAGCTTTGGCGTGGCCACGGCTGTCTTGCTAGAAGCGGGGTTGAGTTATCTGGGCTTGGGGGTTCAGCCGCCCACGCCCAGTTGGGGGAACATGCTCAACACGGCGCGCAATATCTCAACCATGGAGCGCAATGCATGGCAGTGGGTGCCACCGGCCATTACCACCGTTCTCTTTGTCCTAGCTGTCAACTTTGTGGGAGATGGCATTCGCGATGCGCTTGATCCCCAGACCACGGAACGCTAACCGCTCCGTTCGCCTTTGCTCTGCTCCCTCCTTGGCGAGCGTCTTCTGCCTGCGTTCGCCCATTTTCCAAAAAGGAACCACTCTTGAAAGTACAGCATGTCAATACTACCGATCTCCGCGCCGCCATTGCGCTGGGCTGCCAAACCATGCAAAGTGTCTTCAATGCGGATGACAATGCGATTCCCTTTTTTGGTTCGCGGGTCCGGCCCGAGGCATACTTGAGCTTGTGGGGGGCTCTGTCGCTTCGCTCTGCGAAGTCTACCGGGAGGTAACTCGGTTGGATGGGGCTGGCCATTGGGTGAATCTCCTCTTTGACCATGAGACCGATGCCATTCAAGTCGAATCTCCCTACACCCACCCCGCGCTCCGCCTACGGGTAAAGAAAGCCGCGCCCCTCTTCGTGCGCGTGCCGCCGTGGGTCGCACCCACGCAAATCGCGATAACCGGTGTGACGACCGCGCCAACCATCACCAACGGTTATCTCTTTATTGCCGAGCCACCGGTCAATCGCTGGATTACGGTGGCCTTCCCCTTAGCCGAGCAAACCATTACGCTCCATCACCGCACCCGCGATATTCGCGTGCAACTGGTTGGCGATGCCGTCGCTGCCATGGAGAACTTTGGCGCGGATCTAACTTTTTTCGAGCCGATGGTGTAGTCTATAGAAGTTACGCACCTGGACCAGAGCCGACCGGTTTGGAAAGCCTGTCGGCTCTCTTTTCACCCAAACAACTGCGTAATGCCTAAGTCAATCAATAGACGTTGGGTACGAGATGGCTGCCGCTTGAAAAGGCCGGTCATCTCGATGCAACCATTCCCTGCCACTCATTTGCTAGGCTGTGGCTAGCTGCTGGAAACTTTGGGCTGCCGCCGCTACATCCAGAAAATCTTGGCTATAGGCTTGCTGTAATAAATGATCGGGAATATAGCGATCATATTTATGCCGTTCAAGGTCAACTCTCGCAAGCCTGCGGGCCAGCAGAAGTGGGTCAGGCGGTGTTGTCGCCAGTTGCGCAAATTGGGCTTTGATCTCTTCGATACCGCCGCTACTCTTGATCTCATAATAAAAAGGTGAATCGCTGCGGGCTACCGTATAACCTGTTGCGGCTAAGAGCTGCATTTGGGTAAGGACGACGCGGCTCCCTTGCCAAGGCAGGATCAGATACCGATCTCCACTTAGGGGCAAGATCGATTGTGCGACTACCCCACTGTTTCTTGCTAGCTGGCGCGCCCAGGTTAGCTGCGTTAGTGCTTGCTTTTGCAAAAAGCCGTAAGTACTCTCTTCCTCCAGGATTTTGCGTATGCGTTGTACAATGCGCGTATGTATCTCGATGCTACCCCCTGACCAGTCAGTTTCCGCTTTTCCTTTCGCTGGCTCTACATAAATGATCCGCTTCTCCTGATTGATCTCGAGGACGCGCCAAGTATAGCCTGCCAACCCGATGGTGGTGCCCACCTCCGGCTCAGTCGGAATGCTGCCAATTTCGCGCGAGTTGGCTAATACCTGAAAGTCCGGCTGCGCTTGGAAAGTGGCGTAAAAGTGATAATGATTGACGATTTTTTCGCCTTTGAGCCCAATGATCAAGGTTCCGGTTTCCATTTGGGCCAGTTGCTCAATGGCTACTAAGTGGCGTAGCAGATCGCGATAGTGCTCTTGGGTAACAGCTGCAAAGGGGGCAAGGGACAGGACGCGCTCGGCCAGCTGGGGCGGTGATAATTCCGTATTGGCCTTGAGGATGCTCATGGATTGATGATAGAGCAGGCTGAAGGGGTAGCGTGGTATTTGGGGAGGCTCTACCCATCTTTCTTCTAGGTAAAGCTGAATAATGGCGATCGTTTGCAAGAGGTTCCACGGAAGTAAATCCCCTAATGGGCGCGGCTCATTGGGTATTTGTCTACAGTTATAGAAAAACATGCGGGCGGCCCCACCGCGGCGTCCGGCACGGCCTAGCCGCTGGACAAAGCTTGCTACCGAGTTGGTGGCGTCGATTTGTAGGACCTGATCGAGATTGCCAATATCAATCCCCAACTCCAGGGTCAACGTGGCTGCGGTACAGGCTTTGCTCTCTGGATCGCGCATGGCGTTTTCGGCTTCTTCACGGAGCACGGCAGAAACATTGCCATGATGGGCATGATAAAAATCTGGCGTACGGTTCGTGGCAGCAAGGTTTCTGAGCGTGGCCGTGATTTTTTCGACGTTATTGCGTTTATTCGCAAAGATGAGTGTTTTGTGGGCGCGTTTGGTCAGGGCATATAAATGTTGATGAAAATCCAGTGGATAGTGCTCTGCCTCCTCTGTGGCCGTGGCTAGCGCGGTGGGCAAAAGTTCAGCGGCTTCGATGGGCTCCGATTGTGTATTCTCTTCCGGATCTTCTTTTTCTTCCTCTTTTTCTTTGGGCAGGAGAAAGAATTCGAGCCCTAATTCAAGTTTACGCTCTTGCTGCTGATCACGAATCAAGGTAATTGCCAGATCAGTACCCCCGGCTAACCATTGCATCGCTACCTCTGGCTCGCCAAGGGTGGCCGAAAGGCCAATGCGGCGGGCTGGTGTTGCCTGGTAGCGGGCTAGGCGCTGTAACTGACAAAGCACCTGCCGCCCACGGTCACTATTAATAAAGGCATGAACTTCATCAATAACCACAAAGCGCAGATCGCCAAACAAGCGTCCTAATTCGGTATGGCGGTTCATGAGCATGGCTTCTAACGACTCTGGGGTGATCTGTAGAAGCCCCTGGGCTTGCTTGAGAAAACGACTTTTCTTGGACTGGGTAATATCGCCATGCCAACTTTGGACGGGAATTCCGGTCTCTTCCAAGATGCTTTGCAGCCGCTCAAACTGATCATTGATCAAGGCTTTCAAGGGGCCAATGTAGATCACGCCGATGGTCGCCGCTGGATTTTGATCTAACTGAGTCAAGATGGGCAATAGGGCCGCTTCGGTCTTGCCGCTGGCCGTGCCACTGGTGATCAGGACGTGGTTCGGTGTGTCAAGAATGGCCTGAAGGGCATCAACCTGGACGGGGCGTAATTGTTCCCAGCGCTGCCGGTAGATATAGTCTTGAAGAAAGGGAGCCAGGCGATAGAATGGATTCATGGCTTATAAGCGGAAGGTGGCAAAGGCAGGGCTGACTTCTTCCCCGCTATCATGAATTTCGTTAGCTGCAGTTAGGATTTCAGGGTCATCTGGCGCGGTTGTTACCTGGAAGCTCTCGCTGTCTACTAAGGTATCAAAACTTAAAGTTGGGTTTTGGTGAAGTAGATTCAGGACAGTGACAAAGTCGCGCACGACCTCGCGCGGGGTGATCATCTGTTCGGTGCCCAACCGCGTGAGGACGGCGGTCATAAAGTGGTGAATTTGTTCGTCGGTCAGGGATGGTTCGTATTTATGATGGATTCCATGTAAGTCACGCAGTTGTTGTAAGAGGACGAAGATCTCCGTCGAGCTCAGTACATCGAGCCGAATCATGGGGCCGGTGAGGTCGCGTAAGCCCCCACGCGTGTATCGGCTCTCTTCTAAACGAGTGCGCAGGGCTTCATAGCTAAAGAGGCCACGCTTATTATCCTCGACCATCTGCGGCGTGGTTCCGACAATGATCGCCAGATGGGCTGCTTTGCCTTGCAACGTATCATTCAAGATCGTGAGCAGGCGCTCATAGTTGTTGGCGCGCGAGATTGTGTGGGAAATTTTATAGAGATTTACCGCCTCGTCGAGAAAGATGACTAGCCCTTGATAGCCAATATCGCGGACAAAGCTGGCGAGCAATTTGATGTAGTCATACCAAGTGGAATCGTCAATAATGACACGCACGCCAAGGGCCTCACGCGCTTCGGCCTTTAGCGTATATTCGCCACGTAGCCAGCGGAGCGCGGCTCCTTGAAGCTGATCGTCGGCGGTTAGGTGGCCACGCCAATAGGCATTGATGACGGTGGCAAAATCAAAGCCATGGACAAGCCCTTCCATTTGATCGATGGTCGCGCGAATCTTTTTTTCGACCGCATTGGCAAATTGGGGTGAACTAGGGCTAAGTCCGCTCTGTTGGATAACCTCGCTTTGTAAGTCGCTAATCCACCGTTCGAGTAGCGAGGCGAAGGCGTTCCCATCAGGACGGAGCCGAGTCGCCATATTGTTCAGCAATTCCCGATATAAATTGAGCCCTTCCCCTTTGGAACCAGTCAGGCGGCGGTCGGTGCTGAGATCGGCATCGGCGACGACGAAATTGCGCTGTAGGGCGTAGTTGCGCACTAGCTGTCCCAGAAAGCTCTTGCCAGAGCCATAGCGGCCTAGGATCAGGCGGAAGGTTGCCCCGCCGTCGGCGACTACGTCATCCAAATCACTGAGGAGTGCATTGGTTTCGTCTTTGCGGCCTACGGCAATGTGTTCCAGGCCCGTACGTGGTACGACACCAGCGGCTAACGATTGAAAGATCGCGGTGGTAATTCGTTTTGGAATCTTGGTCGTCATAATCTACTCTCCAGTGATAAGGTAGCCAAGGCTGTGTTTGTTGACCGACAGAGCTGCTGTAAAGGTTCTCGGTATTCTTCATTCCAGCATGGTGTTGCATCGCGGGTAATGATAAGGATATCGCCAATATGTGCTAACGCAAGCTCGTTGACTTGATCGACCAATTGGTTGGCCGTACAGTGTACCTGTCGAGCGATGCTATCAAGGCGGCTATTGATGGCATCGCCTTGGTAAAAGACCTGCAAGGTGGCCCAATGCTGTTCCTGCAATTGTTGACTTAGCATCGTCCATTCCGCTGGTAATTCATGGTCAACAGCCGGTGCTGTCGGTGTAACCGGCGCAGGACTAGGTTGTTCAGGAACCGTTGTAGGTGTGGGTGTCGGCCTTTCGTCGGTACGACTAACGCCGGTCGCTTGATAGGCCGGATGATCAAGCAAGTGGGCTATTTCGTCGCGGTAGTCCTCGGCAACCACCCAGATGCCCTCTTCATCAAAGATCAAGGCATCACCCAGGTGAATTACTGCCTGCTCGTTGATCTGGTCAAGCAGCACATTGAGAAAGATTCCTGGCTCGCTGATCCGCAGTTGTGTCGGCGGCGCTTGCCACTGTTGTTGACGCAACGCTGCCAGCACTTGAGCGGTAGCGCTGGTACTATCACCCATAATCGCCGCAATTTCGACAAGTTCGGTTAAGCTCCCTGGTGGTGTCTCTGCTGGGCGTTGTAAATAGGCGGCTACGGTGGTCGTGTGCTCTGCTGGCTGGTTTGCTGTAGGTGGTATAACGCGCGGTTCAAGTGATATATTTTCTATTGCTGCATCAGGTGTCGCTTCCTCGGTGAGCGTTTCATCCACAATGATCAGACGGCGACGAATCTCCTCTGAATCGCGCTTAAGCAGATTGATGCTGGCAAAGTCGATGTCAATGGCGCGTTTGGCCGCGGTTGTGGTCAGGGCCTGCTGAATAACAGGCCGCCAATCGGGCGGTAATTCGATCCCGCGTAGTTTGGTCTTGAATTGTAACTGCTCCCGTAGGACATTTTCCGTCTGCTTGAGAATGGACTTCAAGTGGTTGGTGAGCGTTGCCTGGGCCTGCCAAGGACGGACCTGACCAATGAGAATAGGCGTTGGTGGATACCTGTGTAGGGCGTCGGCAAAGGGGGGGCGTTGAATCGCACGCATGGTGAGTGGCATATAGGTCATGAACAGTGGCACGCCGGTGCTCTGCCGTAAATAGCTGTCAACGGCATGGACCCCTTTAGGATAGATGGCATCCAGTTGCTGTTTTTGGTGATAGGTTTGATAGAACTTGCTATTAACTGGCGAATAACCCGCAAGCTGATAGAGCAAGGGGCTTGGTAATACCGTACAATCGCCACCAGTCTGGACCCAACCTTGGATCAGCAAGTCTAAATCGTTGCTCATGATTTGTTGGGTGACGACTTGTCCATACCAGGTGAGTGGCTGCATGGGCAGTCGGTGGATGACCAGAAAATCAGCCAGCCAATCGATGAGGGGCTGGTCCAACTTCGGTTGCAGCCCGCGATAGTGCTGCCAGAATAAAACGAGTTGATCAAAGGCAGCTTGTGCATCGGTGAAGCCAATCAGGTTGATACATTCGTACACATAGACAAAGAGATAACTTAAATCTGTGGGCAAGAAATTTCCCGCCCGCACTTCTGTCCGCCAATAGAAATACCAGCGCTGTTGGGCTGGCGACATCTGGGCATAGGAGGGCCAATACTGGGCAAAAGGAATCGGTTCTGCCGTTGTCTCTGTCCGGTCCACCCACTGTTGGGCTTGCGCTACAAAGTTCTCCTCTTTGATAATCGAAATAGAAACAGCCGCTGGTTTTGATGAGCGCTGCTCCGGAAAAGTCTTTGGTGTTGGTGTCTCTGTTGCTGGCTTCTCCGCTCCAGTGCGAACACGCGGGGGGATCGGGATCGCTGGCGTAGCTGCTGTTGGATCAGGCTCCGCTGCTACAGATATTGGGCGAAAAAGCGTGGATGGTGGGGGCACTGGTGTTGGCGGTAGGTTCGTTGCCAGTGGCGGAACAAGGGTCGCTGCTGTTAGCTGGCGGGCTGGCAGTGGCTGCCAAAAGCGCCAAAACCAGGTATTTGACTTGAGCGCCCACCAAAAGGGACGGGGATAGCGTTTTTGTGCACCTTCTTGCCAGCGTTGCCATAGGCTTATCACAAACCAGCTAATGCCAACTATGCCACCAAGAAGCGCTAGTACCAGGCCAAGGGTCTGCTGCTGTTGGGTTACAGCGACGGCAATTGCCACGACTGCCCCTGCCTGTAGAAAACCGATAGCTAGATTGCTCAGCAAATAGGGGAAGTTTTCCCAGCCCCACCGTTGCTGTAACCAGCGAGCAAAAGCAATGACCCACCAAGTGATAAGCACGGTAGGCAATAAGAGGGCATAGCCAGGAGCAAGCGGTGCCCACGCTTGGGGCAGAAAAATAATGAGCAGTGCTGTAGAGCTAATCCAAAAAAGGAAAGGGAGAATGATCCCGCGTACGATTTTGCGTCTCATAGGTTAGCTTCGTTATTCGATTTCCTTTTCCTTGATCGACACCCTGGCCTGCGAGGCAATTGTTTCTGGTAATTTCAGCTCGTTGTTTCCTAACCCCATTTCTTCTAGCTTACGGATCGTCGGCAAAATCCGGCTATCAAACGAACCAATGAGTCGATTATACCCTTTCATGCTACGCTCAAGCGCCGTACGCAGATCGGCCAAATGTGCGACAAAGTTGCCGAGACGCTGATGCAAGTCTCGGCCTTGCTCTGCGATCTGCTGGGCATTTTCGGTAATTTGCTGCTGTTGCCAGCCATAGGCTACCGTACGGAGGAGCGCCAATAAAGTGATCGGTGTGGTAATCAGAACTTTCTGCGTTACCGCATATTCGAGTAAATCTGGATCGTGCTCGTAAGCGGCATTGAGACAGGCTTCATTGGGAATAAACATCACGACAAAGTCTGGCGCGTGGGTGAATTGCTCCCAGTACTGTTTTTTACTGAGTTCAGCGATGTGAGTACGAATGGCGCGAACATGTTCTCCTAACTTACGGCGGCGCGTCGTTTCATCGGTGGCTTCGGCTGCTTCTAAATAGGCATTGAGGGGTGTTTTTGCA
Source organism: Caldilineaceae bacterium (assembly GCA_019637645.1). Next base: position 57,028 of record JAHBVH010000053.1, read on the forward strand.
TCAACCGGAAGAATGCCGCGGTTCGGCAGATAGGAGATCAGATCGGGCCGACCACCCTCGGTCGCAACTTGCTCAACAAAATGGACATGTTTGACCATGCCAGCCATTTCGACAACACGCCGTAATTGTAATTCACCCCATCTACCGCGAACCTGTGGCGTTTTGAGGGCCTGTGCTAATGATGTGGTAGTCATTTGCAAGTCGGTCTGTGTTTGGGCAAGCTGGCGTAGTTGTTCTTGAACGCCCTGATAGGCGCCTTCGCGCTTCTGCTCTAATTCCCGTACATAGCCATCGAGGATGGAAAGGTTTTCTTTGAGTGGATCGACGACCCCAGTCAGCTCAGCCTTTTGTGTATTCCAATCGCTACGTACTTGTCCCACAATCGTATCAACACGCTCGCTGGCGCGCTTGAGAAATTCGTCAGCGTTGGTTTGTAGCGTTTTATTGGCAAGGGCTTCAAAGGTGAGCTGAAGTTCATTGCGTGCTTCTCTGAGCCATTGGCCTTTATCTATTTCGAGTAGGTTTGCACCCTTGAGCTGTGTTAGTTCAATACGTAACATTTCGATATAGGTTCGGTTGCGCAGCTGGCAAAGCAACCAACCCAGTGTGCTCCCAATGAGCAATCCACTCACAAGCAAAATCGCATTTAATAGAATCGGGGTAGATGCCATACATTACCTATACACTTTATGATGGGCAGTTCGCTGCCCTTGAATGGTACTAGCGTAACAAGGCGGCGATGAGGAGAGCGGAGTTTTGTAGATCGTAAGCCGAAGATATAGTGTTATCTATTATATATAGATATTATGAAAATAACAAATAATTTAAGGAAAACGTATGGAAATACTTGTTGCTCAACCAAATAGTGTTTGTGCAAAAAACTACGTATTTTTCATCTAGCTAACCATGCAACTTGAACAATAACTTTGGCAGAACTTTTGTAAATTAAATGGATAAAATTCTGTTGACAAGTGCATTGGCTTCCGATACAATGAAGTGGCTTTATCTACTCAACTTGTGCAGGTTATTTCCAACTCCAGTTTATTTGTATTTCTGTAGGGGTCAGGGTTCGACCTAACCGCTCATTTTTGTATACCTTTTCGTTTGAACTGATATTTCCGGCTATGTGCCACCGGATGAGAGAAGGCTGGATGATTGGCTGATCGTCTAGTCATCCTATGTTTGATGGTGTTCGATGGGCATCAGATCTTTCGTTCATGGGTAGCATAGCGTCGGTTTCGATAGAAGAGCCATTCTTCCTACTAAGTGCGAACTCTTTTAACAGGGTGGCAATCGCCAGGCCATACGCGCTTGGACCCTGCCGACCTAAGGAGAACAACCGTGTTACGCTATGCGATTGAACGTCTCATTTGGCTTGTGCCAACATTGTTGGCCATGGCCTTAGTTACCTTCCTCGTAATGCATGCCACCCCAGGCAGTCCTCTTGATCCGCAAGCCCCAAATGCTAATCCACTACCGCCTGAGCTGCAAAAGAATCTAGCCGAGAAATACGGCCTCGATAAACCGCTCTACATTCAGTTTGCGACCTTTATTAAGAATGCCGTGCAGCTGGATTTTGGTTTTTCGTATCAATACAAGAGCCGTACTGTTGCTGAAATTATTGGCAATACCTTTCCGGTTTCGCTGCAATTGGGCACCTTGGCCTTTCTTTTTGCGGTAGTTGTCGGTGTTACCCTTGGCGCATTGGCCGCCATGCACCAAAATAGCTGGATCGATTACCTCTGTGTCATGATTGCGACATTAGGCGTCAGTTTGCCGAACTTTGTGATCGGCATTTTATTTATTTTGCTCTTCTGTATCACCCTGCAGTGGTTCCCCGTGGTTGGGTGGGATACACCGCGCCACTGGGTTTTGCCCACCTTGACGCTTGCCCTCGGCCCGCTGGCGATTATTGCCCGCTATACCCGCTCTAGCATGCTGGATGTGATCCGCTCTGACTATGTGCGCACTGCCCAAGCGAAAGGGCTAGGGGGTCAGGTGATCGTTACGCGGCATATTTTGAAAAACGCGTTGATTCCGGTTGTCACCATTTTAGGGCCGATCTTTGCCGCGATTGGTACAGGGTCATTTTTTGTGGAAGCCCTCTTCTCCGTCCCAGGTATGGGCAAATTTTTTGTCAGTAGCATGAGCAGCCGCGACTATAACATGATCATGGCGGTTATTCTATTATATGGGGTCTTTCTAGGCATTATGAATCTGTTTGTCGATCTAGTCTATGGCTGGCTTGACCCGCGTATCCGTTTTGATTAGCAAGGGAATGGCCTAGGGGCCGCAACGTGATTCAGCCGTGGGTAGACGGGTGATGTCTTGCTCTATTGCTTCGCCTATGAATCACAAAGAGGAGAGAATAAATGGCCGCAACTGTACCTGCCGCGGTGCAACGTACATCAACAGCCGCAACTGCCGCTGAGGAACGCCTCCAGATGCGCAAAGAGACGAATCTTTGGCGCGATGCATGGCGCCGTCTCCTCCGCAACAAGCTAGCTGTTATCGGGATGGGGATTGTCCTGTTTTTCTTGGGATTGGCGATCTTTGCGGATTTCATCGCGCCCTATCGCTACGATAAGACCGATTTTGCCAAAACTTATCAGTTCCCCAGTTGGGACTATCCTTTGGGAACGAGCCCCTTGGGGCAAGATATGCTCAGTCGGCTAATCTATGGTGCGCGGGTGTCGATGTTGGTTGGCGTCGGGGCCCAGGTGATCGTGCTGCTGATCGGGGTGCCGTTGGGGGCGATTGCGGGCTATTACGGCGGCAAAGTCGATATGTATCTCATGCGTTTTGTGGATGTCATGTACGCCTTTCCCACCCTGCTCTTTGTGATCTTGATCATGTCCGCGCTTGGCCCTGGGATAGTGAACATCTTTATTGCCTTGGGGCTAACTGGTTGGGTAACGCTCTGCCGCCTCACGCGTGGTCAGTTGCTATCCTTGCGTGAAAAGGAATTTGTGTTGGCGGCACGCGCGGTGGGTGCCAAAGCCGACCGGATCATCATGCGCCACCTCTTGCCCAACGCCCTGACGCCGATCATTATTGCCCTGACTTTTGGGATTCCCCAAGCTATCTTTACCGAAGCAGCTCTCAGCTTTATTGGCGTGGGGATCAGCCCGCCGACACCTAGTTGGGGACAGATGGTCGGTGAGTATCAGACCTATCTTCGCAGCTATTGGTATCTTGCTACCTTCCCCAGCATTGCCATTGGCCTAACAATGCTGGCCTTTTCCTTCTTGGGCGATGGTCTCCGCGATGCCCTCGATCCACGGATGAAACGGTAAAACGC
>JAHBVH010000054.1 GCA_019637645.1 Caldilineaceae bacterium
AAGGCGCGCCGCTCAAAAGCGCCTATAAACGCTTTAAGATCCGGGGCAAGGGCAGCCAAGGTGAGCCCGACGATTTTGCCAGTATGCGCGAAATGTTGCGCCGCCGCTTTCGCCGTTTGGTCGAAACGCGCACTGAAGCCGACCCCGGCCAAAAAGCACGAGGCAGCGAAGAAGATTGGCGGATTGCGCCGGACTTGGTCATTGTGGATGGGGGGAAGGGTCAATTAGGGATTGCGGTCGAAGTCTTTGAAGAATTTGGCCTGTTGGGGCGAGTACCCTTGGTGAGCTTGGCAAAGCGGGAAGAAGAGATCTTCCGCCCAGGCGAAGCCCAGTCGATCTGGCTGGCGCGCGGCAGCCAAGCCCTACACCTGGTCCAGCGGGTTCGTGATGAAGCTCATCGCTTTGCCATCACCTATCATCGCAACTTGCGCGGCCAAGCTCAGACGCGTTCCGTGTTGGATGAAATCAAGGGGATTGGCCCAGCCCGGCGCAAAGCGTTGATGACCTATTTCCAGGGCGATGTGGAAAAAATTCGGTCAGCTACCATGGAAGAACTCCTCGCCGTGCCAGGCATGAACCGCCGATCCGCTGAAGCCATTAAGCAATATTTATGAGTCTGATCGGACGCGGATTTACGCGGATGCGCCGCATCACGCCAATCCGTGTGCTGGTTTCCCAATCGTCTCCTTGGTGCAACGCTAACTGCTGACGGAATCCCGCATGACTGAACAGGCCGCCTATCAGCTGCTTTTGGAGCAGTTGCCCTATTTGCAAAAGCTGCCCAGCCACGATGTCGCCTATGTGCTGCGCGATGTCGTGGAAGAGCTGGTGTTCGACAACACCGCAGTGCTTTTCCACCGCGATGAGCCCATCATCTATCTCTATCTGGTGCTGGAAGGGCAGGTGGAAGAGATGCAGGTGACGCGCATAAATGGCCGCCTGCACCATACCCTACATCGCACCGTGGGGCCTGGGGTCATGGTCGGTCTGTATGATCTCTTCTTTAGTCAGCGCTACAGTACACGCGCCCATACTGTCGGGCCGACGCACCTGCTCAAAATTCAAGCCGCCGCCATTGATCGGCTCATCTATCGTTTCCCCACATTACGCAATACCCTGGCGCCATTACATGTCATTGAGCGCCTCCAAACCATTCCGCTCTTTGGGGCCCTAAGTCAGGTGGAGTTAGGCTTTATTGCCGACGCCTGTCGCAAGGCGGAATGGGGGATCGACGAACTCATCTATGGCGATGACGACGCTGCCGAGTGGATCTATATCATCGACTATGGGCAAGTTTACCTAACTTGGCCGACGGGCGAGGAGCGTTGGCTCGGCAACGGGGCGGTCTTTGGCTTTGTCGAAGCGGATGGCCTGTCTATTTCGTCACCGTCGTATGGTCACACGACGGTCGCGCTAGGTTCCTGTGCCACCTTTATGGCCGAGCGGCAAGCGCTGCTAGCGATTACGGGGATTGATCTGGATAGCCAGGGCTCCTTGCGTCAGGAGTTGGTGGAAGATACGTTGGATCAGCTACCGCTCCTCGCCGATTTTCTACCAGAACAGCGCCAGCACTTGGCCGGTTTTGTGAGCTATTATCACATCCCCATTCCCCATTTGGTCATTCAACAGGGGGAGCTAAATGATAGTCTTTGGGTGTTGATGCCAGGGCAGCGGGCGCGGATTCATGCGTTGGATGCTAGCGGTCAGGCACTCCAAAGCACAGGTGCCGAAGGACCAAACTATTTTGGTGAGGTAGCCCTGCGTGCTCAGTTGCCCGCCGATTCTACCATTGAGGCCGAAGCCGGTAGTCAGTGGCTACGGCTGCACAACCGTGATCTGGAAGCGCTAAGCCAGCAGGCGGGCGAAGATCTAAGCCGCCGATTATCGCTACGCGCCGACATTGGCCTGCTGCTTGAACGGGAAGGTACGCGGAAACACCATGCTTGGTTGCAACCCGGCGAGTTTATTGACATCTTCCGCCGCCGTCACTGGCTTGTGCTCTTGCGCAAAACGTGGCCAGCCCAACTGCTCTTTTGGCTGATCTTCCTGCCGGGGGTGGCTTTTTCGTTGGCAACCAACCGACCGACGGGCCTCTTGGATTGGCTCTGGCTTGGCGTGGGGATCTTGATCGTAGCGCAATTGATCTGGGGCTTGCTTGATTACTTCAACGACTTTTTGTTGGTGACCAATCGGCGGGTCGTGCGTCAAGAAGAGGTGATCTTTCTGAAACAGTGGCGGCAGGAAGCGGCTTTGGAGCAGATCCAGAATGTCGATGTGACGATCAACTTTTGGGGCAATCTCCTGGGCTATGGGGAAGTCGTCGTACGCACCGCTGGCACCCAGGGCGCGATCCCCTTTGACTTTGTCGCCAACCCGCGCGAGATCCGCGATGCGATCTTTACCCAACGGGGCCGTCGCCAGGGCCACATGCAGGCTGAAAGTAAGGGCGTGATCCAGCGGCTGCTAGAAGGGCGCTTGGGGTTGCGCCTACCCTTGCCCAGCCGTGTCTATCAGGGGGGGCATAGCGCGGCACCGCGTGCACTGCCTGCTTGGCTCTTGGCGCTGTTGCGCTGGTTGCATCTGGAACGGAAGCCACAACGGCTGGATGGCAATCATCTCGTTTGGCGCAAACATTGGTTGATCGTGGCAACGCAGTTGCTCGCTCCTCTGGGGATTATGTTGGGGATTTTTGTGCTGCTCTTTGGTCAATTCTTTGCTTGGGTGGAAACGTTACACACCGCCTTTCTGGCGCTGGATCTGCTCTTGGCGCTGATTGGGTTGATCGATATTGCGTGGATGGCGTGGCTGATTGCGGACTGGCGCAATGATACCTATGAAGTCAATAACGAGAGCTTGGTCGATGTGGAGAAGAAGCCCCTCTTTTTCTCCGAAAAACGGCGTACCGCACGCCTAGGGGAAATTGAAAACATTCAGATCGATATCCCGAGTCCGCTGCACTATTTGTTGAATTTTGGCAATGTCCGGCTCCAAACCGCGGCTACCCAAGGTGACTTTACCTTTGACTGGGTGCCCGATCCACGCGGGGTGGCGGCCGAGATTCAACGCCGGATTGAGGAATATCGCTACCAAACCGAGATGGCGCGTGCTCGTCAACGGGCCCAGGAGCTACCTGATTGGTTTGAAATGTACAATCGTCTGGGGCGCACCGCTCGCCAACGGGCACGGGGCGATGCGCCGCCGCATCTTTATCGCGAGTGAGGGAAGGGCTTGGGCTGCTGCTACCAACCAAAGCCGAGCCGGTCGATCAAGCGCTTGGGCAACTGGGCCGCGCGCATTTGGTTTTGGGTGAGTTCAATGGGGTAGGGCACACGTTCATAGCGCCAAGTCATTGCTTCGATATCCAAGATCGCATAGGCCGCGCGGACATCGTTATCGCGGGGTTGCCCCACACTCCCAGGGTTGATCATCAGCCGTAATTGCGCAGAATATTCAATCTGTACCGTCTGCCCAATCGGTGGCTGCAAGGAATCAACCGTCGCGACGGGGTGGGCAATACTGACGCCTTCGAGGTCGGTTGCGTCGCCGTAGAAATCATCAAAGGCATCAGTATACAACTCTTCATGCAACCGCCAGCGATAGATCACGGGCTTGTGGGTATGCCCAATGAGGCAGACGCCTTCTGGAAAGACAGTAAAGTTCTCCATGGCAATGCTCGGCGTCATCACATATTCGGAGACTGGCTCACGGGGACTAGCATGGGTTAGCAACAGATCCATGGGGGTTGGCGGGTGCACAGGTTTATCGGGCAGGCTTGCCAAATAGTCCATGTTGGCTTTGGTCAGCGTCTCGCGTGTCCAAAGCACAGCTTGTTGGGCATAGGGATTGAAGGCTTCGACATCCATGCCGGGCTTGCCCAACACGGCCAAATCATGATTGCCCATGACACATAAGGTCGCGTGCTCGCCAATTAATTCCACGCATTCATTCGGGCGTGGCCCATAGCCCACCACATCCCCTAAGCACCAGATCGCGTCATAGCGTCCCTTGGTCGCGCTCAGAACACTTTCCAATGCCGCTAAATTAGCATGAATATCCGATAAAATAAGCACTCGCATAATGATGTTATCATATCATACGTGTGGAGATTTATGCGAGTTATCTAGATGGTATTGCGCCCAGAGAGCTGACCGATTTTCATGGGTAAGCTTCATAAAAACCAGTCAGCTGTAAAGCCGATCGCTGCAAACCGTCTTTCCTGGATCTACGCTTCGCTCTCGGTTCGCTCTCTGTTCATTTGACGGAATCGGTGGGGTAGTCTATCATCGATTCGATTTGCATAAGCAATGGCTGCTTAGCTAACCAACAAGCTTCGCTGCTCTCCAGAACGGCTAGGGAGCAAGCTTTACCCAGCTAAGGCAATGAAAACATGACATCAAGCACAATGATATCTGCGCTCTCTACACAACAAACAACGAACTCAATAACGCCCGCGGCGCATGATGGCGCGCCACGTTTTCAGCGGATCGGCGTTTTACATCACCCCAAAAAACCGGAATCGATCGCCCTGGCCCAAAAGATTGAGACCTTTCTGCGCGAACTGGGCTTGGCCGAAATCTGGCAGGAATCGGCCTGGGAAGCGGACGCGGTTGCGCAGCACTTGCCGAAAGTCGATCTGTTGATCACCCTCGGGGGCGATGGAACCTTGCTGCGCGCGGCGCGCATGGGTGCACCCTACGACGTCCCCATGTTGGGGGTAAAGATGGGGCGGCTGGGCTTCCTGGCCGAACTCATGCCCGAGCAGTGGCAAGTGCCGCTGCAGCGCATTCTCCAAGGCGATTGTTGGGTGGAGGAACGGCTGATGGTACGGGCGCGGGTGGAACGCCACGGTGATGATGGTCAAGCGCCACAGGTGATCTGTGAACATGATGCGCTGAATGATGTCGTCTTTAGCCGCGGGGATCTGGCGCGGGTGGTGCGCATTAGCGCCCATTTGGATGGGGGCTACCTGACAACTTATACCTGTGATGGTTTAATTGTGAGTACGGCAACGGGCAGCACAGGCTATGCCTTGGCCGTTGGTGGGCCCATTTTGCCGCCGGAACTACGCAATATTCTTGTGATCCCCATTGCGCCCCACCTGAGCATGGATCGTGCGGTTGTTCTCGCCGAAGGCGCGGAAATTCGCATGCGCGCCTCGAGTGATCATCGGCCAATTCTGACCGTCGATGGGCAAGTGGTTGTCGAAATTGGGGATGAAGATGAGGTTGTCGTTGTCGGCAGCCCCTACAAAGCGCGTTTTGTACGCGTCTGCGAACGCAGTTATTTCTATCAAGTCCTGATGGACAAATTACGCTGGAGTGGATAAATCAATGGCTGAAGCGGAAGTTTTGTATTGCGCTAACCATCCGGAGACGGAAACGCTGTTGCGCTGTAACAAATGTGGCAAGCCCATTTGTATGAAGTGTGCTCAACTGACGGATGTGGGGTATCGTTGCAAGGATTGTATTCGGACGCAGCAGAATGTCTATTTCAATGCCCAAAGCTTTGATAACCCGATTGCCTTTGCTGTCAGTTTTCTAGTCGCGCTGGTTGCGACGCCGCTCGTTTCGTTGGTCTTTTCGCTTGCCGGTTTTTTTGGTTGGATTTTTGCCTTTTTGGCTGGGCCTAGTGCTGGCGGCCTTTTGAGCCAGATCATCCGGTGGGCTGTCGGGCGACGCCGGGGCCGCTATCTGCCCTACTTTGCCATCGGTGGGATCATTCTGGGGATGGTGGTTGGGGTTTTTGCGGGGGCGCTCTTTGGCGTTGGCCGTGGCTTTGCGCTCCTGCCCCTAATCATCTTTGCCTTTTTGTCCGCTTCGACTGCCTATCGTTTCTTGCGCTAAGCATGCCCAACCTGACCGGTTCACAAACCGGTCAGGTTGATTTTCCTGTCCTCTTCACTGCTTTGTTGGAACACTTCACCGGTGATGGCGCTCGTCCTCTGCTGTGGCGTTCTAGCTATATTCCCACGGGCAATTGTGCGCCATCCGCTGGAGATATAACCCCACTTGATCCCAGATTATTTGATTGAATGGAATGTGCCGTGGGCATAGGCTGGCTACGCTTTGAGGCCGCCAGCGGTTAGACCCCGCACATAATGGCGCATGCCAAAGGAAAAGAGCAGAATCAAAGGAATTGATGAGAGGATATAGGCGGCCATGCGCGGGCCAATATCGGTAACGCCAATTTCCGAAGTAAATTGGGTCAGCGCCACCGCCACCACTTGGCGGTGGGGTGATGAGATCACCACTAAGGGCCACATGAATTGATTATAGGTGGCGACGGCCCGCACAACGGCCACTGTCACCAAGATGGGGAGGGACAAGGGGACGGCAATGTACCAAAAGCTCTGGAGTTCGGTTGCGCCATCCATCCGCGCCGCGGCAAAGAACTCTTCGGGGAGGGTCGCAAAAAAGCTGCGACATAAGAGAATGCCAAAGACTTGGCCGCCCGCGATCCAAGGCAGGATCAACGCCCAATAGCTGTTTTGGAGACCAAAGCGTAAGATCAAGACATAGGCCGGGATCAAGGTGAGAATGGGCGGAATCATCAGCAGGGCTAAAATCGCCGTATAGATCGCCTCTTTGCCCGGAAAGCGGTGGCGGGCAAAGACATAGCCAGAGAGGCTCGCCAGGAGAACTGTGCCGAGCGTCGCGATCCCGGTGGTAATAATCGAATTGAGCATGGGCCAAGCAATCACTTGCCACCCCAGCAGAAAGTTACTCCAGCGATAGGGCGAAGGCAACGCCCAGAAGCGCCCGTAGATCTGCCCATTATCTTTGAGCGCCAAGACCACCAAATAGAGAATCGGAATAAACGTTACCACTAGCAGCAAGGCTAAGAGGCCATAGATGATCAGTTGATTGCGCAGCGGACGCTGGGGGCTTGATCTGGCTATCGGTGGAAATGTTGTTACTTGTGTCAAAAGAAAATTCCTCTTAGCTATCGCTCTCGTTGGCCGAGCGGACATAGCGCATGTTGACCAAGGTGCCAATTAGGATGATCACAAAGAGCACCATGCCAATGGCCGAGGCAACGCCCAGCTTATCCATGCGCATCGCCATGTAATAAAGCTCGAGCGCTGGCGTGTAGGTTTCAGCGCCAGGACCCCCCCCTGTTGTCAAAAAGACCAACTCAAAGGTTTGGATGGCACTGATAAAATTCAAGATCAATAACAACTTGACTTGGCCGAGCAGGAGCGGTAGATCCAGGTGCCAAAAACGTTGCCAGCTATTCGCCCCGTCCACCTTGCCAGCGTCAAAGATCTCATCCGAAATGGAGATCAGGCCACCGTAAAAGATAAGCAGCGAGAAGGCTTCTACCCAGGGAAAGCCAATAAAGATGACCGAAGCCAGCGCCAAGTTAGCATCGCCATACCAAACCCTTGCCCAATCGGCGCGCCCAAGCAAACGTAACGTCTCATTGAGCAACCCAATGGTTGGATCGTAGATGTTGTTCCAGACCAAAATCTCAACGACCATGGGCAGTACAATCGGCACAATAAAGAGGGTGCGCGCCCAATATTGCACCCGGCGATTGCGCAGATGAAAGATCAGCTCGGCGGCGAGAAGGGGAATGGTGAGGGTCTTGAGGACCGCGGCAATGACAAGGATGATCATATTCCGAAAACTAGCGATGAAGAAGCGATCCGTCGCCAGAAAACGGAAATTTTCCAGCCCGACCCACTTGCTCTGCCCGACCGGGTTCCAGTCGGTAAAGGCATGGTAGAGCCCTGAGATGGCCGGATAGTAGGTAAAGGTCAAGAGTAGGAGCAAGGTGGGCAAGAGCAAGAGATAGGAGAGGCGCGCGTGCCAGATGGCTTGTACGAGTCGCCGGGGCCGTTCGCTCCGGCGCACCCAAAATTGACTGCCTATGGTGGTATTGCGCACCACCCAAACGCCTGCTACGGCCAATACCACGGCCAGGCCAGCCAACCCACCAAAGAGCCAGCGGCGTTGGAGCAAGCGGTTGGCTTGGTGAGTTAACGTTGCTTCACGGTCGATGATCTGTGCCTCATTCGCGACCGTGCCAAAGGCCATCTGCTTGCCATCTGCCGAGAGTGCGACGGTCAGCACCGCGGCTGGCTGGCTTTGCTGATAGATCACCGCGCCGTTGGCATCGAACAAGAGCAGCGAACCATCCGCCACACCAGCCAAGAGACTCTGCCCGTCGCTAGCTATCGCCACCCCATTGATCGCTTGGCTCGCACGATAACGCCAGCGGACTTGCCCATTTCGGCCATCCAAGAGGCGCACGGTGCCATCGGCGGTACCTGCTACGATCGCTGCCCCGTTAGGCGTCACTGCCACATCATTTACTTGATAGTCCAGGGGAATCCGCAACAATTGCTTGCCAGCGCGGCTATAGAGGGTCAGCCAACCGTCATCGCTACCAATTAAGACGCGTGCCTTGTCGCCGCGGCCATAGATCGCCACGGCCCGTAGCCCAATGCCGAGCCGCTCTTGCCAGAGCAAGGCTCCGGTTGGGTCAAACGCATAAATGGTGAGATCGTCAACGGTGGCGGCGATCAAGGAGCCGTCGTCGGCCACGGCAGCATTGTTAACCGGACGGGACGCTTTGAATTGCCACTGGGCTTGGCCGTTGCCATCGAGTAAGTAGAGATGCCGATCTTCGGACGCCACCGCGATCCAGGCCCCGTTGGCACTGATGTCTGCCCCTAGAATGCTGTTTTGGGCCGCAAAGCGCCATTGTTCCTGACCATCTGCATCCAGGAGATGGAGTTGATTGTCACGCGTCCCAACGACCAAGCGTTGGCTATCTCCGGTTAGCGCGACGGCCTCGACGCGGCCACCGGCAGCAAAGGTTACTCCTTCACCAGCCTGTTGCGCACTAACCGGGAGCCACTGGCTCCAGAGAAGCAGGAGCAACAACCCTACGCCACCCCACCTAAAGCAGCGAACAGATCCAGCCCTGTGCTGCCATTGACTTGTTTCCATAAACGTGTCCTGCTGACTCTTCATCTATCCATCAATGCCTATGACGCCGCGGGGTAGGTCGCTGGGCGGCCCCTAGAAAGGTTGGAACAAGGGATAGGACTTGTCCACACCGGACAGGTTTTTTAACCTGTCCGGTCTTCGGTGACAGACCAACCGTGATACGTGAGTCCTATCCGTATCAGTACGGGCCTGCAGCGACCCAACCTGGTGGCCGTTTCTCGGGATTGTCGAGATCTGCGGGGGTGAGATTCAAGAAGGTCAGGAGATCGTCAAAATGTGTCTCCAACAATGCTTGGTATTGGGTGGAAAACTCTTCGGCGCTGATCTCGCCATTGTAGAATTTCTGTACCAAAATGGTCCATTCACGCACGGTTGGTTCATATTTGAAGAAGCCACGCGCCACCGCGTCGCCCGGCGCACCCGGCTTTTCATAGTTCCCAATAAAATTGGTATTGGCAAAGACGGATTGCCATTCTTCTGGGAGCGTCACCCCTTTGATCAAGGGGGGGCCACTAATGCCGCCTTGCAGGTTGCCAGGATCGAGCTTATTCTCCAAGTAGATGCTCATGCCTTGGGGGCTGGTCCAGAACATGATGAAATCGACTTCCAGGTCATTCTGCGCGCGATCCTTTTGGGGGATAGCCAAGGAACCCGATGTCAACTCATTGGCGCGCGCACTTCCCTGTGCACAAGGACTTTGTAGATTGGGGAAGGAGAAGGTGCCATAGTCGAAGAGGGTCGCGGCTTGGGCTTCTACGGCGTTGTTACCCCCATAGACGCCTTCGGAGAGGGATTTAATATCTTTGGGGAAGCTGGTAAAGAAGCCGCCGCTGACCATCCACATGGCGGCCTTTTGGGTGAGGAAAAGCGGGTAGGCATCGCTGATCCCAGTCCAACCATCGGGGACAAAGCCATTTTCGGTTTTGAAGACCCGCCCAATCTCTTCCATCATTTCAATCGTACAGGTGGTGTCAAAGCGGATGTCGCCATCGCGCAGGGCGGCTAAATGGCGGGCAATGTTGGTCGAGACGCGATCCGGATCATCATTGCGCGGGTCGCTGGGATCATAGCGCCACTGATCATCGATCCCCTCGCGGAAACACCAATCCCCTGGCTGGCAGCGGATTAAATTTAGATCATCGCGATGATATTGATCCATGGCCGAGCGCAGCAGCCAAGGCATCCGGCCCCCCGTCCAGATCTTTTCCGTCGTCGCTTCCATGGCAATCGGAATGACGCCCGACGCCTTTAGCTTTTCTGACCACTCGACCAATTGATCCCAGGTCGGCTGTTGGGGAATGTCGGTGATCCCTGCCGCGGCAAAGAGCGCTTTGTTATAGACCCAGAAGGTCTGCACCGACATGTAGGGCATGGTGTACATCTCACCGGTGTTCGGATCGCGCACCAAGTTGAGCGCCCAATCCTCAAAGCTACTTTCCCAGACTTCGCCCGTATATGGATTGACCTGGTTGAGGTAGGGCGCCCAGTTGAGCAACCGTCCCTCTTGCGCCAGATCACGCAGATGGGGTGATTCAATGATCGAGACGCGGGGTGTTTCTGAAGCAAATTGCGTGCGGATCCATTGGAGATAGGCATCCCCACTGTCGGTCGGCTTGAGCTCGATCAACACTTTTACCGCGGGGTGAAGCTGCATATAAGCATCCGCCAGCGCTTGATAGGTTTGTACATCATTCGAGGCAATGCTAATGACAATTTCGCCCGATAACGCTTGGGTCGTTTCCTCGACTGCCTCGATTTCAACCACGTCGTCAGCGGCGGTCGTGGGGGGTTCGGCAAGGGTCGTCGCTGGCGGAGGGGGGCTTGCGGCTGGCGCACAAGCCGCAAGCAGCATCGCAAAGATAAGCGTTAGGGCAACGGCTAACGCCCGGTAATTTTGCTTGGTCACGATATCCTCTTATTCCTGATCAGCTAGCTAGGGTAAGTTACTATAATGGGAAGTTGGTAGTATGATACCAATTTCTAGCCAACCTTAGCAAGCGGGGGTGATGGGTGAGGTCTCAGCGCGGTCACGAATGGGTAACAAAGTGGTTGGGGGCTTTTGTCGGTGAGGGCTAGCCATGGAGCCCCCACGTTTCTAAAATTTGACGAAAATTCAACATTCGTCTATACTTACCGGTTGTGGGTAATTTACCTTCGTGATCCGATATGGCCCGCATTTTTCTGGTGTGGAGACCCGTAAAAGATTACAGACAATAAGGTATGATTTGATTTAGGATTTGCGCTTAACCCTGACACTTGGCTCCTTGCTGAACAAGGGCCTTGGTGTAGAGTGCAAAGCCGCTCCAAAGTCTCGATCTTTAGGATTTTAGACCAATACGCAATCGAGCGCGGCGTAGAAAGGGCAAAAGATGCACGCAGTTATTCGGACCGGTGGGAAACAATATTATGTAGCCGCCGGTGACATCCTGGAAGTTGACAAGCTAGACGGTACCGTCGGCGACAGTATTACCTTGGGGGACGTGTTGTTATTGGCCGGCGCTGGCGATGTGACGGTTGGGCAGCCAACGATCGCTGGCGCTACTGTAACGGCCAAAATTACCGGACAACATCGTGGCCAGAAGATTCGTGTCTTCCGTTACCGGCCCAAAAAGCGGATTCGCGTTCGCAAGGGGCATCGGCAATATCTGACACGGCTTCACATCCAGAGCATTCGCCTGGCTGACGGCACGGAATACCAGATCCCGACACCAGCCACAACCGTCGTTAAAGCAGCACCCGTGGCTGAGACACCCGTAGTTGAAGCACCAGCTGTTGAGGAAGCACCCGTTGTCGAATCGACAGCGACGGCAGAAGCAGAAAATAAGGAGTAGAAACTAATGGCGCATAAAAAAGGTGGCGGCTCTAGCCGAAATGGTCGTGATTCCAATTCACAACGCTTGGGTGTAAAGCGCTTTGGTGGTCAAAAGGTGCTGGCTGGCAATATCTTGGTTCGCCAACACGGCACCAAGTTCTATCCAGGCGAAAATGTTGGCATTGGACGAGATAATACGCTGTTTGCCACCAGTGATGGTGTGGTTACCTTTGAATGGACACGCGGTAAGCGCAAACAGATTAGTGTGTACCCAGAACAGGTGAATGGACATGAAGGCTGATATCCATCCTCAATATTACCCGACGGCACGTATCATTTGCTCCTGTGGCAATTCTTGGCTCACAGGCAGCACGGTGCCCGAAATTCGCACTGATGTGTGCAGTGCCTGTCATCCGTATTATACAGGTGAGCAGCGCATTGTGGATACTGCCGGTCAGGTTGAGCGCTTCATGAAACGCTTGGAACGCCGTCAAACCGATGCGGCCCGTCGCGAAATTGAACTGCGCGCCCGCCGGGAAGCCGACGAAGCGGCCCGCAAGGCGCGTGCCCGTGGCGATAACCCCGACACCGCCGCCGCCGAAGTGTTGGCGAAATACGACTTACAGGCGTAAGTTAGCAGATGCTACAGACCACAGGGTCTGTTGGGTAATAAGGCTCAATAAATAAGGCAGAGGAAATCAACCTCTGCCTTATTTATTGAAGCGTCCATTGATTGGCTGCGCCGACAGTCGGTTTCAGCCTAGCTGGGCCAACAATTAATTTCAACAATTAGTTGTTCATCCGGGCGGAGGTCAGTATGCTCCATGAGCGCGGCAGTGGCTCCATTGAACTCGTCTGCGGTTCCATGTTCAGTGGCAAGACGGAAGAATTATTGCGGCGGATTCGGCGGGCCGAGATTGCGCGGCGGCGGCTGCAAATCTTCAAGCCGTTGATCGATGAACGCTATGGGTTGCAACGGGTTGCTTCCCATAATGGCGTGGCGCGCGAAGATGTCATTGTGGTGGCCGATGCCGCGTCGATCCTACCTCGATTGGAGGCCACGACCGAAGTCGTGGCGATTGATGAGATCCAATTCTTTGACTGGTCGATTGCCGATATTTGCTCCAAATTGGCGGATGACGGGCGACGGGTCATTGCCGCTGGATTAGACCAGGACTTTCGGGGCGAGCCCTTTGGCCCGATGCCGCTGCTGATGGCCTTGGCCGAGCGCGTGGATAAACTCCAGGCTATCTGTGTTTGTTGTGGGGCAGCGGCCAGCCGGACCCAACGGTTGATCGATGGGCGTCCGGCGCGCTACGATGACCCTGTGATCCTCGTGGGCGGCAGTGAAAGCTATGAAGCCCGTTGCCGCCAATGTCACGAAGTGCCGGGCAAGCCGGGCTAAGCCATTACCCAACCCATTCTCCAACCCATGGTACCTATTGTTTACCACCCTGATTATGTGGCCCCTCTGCCGCCTGGGCATCGTTTCCCCATGGCTAAATTTGGCAAGGTCTATGAGTGGCTGGTGCGCGATGGAATTGCGAGCCTTGATCAGTTTCACCTGCCCGAGCGCGCACCCTTGGCTTGGTTACACCTCGCCCACGCCCCCGCCTATGTCACTGCCTATTGTGAGGGAACTCTAGATGAACGGGCCATGCGCCGGATCGGCTTTCCGTGGACACCAGCATTAGTGAATCGTACATGTACCGCGGTGGGCGGTACGATCTTGACCGCCCAATTGGCGTTGCAAGTTGGCTTGGCCTGTAGCACCGCGGGCGGGACCCATCACGCTTTCTACGATTTTGGCTCTGGCTTTTGCATCTTTAATGACCTTGCCATTGCTGCCCGCCTGCTCCTGCAGCAAGGCCAAGCGCAGCGGGTATTGATCATTGATCTGGATGTCCACCAAGGCGATGGTACAGCGGCCCTGCTGCAAGCTGATCCCAATATCTTCACCTTCTCCATGCACTGCGGTGATAACTTTCCCTTTCGCAAACAACAAAGCGACCTCGATGTGGAACTCCCCGTGGGGACTGCCGACGCCGCCTACCTACAGACGTTGGCGTCCATCCTGCCTGATCTGCTAAGCCAAGTAGCCCCTGATTTTATTTTCTATGACGCGGGGGTCGATCCTCATGTGGAAGATATGCTAGGGAAGCTTGCGCTCACCTCGGAAGGGCTCTATCAGCGCGACTATTACGTCCTTGATCAGTGCCTACGCCAGCGGATTCCCGTGGCAACGGTCATTGGTGGCGGTTATCAGCGCGATATTGACCGGCTGGCGCGCCGCCATTGCACCGTACACCGGGCCGCGCGTGATCTCTTTGAACAGCACCGCCTCTAACTCTCGCTCCAGACCCGGGCGACTGCTCGGCCAAACGGTTATCGCTCGTGGCGAATAACTAGAGTTTATCCTAGAGACAGGGTATAATCAAGTCGCTTGCTTGCGGCGAAGGCGCTGGTATGGATAAAACGCGCGGTGCGCGTACAAGCTTTGCTACCGCGTGTTTCTGATGATAAATAATCAGTTCGGTTGGGTTGCCAAGCTGGTAGCTGTACCAACTGGACTGTAATCGAGTCACTGGATTTAGTAAAGGAGATGGATGGTTATGTCGGATCGGGTGTTTGAGCTAGTGGCACAGGAAGAAGTGCGCCAACGGGAGATGATTGGCCTTATTCCTTCGGAAAATCACTTTTCACCCCAGGTGGCGCAGGTACTTTCTTCCTGCCTTTCGAGCAAATATGCGGAAGGCTACCCAGGGCGTCGCTATTATGAAGGTAATCAGATCGTCGATGAAATTGAAAACCTGGCGATCGACCGGCTGAAGACGCTCTTTAATGTGCCTTTTGTGAATGTGCAGGCCCATTCTGGCTCACCTGCCAATAGTGTGATCCAATTTGCAACCCTCGAGCCGGGCGACACCTTGATGGGTTTGCAACTGGGGGCCGGCGGTCACTTAACCCACGGTCATCCGAACGTGACCTTTTCTGGGCGCTATTTTAACTCGGTTCAGTATGGCTTGGATGCCCATGCCCGCATCGATTTTGATCAGATGTTGGCGCTCGCCAAGGAACATAAGCCTAAAGCCATCATTGCTGGCACGACCTCGTATCCCTTTACGCTCGATTTTGCTCGCTTTCGCGCAGTAGCCGACGCGGTTGGTGCTTGGCTAATTGCCGATATTTCGCACATCACCGCCTTAGTCTTGGCTGGCGAACATCCTTCACCTGTCCCCTATGCCGACGTGATCATGTCCACCACCCATAAAACCTTCCGCGGTCCCCGCGGCGCGATGATCTTGGTGACCGAACAGGGCTTGGCGCGGGACAGCAAAATTGGGAACAAGATCAATGCTGCGGTGATTCCCGGCTTGCAGGGTGGCCCCCATAATGCCACAGTGGCGGGGATTGCCATTGCCGCTGCCGAAGCGATGGCCCCTTCCTTTCAGGAGTATGCACGCCAGATCCGTAAAAATGCCGATGCCTTGGCGGCTTCGCTCCAAGGCAATGGGCTAAAACTGGTTGGCGATGGGACAGAAAACCATCTGATGGTGGTAGACTTTACGCCCTTTAGCGATGGCTTGGGGACCCAAGTGGCCTTTGCCTTGGATGTCGCCGGGATTTACGCCAATCGCAATGCCATCCCCAACGAACCTTCGTCGCCCTTCTATCCCTCTGGCTTGCGGGTTGGGACGCCAATGGTGACCACCCGTGGGATGAAAGAAGCGGAAATGACCCAAATCGGCCAGTGGATTGCGGCCGTCACCGAGCATGTTAAAACGGCCACACTCCCAACCGAGACCAAGGCGCGTACCGCCTTCCTCAAGCAGTTTAAAGAGCAGGCCGTAGCTGATTCTGAATTGTTGCAGATGCGCGCCGCGGTGAAAGCGCTCGCGACCCAGTTCCCCCTCTTTGCTGAGTAAGCAAAAACGCAAAAATCCGGATTGATTCATCATCCTTGTTCCCCCGGGGGATCAGGCCCAAGGATGATGAATCAATCCGGATCGTACTGTGGTGTTTAGTACCCTACAAGTTGGATGTAGGCAATTTACTGCTAAACGAGGCACAGTATTGCGGGGGGAAATACGCGTTCATACTGTCCACCGTTGGATAGGCTGTTGGCGCATTCCCACATAGTTTACCAGCCCATCGTTCAGAGAACGTTCAAAAATCATTCATTGCCCTGTAAAAAGTTCACGAATCGTTCATGATGCACTCACGCTTACAGCTTCAGCTCTTTGGTGGGCTCCAGATCCGGCAAAATGAAGAGATCGTAACCGAGTTGGTTTCACGCAAGGCCGACGCTTTGTTGGCCTATGTCGCCTGTACCCAACGCGTACATGCGCGGGAAATTCTGGCCGACTTTCTCTGGGAAAATCGGAGCCAAACACAGGCGGCTGGCAACCTACGTGTCGTGCTGAACAGTTTGCGGGCCAACCTAAGTCCCTTTGTTGCCATTACTCGGCATACGGTTGCGCTCAAGCGTGAGAGTGATGTATGGGTCGATGTTTTAGCTTTTGAACAATATGTACGACCGCTCAGTGAGCGCAATGCGGCCACCGGTGCCCTGGCGGCAACCTTGGTAGAAGCGCTTGAAAAAGCCGCCGCCCTCTACCAAGGGGAATTTTTAGATGGTTTTTTCCTTCGGCAAGCGCCCCTCTTTGACGAGTGGGCGCGGATTGAGCGGGAACGTCTCCATATTTTGGCCGTCAACGCCCTGCAGGCGCTCGCTGCCCATTACCTAGCCGTTGCCCAATATGCGGCTGGGATCAATGTGGTGGAACGGTGGTTGCATCTTGATCTCCTCAACGAAAATGCGCATCGGATGCTCTTGCTGCTGTTGGCTCATGATGGGAATCGCTCGGCGGCAATTCAGCATTTTGAGCGGATGGCCGCCCTCTTCCGCCATGAACTGGGGAGTGAGCCTTCGCCGGAAACCGAAGCACTCTATCATCAGCTTTTGGATGACACGGCCCCCCTTGTCGCCGCTCCCCATGAACCAACCAGAAATACCCCGGTGGTGGTCAATAGCCCCAATAACTTGGATGCCGCGCTTTCGCCCATTGTAGGGCGCGACCAAGAATTGGTGCAGATCGTAGAGCGCTTGCAGCTACCAGCCTGCCGTCTACTGACTTTGGTTGGAATTGGTGGTGTGGGCAAAACCCGTCTTGCCCTAGAGGCGGCCTCCCTTCTGAGCACTAGTACAGCTGGCTACACGCTCTTTAGCGACGGTATTTTTTGGGTTCACTTGGCCCAAGTGGAAAGTGAAACGCAACTATTGGCGGCCATTGCCCAAGCTGCCCACTATTCGTTTCAGGGGACAACGCCGCCGGTGCGGCAATTGCTGGACTTTCTGCGTCACCGGCGCTTGTTATTAGTACTCGATAATGTCGAGCAGCTATTAGGCCATACGCACTTGCTGCTGCAAATTCTGCAGGGCGCACCGAGTGTCAAGCTATTGGTGACCTCGCGCGAGCGGCTGGACTTTCAGGGTGAATGGCTGTTGACGGTCGGTGGTCTTGCCTATCCGATTACTGCCGACGGGCAAGCTTGGCACACCTACCCCGCCACCCAATTGTTTATTCAATGTGCAACGGCGCTGGTGGCGGATTTTGCCATCCAGCCCCAACGCGTGGAGATTGTCCAGATCTGTCGGATCCTGGAAGGGCTGCCATTGGGGATTCAGTTGGCGGCTGCCTCTGTACGGGCCTTCACCTGTCGCCAGATTGTGGCAGCCATCGAACAAAATCTGGATTTTCTTGCTTCGACCATGCGCAATCTTCCCACACGGCACCGTAGCTTGCGTGCGATCTTTGAGTATTCATGGCAACTGCTGGCCCCTGCCGAAAAAGAAGCTTTTGCGCGCCTAGCCATCTTTGAAGGCAGCTTTACAGCCAGCGCCGCGCTACGCGTGGCAGGCATTTCTGGGGTGGTCTTGCTCACCCTGATCGACAAATCACTCCTTTCTGTGGTCCCCGGTGAAGTGATGACCACGGAAGCTGAACGCCGCTATCGTATGCATCCGGTGGTGCATCAATATGCTATGGAAAAGTTGACGGCTGCCGCCAGCGCGGATGGTGAACTGGTGCGCCGCCATGCCCATTACTATGCGACCATTGTACACGAACAGGCGGCTTTCTTGGTGACTGCCCAAGCGGCCCAAGCCCTCAATGCGCTTACCTTGGATCTGGAAAATGTGCGCAAAAGTTGGCAAACTGCCGTTGCCCTGGCGCTGCTTGACAGCCTAACGTTGTATCTGCCAGGGCTGATCCAGTACTATCGACTGCGCGGGCTCTTCCAAGAAGGGCAAACATTGGTTGCCAAGGCACTAGAAGCCCTCCGTCTCCCCGCAGGCGCAAGCGACACTCATCCTCTGCGGGATCTCTTGAGCCAACTGGCGGCCTATCAAGCCGCCTTGCTCATTGAGCGTGGGTATTATGAAGAAGCGACCCAGGTGGCTATAACGGCGGTTGCCCTCGCCTCCAGCCCAGAACAGACCAGCCAACCGCGGCGCAACGAAGCTCTCAGTCGTTTGCAATGGGGGATTGCCCTACACCGGCAGGCCGACTATCGCGCATCTGACGAGCAATTAACGCAAGTCTTGGCCCTGGTAGACGACACCAGCGCGCCCCAGATCCGCGCCGATGCCCATTTCTATCTAGGCCGAAATCGTCTTTATGTGGGGGACTATACGGGCGGTCGGCTGCGGCACGAGCAAGCTCTTGCGCTCTATCGAACCCATGGCGACTTGGTCAATGAACTGGCTGCCCATAACAGCCTTGCGATGTTACATCTCTTTGCCGGTGAATATGCCAAAGCGAAAGCTGCCTATGAACGTTGTCTGCATGACTATCAACTCATTGGCAATCGCCCAGCGATTGGGTTGATCCTCAACAACTTAGGCGCGCTGGCAACGCTCGTCGGGCGCTATGACGAAGCTCGTCGCTACTACGAAGAGTCCTTATCGATCCGGCGTTCGGCTGGCGGTCGCCAATCCGAGGCGCTGATTCTGGCAAATTTAGCGATCACTTGGCACCAAACCAACGAGCAGAGCAAAGCGCTTGACTATGCTCAGGTCGCCCTCCAACTGAGCATAGAATTGGGTGAACGTGACACCGAAGCCTATGCCCGGTTGTGCTTGGGCCATGTCCTGGCCGCGGGCGGGCGATGGCACGAGGCAACTACCGCCTATCAAGTTGCGCTGAGCAATCGTCGCCAAGCGGGGCAGATGACACAAGCGCTTGAGCCATTAGCTGGTTTAGCGCAAGTTGCGCTGGCGCAGCAGCAGTTGAGCCAAGCAAAAGCCTATGTGGATGAAATTGTGCCTCAACTGGGGTTCCAAACCTATGCCGGTATTGTGGAGCTGATCCGCATCTATCTAACCTGCTATCAAGTTTTGGTTGCGGTGCAAGATGAGCGTGCCACCACCGTTCTGGAAATGGGCTATACGATCTTACAAAAACGCGCCGCCGCGATTGAGGAGGAGAGCATACGCCATTCCTATTTACAGATTCCTACCCATGCGGCCTTGCGCTTGGCCTACGCACAACGGCCAGCGTGAGCAGCAGGGTGGGTCAAGACCCGGTTCGCCACTGCCAGCGGTGGGCAACGACTGGATCGCCGTGGGCATGGGCAGCGTTGGGCGTGGTGAATTCTGTGGTGGGCAAGTTGGCTACATGGACACAAACTGTGTAGAAAGTAAATTGGGTCAGGAGGCCCGGATAGGAAGTCGAATCGACGATGGTCACACGGGGTTCGACGGTTTGCGGTGGGAAGTGGATCCTTGCCGCTTCGGCAATGCCAAGCTCTTCGGCCAAGCAGCGCCGGGCCGTCGCAAAGGGATCTTCGCCGGGGAGCATCTTCTCCGATGGGGGGTGGTTGCGGTGGCGTACCTGCCCAGAGGCAAAGAGTTGGGCCGCTTCGATCAACTGGCGATTTTCGGCGCGCACATCGAGCTCAACGACCTGGACACGGCGCAGCGGTGCTTCGTCATGCAGGGTGGATTCGGCTTGTTGGATTTCGTGCCAGAGATCGACGACGGATTTGGCATTGTCCTGCCCCCAAGCGTCCGTGTTGATCTGCCGCGCCTCTAACCAGGCCGCTAGTGCTTGTGGATCGGCAAAGGTTGGCATTGCCACAACAATCTGCTTTCTTAAATTTCTTTCTTAAACTTCTTCTTTACTGCCTAGCCCGATCAAGCCAACTATCGGCGGCAGGGCTCGCTAACGCTCCTTGCTGCGCCGCCTAGCATAATCGATCCACCAGAAAAGCTCAAATTCCCAAAGCGTCTATCTTGGGGTATAGTAAGCAAGCTCTCCGTTGATAAAATAATGAGAAAATGAGGGAATCGATGCAACGTTTCTGGAGGTGGCCTTGGCGGCTGCTTTGTCTGCTCCTGGTGTTAGCCACCACCTATTGTGGTGGTGAAGCAACGCCCGAACCTGTGGCTAAAGAGCCGGTTGAATTGACCTTGGTTTCGTTTGAGCTCGGCCAAGCGTGGACCGCAGCAGAAGAATACGCAATTACCCAGTTTCAGGTGCGCGAGCCCAATATCACCTTTGATCGCCAAGGCTTCAACCGCGCGCCGGCTAGTTATCTAACCCAAACACCGCCGCCCGATCTGATGACCAGTGGCGCGTATGCCTTTCTTACCCAAGCTGCCCAGCAGAATTTGGTCTTGGATCTCAGTGAAATGTGGGCTGAGACTGGGTTGAACGAAGCCTTCCCCGCGGGGTTTCAAGCTTTGAGCGCCTATGAGGGGAAACAATATTATCTGCCCATTGGCTATGCTTGGAGTGCGATCTACTACAATCGGGCCATTTTTGATCAGTATGGTCTCCAGCCGCCACGCACCTGGGAAGAATTTATGACCATCTGTGATACCTTGTTGGCCAATGGCGAGACCCCAATCGCTCTGGCTGGGCAGGATACTTGGTTGACTATGCTTTGGTTTGATTATCTGAATCTGCGTATGAATGGGATTGCTGTGCATCGGGCGCTCCTCCAGGGCCAACTGCCTTATACGGATAGCCGTGTGCAAAGTGTGATCGAACAGTGGAGCTATCTGCTCCGTAATGGCTACATCGTGGAGC
Organism: Caldilineaceae bacterium; assembly: GCA_019637645.1. The sequence goes on from JAHBVH010000054.1 coordinate 20,865, forward strand.
GCCCAGAAACCCTCAATGTCATGACGGCACTGCTTGCCTTGACCCGCAATACCGACAATGTAGGCGGGGGGCAAAAGGCGGTCATGATGTTGGTGAGCCCCTTTTGGATGAACGATTTTCCGGCGACCTTGCAAGCGGAGCTAGATTTCTTCCCCTTCCCCGTGATCGATCCCACGGTGCCCGCTGCCGAAGTGGTGACGACCCTGGGTTATATGGCTCCCAGCGGTGGCGCACACCGGGCCGAGACTTTGGCCTATCTGGCCTACATGGGCTCGCAAGAAGGGCAGACCGCGATGGCGCAACAGTTGGGCGAAGGCACGATCTGGGCGCCGGCGCGTAGTGACATTGATGCTGCACTCCTCTCCGCCACCCTGCAACAAGGCAAAGCCATTGTCCAAGATGTGCCCGCCCTGGTCTCTCCCTATATTCTCAACCTGCCCGATGGCATGTGGCCGCTCTTTGAGCGTGCCGTAGGCAGCTTCCTGCGTGAACCGGAACCGATCGATGACTTTGTCAATGCCTTGGATGCGGCACGTCAACAAGCGGTGGCTGAAGGGTGGCTGACCCCGCCCTAGATCTCGTGGATCGTAGCGGTGCGCGTGTAAACGAAATGTGCCGGGGACGCCCACAGATTTTCACAAGCCCCGAAACAGATTGGGCGCGTCCCCGGCACGTTTCCACGAATCCTTGCACAAAAACTTGGAAACCCTATTGACAAGAGCACACGCCTCTGTTATGCTGTGGCGATAAGCGACCAATCTGGTTTTCGTAGCCGGATAATTCCGGCACTGTGTAAATCTTGTAAGGCGCTGATGAACAACGCTATGCAACCCATGATTTGCTTTACCCGCCCTATTGTAAAGATGCACCTTATTTCCATGTTTATTATGGAGAGCGACAGGTCCGCGGGGTAGCGTATGGGTTGTGAAGGATGACAGAAAGCCGTGGACTTTTCACCGTCCACGGCTTTTTTATTTTCTGCCAAAGCCGTGGGCCTCGCTCACGGCTTTTTGTTGCGTCTGCCTATTCTTGCTTGAAAAAGTAGGGTAACCATGAATCAGGATCTACAGTGGAGGTAGAGGATGTCTGCAATCGAAGTGCACGAGCTGCACAAAACCTTTCGTACCAAGCGGAAAGCCGCGGGCTTGCAGGGAAGCTTGCGTTCGCTCTGGAAGCCCGCATGGCAGACCGTGGAGGCCGTGCGCGCCATCTCGTTTGCCATGGAAGAAGGCGAGCTGCTGGGCTTTATTGGCCCCAATGGCGCGGGCAAATCGACGACCATTAAAATGCTAACCGGGATTCTGCACCCGACGAGTGGCCGCGCCTCTGTTTTGGGCTATACTCCCTGGACCGAGCGCCGCGCCCTGGCCTATCACATTGGCACCGTCTTTGGTCAGCGGCCCCAACTTTGGTATCACCTGCCCGCCATGGATACCTTCTACCTCTTCGGCAAGATCTATGAGCTAGACGAACGCATCATTCGCCAGCGGATTGGGCTCCTCGCCGAGGCATTTGAGATCGAGGATCTGCTAGAGACGCCTGTGCGCAAATTGTCTTTGGGGCAACGAATGCGCTGTGAGGTGGCGGCTTCGCTGCTCCATAAGCCCAAATTGCTCCTGTTGGATGAGCCTTCGATTGGGCTGGATGTAGTAGCCAAGCAGCGCATCCGCGATACGATCAAGCGTATGAATGAGCTGGAAAAGGTCGGGGTTCTGTTGACCTCCCATGATGCGGGCGATATTGAGGCCCTTTGCAAGCGAGTGATCATTGTGAATCATGGGCAGATCGTCTACCAAGATAAAGTCTCGGCGCTTAAACGTAATTTCCTGACGGATAAACAAGTCGATGTGCGCTATGCCGAACAACTGCCCGCTACATTCGCCCTAGCGGGGGTGGAGGTGATCAAGCTGGGCACCTATGGGGCCAAGCTGCGTGTGGACACCAAACAGATGCCGGTCGAGCGGTTAGTGGCCCAATTAGCCAGTGTGGGTAGCTTGGTCGATGTGACGATTGCCGATGCGTCGCTGGAGGAGGTGATCCGAACCATCTACGAGCAGGCCGACACGGGGCGCGCACTGGCTATATCCGCGGTGACCACTGCGGTACAGGACAGTTCACTGGCTCCCACGCTGCACGCGCCGAAAGTGGAGGCATGATGGGCAAGTATTGGGCGATTTTTCAAACACAACTGCTCAACAATCTGGCCTATGTGGGCAATCTGTTGACGGGCAGCCTAGCCATTGTGCTCTTTATGTTCATCTTTGCTCAACTATGGCGGGTGGCCTATGGCGCCACCGGGCGCAGTGTCATTGCGGGGCTCTCCTTTCATGATGTACTGTGGTATTTACTGCTGGCCGAGGTGATCGAGCTGAGTAAACCCCGGTTGGCCCAAGGCATTGCCCAAACCGTGCGGGACGGCTCTATCGCCTATCAACTGAGCAAGCCCTATAATTTTCTGCTCTATCAATGTAGCGTTGGCCTGGGCGATAGTGTGCTCAAGATCGTCTTCAATGCCTTGGTGGGCGGGGGCGTGGTTTGGTTCATGGTGGGGCCACCGCCTGATCCGCGGTGGTGGCCGCTGGTCTTGGTGACGGTTATCGGCGCGTGGCTGATCTACTTTTGTTTTACGGCCCTCATTGGATTGGCCGCTTTTGTCACCGAAGAGGTGCGCGCGTTTGAGTGGATCTATCAGAAGTTGGTCTTTATTCTTGGTGGCTTTCTGATCCCGTTGGATCTCTATCCTGCCTGGCTCCAGCCTATTGCCAAAGCGACCCCCTTTGCACAGGCGATCTATGGCCCGGCCCGTTTCTTTGTCGAGCCCTCGCTGGCGCGCTTTGGGGAGGTGCTGCTCGGGCAATGGCTTTGGCTCGCGGTTCTGTTTGGCTTGTTAGCTTTTCTCTATCAGCAGAGCGTCCAACGGCTTGCCATCAATGGCGGTTAATCGATAGTTGCAACCCAGACAAAGGATCTTGGGATGAAGAATATCCAACGTGAGTTACAATTTCTCCTAGCTATCTGGCAGGCCAATCTATTGGCGGCCATGGAATATCGGGTGGCGTTTCTGTCACAGGTGATTGGCATGATGCTCAACAATGCCATTTACTTTGTCTTCTGGATTCTCTTCTTTGATCGTTTCCAGGCGGTCCAGGGTTGGGCCTTGAACGATATGCTACTGCTCTTTGGTGTGGTGGCGACGGGCTTTGGCGCGGCAGTCTATCTCTTTGGCAATGTGACCGCCTTGGCCGAGACGATTGCTAGTGGGCGGCTCGATTATTATCTTTCCTTACCGCGACCGGTTTTGCTCCATGTACTAGCCAGTGGTAGCATTCCCGCGGGCATGGGTGACTTTACCTATGGTCTCTTTAGCTTTTTGGCCGCGGGCCACTATTCGGTGGATGCCATTGCGCGTTTTATTTTTGGCGCGCTCATTGCCATGGTGCTCTTTATTGCCGTGTTGGTGATTGTCCATAGCGCGGCTTTTTGGCTTGGTCATGCCGATGGCCTAGCGGCCCAAACCTTTAATGCCCTCATTACCTTTTCCCTCTACCCGATCACCATGTTCGATGGCGTGGCGCGCTTTTTGCTCTTTACCATTTTTCCAGCGGCCTTCATTGGTGCCATACCGGCTGAGTTTATTCGTGCCTTCTCGTGGGCGCAGTTCGGCCAGCTACTCTTGGCTGCTACCATCTTTTTAACTCTGGCCGTCGTCATCTTCCAGCGCGGTCTCCAACGCTATGAGAGTGGAAGTGCAATCCAGACGCAACTCTAGCTTTGGGCAGAGCGACGACAGGTGGGCGAGTTGGCAAAAAGCGGCCTCAGCATTCTCAACCTCTCAAAAGTTGACGAGAATGCGCGCTTTTGGTACGCTTGCGACCATCGCTGGTGTGCGCTAGGATTTTGCACACGGAGAGCAATCTGAATACGCAAATAGAAGCGAAAGGAGGTACACATGGCAATTCAATCGATTTCTGGCAACGATAAAGTCCGTTTGGCACCGTTGTCCCTAGCTGCATACGCTTGTGTACCTCTGGCTATCTCCATGACGACAAAGGCGGTCTTCTGTAGTTGACCGGCTGATCGGCATGAATCCCTGTTTCCAACGCCACGAGCACATGTTGCTTGTGGCGTTTTTCTTTTTTGATTGGGCGTACGCAGCTTTCTACTATGTGATGAATTTTTGGTGCAAGCTTCTGTAGCACCAACCGCTGGCGATTGAGCGACCTGAGACTTTTAGAGGATAGAAGTTACGCGCTTAGACCAAACCTGACAGGTTTAACAAACCTGTCAGGTCTCTAGTTACCCAGCCAAGTGCGTAACTTCTAAAAGGAAAGAAAATTACCTTGTCAACACCCAAATCGGCTTTTGTGAAACTGAATGGCGCTGAATTCTTCTATGAAACCGCGGGAGCGGGGCAGCCCTTGGTGCTGGTTCATGCCGGGATTTGTGATGCGCGCATGTGGGATGAACAATTCCTGCCCTTTGCTCAGCAATACCGCGTGGTACGCTATGATCTGCGCGGTTTTGGCCGCACGGCGCCCGTCGCTGGTCCCTATGCCCACCACACCGACCTCGCCGCCTTGCTTGATCATCTGGGGCTCGCGCGGGTACACTTGCTGGGTTGCTCACTCGGGGGGACAACGATCATTGACTTTGCCCTGAGCTATCCAGAGCGGGTGGCCTCCTTAATCCCAGTCTGCTGTGAGCCCAGCGGCTTTGAAGACACGCTGGAAGATCCCTTGCCCGCGGGGTGGGATGACTATGTGGCGGCCTGCCAGGCGGGGCGATTGGCAGAGGCTGCGGCATATGAAGTCCGCCTATGGGTCGATGGCCCCTTCCGCACGCCGGAACAGGTCGATACGGCGGTGCGTGATAAGGTGCAGGCCATGAATTTGATCGCGCTGCAACAGGAGGCAACTGGGCTTGGCGCACGTCAATCCCTCGCTCCACCCGCCTTTCCACGGTTAGCGACGATCACCGCGCCCACGGCACTACTGGTTGGGGATCTGGATCAACCGTCGATGGTGCGCGCTGCGGCAATGATGGCGGCGCGCATCCCGAATGCTCAGCACCATGTCATGACCGGTACGGCTCATCTGCCCAGCATGGAAGAGCCAGCACGGTTTCAGGCACTGGTACTCGGCTTCTTGGCACAGCAGTCGCGCGAAGAGAAGCAGTTGAGCTGACGCGCCGAATCCGTTCTCTAGCCATAGGGCATAAAAGGGATGGCCTGTGCGCCATCTGTTCAATCCGCGGTCAAAATCTATTGACCGCTTGCCAAGTCGATCATGGGGAAGAGCTAACATGCGTAAGATCAAAATTGTCTCGAAAAAATATAATGGCACGCTGCGCGATGTGTATGAAAGCTATCTCTACGCGGAAGATGACACCATGCTTGTGACGGTTTCACCGCCCGGCACGCCCTATTATTACCATAAAAAGCAAGCTTGGTTTACCTCTGAAGACGGCCTGCTCGAACTCTATTTCAAGAATAAGTGGTATAACATCTGGCATATCGGGGAACAGAACAGCGGGATCAACCGTATATATGCCAACATTGCCCTGCCAGCGACCTTTCAAGACGATGTGTTAACTTGGGTAGATCTGGATCTCGATCTACGCATCCATGTCGATGACAGGCTCGAGTTATTGGATGAGGACGAATTTGTCGAAAATAGTGCCCTATGGGCCTATCCGCCAGTTGTAGTAGAGCAAGCGAGAGCAGCCGTGGCGGAGTTGGTGCAGTGCTATGCCCACCACGCCTTTCCCTTGAACCACGCCGTGCAAGTTGCGCTCTACGCCACGATCAAGGCGCGTTTGCCAAGCGCCTGAAAGGATCAGGGGCTGCTCACGTTGTCCAATTTATTCAAGAGTGCTTATGTTAGAGATTACACCAACCATTGCAATTGAGGAAAACGAACTCCACGAAGAGTTTACCCGTGCCGCTGGCCCTGGCGGTCAGAATGTCAACAAGGTCGAGACCGCGGTTCAACTGCGTTTTAATGTCTTCGCATCGCCCGCACTCTCTGGGGAAGTACGCCAACGGCTGATCCAGTTGGCCGGTAATCGGCTGACAGCCGAAGGCGATCTGATGATCGAGGCCAAGCGTTATCGGAGCCAACTCCAGAACCGGGAAGATGCGCGCCAACAGTTGGCGGCTCTCATTCGTCAGGCTACAATCCGGCCCAAGCCACGGCGCAAAACCAAACCAACCGCCGCCTCGCAACAGCGCCGCTTGGAACGCAAGAGCCAGCGCAGCGAGACCAAACGCCAGCGCCGCTTGCGCCCAGGCGACAGTTAATCGCGTGCTAGCTCTTCCGGTGTTTGCGGCTTTCTTCGTGGAGCAAGGCGGTAGCTGTCTCTTACGCCGTTGCGTATAGACATTTGAGGTAGGCTCCTTCGGGGAAACCAATCGGATGATCGATGGCATGGGCGGTCTGATCGAAAACCCGTAGGGGGCGCCTCGCTTGGGCGGCAGCTTCCGTCACCGTAGCAAAAAAGCTTTCGGCACTGACGCGACTAGAACAGGAGGCCAGCACCAACGTGCCATGGGCTTGTAGCACTCCTAGCCCCAACCGGGTCAACTGCGCATAGGCAGCGATGGCGCGCTCCACTTCGCTCTGCTGCTTGGCAAACGAAGGGGGATCAATAATCACTAGATCAAACCGTCGTCCTTGGGTGGCCATGGCGGCCAACAAGGGAAAGGCATCGCCCGCTAACCGTTGATGCTCTGCCGCGGCCACAGTCGGCACCGCTTGGTTCAGCCGAAAATTCCGTTCAGCAGCCGCTAGCGCGGGGCGGCTAAGATCAAGACTGACGACCTGGCGCGCCCCACCGCGCGCCGCATAGAGGGAAAAGCCGCCATTATAGGCAAAGAGATTCAGCACCCGTTTGCCCGCGGCCAACGTCTCTACCCGCGCGCGGTTCTCCCGTTGATCGAGAAAAAAGCCCGTCTTCTGGCCGTGGATCGGGTCTGCCTCAAACCAGAGCCCATTCTCTTGAAAAAGGACCGGCCCGACCAACGCAGGCCCGAGCAATACCAAACCATCGGTTAGGCCATAGAGTGTTTCGGGCGCTTTTTGCAGACTGCGACTCAAGCGTAAGATCAAGCGCTGCGCCGGTTGGATCGCCAACAGCGCAGGCAACAGCGCTGGTAGGTGGGGTATCCAAGCCGCGGTATAGAGTTTGAGCACCAACGTTGTATCGTAGCGATCAACAACTAGCCCAGGAAGGCCATCATTTTCGCCATGCACGAGACGATACCCTGTGCTCTGTCCCGCGGCGAGGGTGGCCCGGCGTTGGCTGGCGAGGCCGAGTTGGGCGTGAAACCAAGCCTGATCAATCGTGGCAGGTGTGCCATGCTGAAGGACGCGCAGGCGCAGTGGTGAAGTTGGGTCGTAGAGGCCAATGGCCAGAAAGCGCCGTTTGGCATCAAAGGCAACAGCTAGATCACCAGCCTGGCCTGGGTGGCTCTGCCGCTCAATCGAATTTTCAAAGAGCCAAGGATGACCGCTGCGCAAGGCCCGTTCCGCGTCACGATTGACATGTAGCGCAATCCGCCGCTCGGCGGGCTTGGGCAGTATGTGCTGGAAAGCGAAGGGTGTTGCTTGTGTATCCATAGGCTCAGTATCGCACAAGTTGGGTGAACCGCATAGAAGCTGCCCCCATTGTCATAGGGCAACTGCGAACTTGGTTGCGCGTAGAGCCTGTGAAGTTCGCAATTGCCCTGCTCCTTGTCACCGCTGCCGTATAAGGATTGTTTCTTGTCGAGGCGATGGCAAAGATGGGTCTGCTTAGCGGCTGTCGCTCCGGAGATCCAGCCAGGCTAACTCTGCCGGTGTGAGCTTGAGCGAGAGGGCTTCCATGTTGGCTTTGTATTCGGCGGGGGTGGCACAGCCAACGAGGGCAAAGATATTGAGCGGATAGCTCATGACATAGGCGGTGGCGATTTGCGGAATGGTGAGGCCCCGTTCGGCGGCCAAAGTTTTGACCCGATCCAGCCGTTGGAAGTTCTCTTCGGTGCAGTAGCATTCGACACAGAGCTTGTCGCCATAGCTTTCAAAGGTATCGAGATTATCGCGGTTGAAGCGGCCACTAAAGAAGCCACCGGCCAGACTCGACCACGTAAAGAGGGGCGTATTGTGTTGGGCATACCAAGCCCGTTCCCCTTCGCTGGCTGGCCCGGCAATGCTGATACAATTCTCCCAAGGGGCTTTGCGTTGGACGGCTAGGGTAAAGTTCGGGCTACTCACCACAAAGGGCTTGAGGCCATGTTTGTCGGCATATTCATTGGCCTCTTCCAGGCGTCGGGTTGTCCAGTTGGAGCCGCCAAAGGCATGGATACGACCCGCGGCATAGTGCTCATTTAACACTTCCACAATTGGCCCGACCGGTTGGCTGGGGTCATCACGGTGAAGCACGTAAAGATCGATAAACGTGGTCTTCTGCCGCGCCAGCGAATCCATGAGATCGGCGGTGATGTCATAGGGCGTAACGCGCTGCCGATCTTGGTTGTGGTGCGACCCCTTGCCCAAGACCACTACGTTGTCGCGCAGACCCCGTTCGTTATACCAATAACCGAGCGTCCGTTCACAGTCGCCGCCACCATAGCCATGCGCCGTATCAAAGGTGGTGCAGCCCAAAGCATAGACGCCGTCGAGCAGAGCCATGCTCTCTTCGAGCTTCTTCATGCTGATCATCACGGTGCCTTGCACCAGGCGCGAGATCGGTTTATCAATACCGGGGATGCTCCCGTATTCCATAAACATGCTCCTTATTTCAAATGAGTTGGGTGAAATGTCGCTTGATCATACCGCAACTCAAAGCGGGCGGCAATTTGCTGGCTCATAGCGATGCAAGATCTTGATCCCCTACAGCACGGCTGCCGCGACTAAATTGGATACCTGCCCTAGGAATCTTTCACTCTGAACGGCTGGTTTGTTGGTAAAGAGGGCACAAACCACTTGGCGCACGGGGTCCATCCAAAGCACCGTTCCTGTCGCGCCGCCGTGTCCATAGGAACCGGGCGCAAGGAGATTGCCGCCATAGGACCAAGTGCTGGTGGGCATACAACGCCAGCCCAAGCCCCACGCTTGTTGGGCACGGGTTGCGGCGGGAATGGCAGGATTAGACGAGGTTTGGTCGCGCGTCATAGCGGCAACCGTGGCTGGGCTAAGCAGGCGTACACCATTCACTTCGCCGCCATTCAGAAAGAGCTGCCCAAAGCGCGCCATATCCGTGACGGTGGAGAACATGCCACCCCACGGCACCCCCAAATTCCACCAATAGGCGGAGTTCCAGCCCCAATCGGTGCCCAGCATATCCGCGCCGACAGCCACTTGGGCAATGCGCGGCGGCGGTAGTTGCTGCACCCCTAATGCCGTATCCTTCATGCCGAGCGGCCCAAAAATTTCCTGTTGTAAAAAGACGGGCAAGGATAATCCCGTCAGGTGCTCGGCGATCATGGCGAGGGTCGCTGTGCCACAGCTCTGGTATTGCAGATTGGTGCCTGGCGCAAAAGCCAAGGGTAGTTCACAAATCTGGCGGTAGAACTCGGCCAAAGGGGCATGAGCCTGTCGTAGTTGTAAATTGTTGGGCAACATATCCGGCAGCCCCGAAGCGTGCGTCATTAAATGGCGCACGGTCACAGCTTCTTTGCCGTGGTTGCCAAAGGCCGGGAGGAGCGTGTGGACCGGATCATCCAAAAGCAAGGCACCCCGTTCGGCCAATAGCATCACGGCGGTGACGGTGACCGGCTTGGTGATCGACGCTGTTAAAAAGATGGTGTCTGGCTGGGTGGCAGCGGCCTCGGGCGTGGGGCCTATACGTCCAAACGCACGAGGCGCTATAAAACGGCCCGCGCGTCCAACTTGAATGGCCGCACCCGGTATTTGCCCCTCGGCGCAGGCGTTGGCAAGGAAGGTATAAATCGCTTCAACGCGTTTCGGATCAAAGCCTATGCTGGCAGGTGTTGTCATAAGGGATGGTCTAGCGTCTTAGATTTGGAAATCACGTCCATTGTCAACCACAACTTTTTGACTGTAATTGGTGACATAGCCTAATAATTTGCCATGTAACTTTTTCCAGCCACTGCTTCGTAGGATCTCCTCGAGCTTCTCCTGGGTATCGACAACGCCCATGGTGAGCATTTGCGGCCCTTCCCCATACATGGTATACAACACTTCACTTGGTTCAATTCCAAGTTGCATCAGACGTGGCGCAAATTCACGGACAACGAACTCGGAGAAGTCTTGTTCCCGGCCTGGTTTGATGTCCCATTGCATAAGCAACTTTAGCATGCTGCCAATTCTTTCCTTTCCTGGTATACTTGGCTCTGCCACGAACGTGGAATGATTTGGTAAATTAGCAGATTCGTCAATTAGTCAATAGTTTCGTAAATAAGGAAATCAGTAGATAGGTTAGTAAAAGCATCACAAACATCTCCCCTCCTCTACTGATTTACTACGCTTACTTCTATATCATCTTGTTTATGTCACGATACCAAAAGCAGACTGGAAATGCAACTTGTTATAGTAAGCAGAGCCGTTACTGGGTATGGCTACTGTTTTTCTGTGGGATTTGGGGGACGCTAGGCGTTTATTCGCACCAACTTTCTGCCGCTCCCTTGGGCAGCCAGGCTTTTCAACGCCAAATCAGCAATGCCCGTTTTGTCCCGTTGTTGATCACACCGCTGGCCGCGACCAGTGCCCAATTACAAATGCACACGGCTGATTTTCAAGTGGACGAGAGCGATGGGCGTCTGACGGTAGCGGTTGATGCCCAATATCGCCTCAAGAATCCGCAGATTAGCGAAGCCGTAACTGTGGCGCTGCGGATTGCCCCCATGACAACGGCGGCAGCCGCGTTGATACCGATCGAGGGGCTGACGCTCTTAGCCGATGGTCAACCCTTGGCCTTGTCACCCGGCGACGGTGGCATTTATACGGCCCAAGTTCAGATCGGCGCTGATGCGCGCACGGATCTACGGCTGAGCTATTGGGTGGATCTTCAATCGCAGCGATTGCCGCTGATCGAATATGTGGTCGTTGGGTTGCAACGGTGGTCTGGCGCACCGAGCTTGCGGATTACCATGACCACGCCAACAACCATTCCCCAGGCGAGTTGGTTGCGCATTGGGCCCGCTGGCTGGCATTTTGGTGCCGAAAATGCCGACCGGCTAGGTGCTAAATGGTTCTATGACGGCCAACAGCCGGACGCACCTTTTGCCCTGCAATTTGTCCAGCCCAATCTCTGGGCACAGATCAGCCAACTGACCCTACAGGTACAGATGAGCACAAACGTGGCCGATTTCCTGCAACTGGGGGATCTATACCAACAGTTGGTGATGGCCGCCGCCGCGGAAAGCGCACCGGGGGTGATCCGTGAGCGTTTCTATGCCCAGGCGCTCGCAACCTATACCACAGGGATTGAGCGCCTGGCAACGACAGCAACCCCGAGCGAATTAGCCACACTCTATGCTGGCCTCGCGACGCTCTATCGAACGCAGATCGCGGAAGGTGGGGAAAGTATCTATGCGCTGCCCCTGGCCGCGGCAACCCAAGCCGCCTTGGATCGCCTTCCTGCCGATGATCTGCGCCGCCAGGAATTGACCCAATGGTTGGCCGATGGCCTACAGATTCTGCTGGCCGAAGCGCAACAACGGCAGGATTGGCAAAGTGCGCTCCAACTGTCGGATCAGTTAGCCGCCTTGCCAGCCAATGTAGTTGATTCCATTAGCCTGGCGAAGACCAAACGCTTACTCTTGGTTCAACAGGCGTTACAACTCTTGGCCGAAGATAATCGACCCGCCGCGGTGGCGCTGGCGGGTGATGATCTGCGCGATAGCACCCTCTCGGCCCCGGCTAGTGCGGATAGCCTCTTTAGCCGCTGGGAAATCACCCTCACCATTACACCGCAACAACAGCAGTTGCTGGTGGTGGGCAAGCCAGTGGCCGAACGCGTCGCGGATGCAACCGCGGCCTTTGCCACCCTGGTGGAAAGCTGGCAAGCATTTTCGGATTACAGCGTGACTGTGATCCCGTCGGTGGCTGAGATGCCGGGCAATCCGCCCAATAGCGAGCTATCCCTCCAACTTAGCGTAACGGCCCCACCGTCGGCGCGGTGGAGCGAACTTGCCAACCCGCTGCCACCGCGCGCCGATTGGGCCCTGTTGCGCGCCCTGCTTCAACAATTGCAGCCAACCATTCAAGAAGAAACGGCGTGGTTCAACCGGCGTTGGACCATTGCACAGGTGATCAACTTGCAGAGTGCTGGCGAACAGTGGCAGGCAATGGCGACCACATTGGAGCGGCAAGCAACGCAGTTTGAGCAGGAGAGTGCTGGCTTTAATACAGCCGATCCCATCGGGGCTGAGAATGCCCTGCGCGCGCGCATCCAAGCGGCGAACTATCGCAGCGCTGCCCACGCTTGGGAACGCCTAAACAATGACAGTTGGGTAACTGTACAGCTGACAGGCCCTGCCGGTAGCCAAGCGCGGACTTGGCTATTGACGGCCACTACACCGGCACAGCCGGTTTCCCTCACCGTACAGCCCTCTGCGGCCTTTGGCGTCCTGAGTATGATCATCTTGGTGGTCGTGGCGCTCTTTGTGCTGACTTCTGTTCTCTGGTGGCTGTTATAAAGATCGGTGTGACGCCGGCAGACCAGCGCAGGCAGGTATTCAAAACTTGTCCGCGCTGCTCCCGCGTAAGTTCTTTGGGAATAGGAAACCCTCTATGACGACATCCACGGCAACACCAACCACGACGCCGACTGGACGTACATTTCACTATATCAATAACCTCTATTTTCAAGATGGTGTGCTCTTTAGCAGTATCCTGGTGGGGTTACTCTACCTATTGGTGGCAGCTTCGCTCGATGGGGCCGGCTATGTCACCTCGATGGGGCTGCTCTACCCTGTCACAATGGGGGCCATTGCCGTCAGCTTGTTGATGGCTTACAGCCGTTTTGACAGCTTTTTCGCTTTTTCGCATGGTATGTTTACGGGGCTAGCCTGGATCCTCTTTCTCATGCGGAACTTGGTCACAGAGACCGAAAGCCGCTCCTTTATTGAGTTTGGCTTTCCCGAACTTCAGGCTAAGGTCTACTTTGTGCTCTATCGATTGCTCAAGTGGGTTGAATTGGCGTGGTCGGGGCAGGCTGCGGCGGATAACTATATGTTTATCTTTGAGATCTGCCTGCTCGTCTGGTGGTTGACCTATCTGGGCATTTGGTCGATTTTTCGCCATGGTTATACGTGGCGTGCTGTGATTCCAGCAGGTGTTGTGATGTTGATCAACACCTACTATGCACCCCAATCGGTGACCGGTCTTCTCTTTATCTTTGCCTTTCTCGCCTTGATCTTGCTAGTGCGCACCAATTTGGCCGAGCAGCAGTTGCGTTGGCGCTATCAACGTACTTACTTTAGCCAAGATATTACCTTGGACTTTCTACGGACAGGACTGCTCTATAGTTTTTGCGTAATGGCGATCGCCTTTTTTGCACCCGGGTTGGGCCGCAGCGGCCCCGTGCGCGATGTATTGCGTCCACTGACTGAGGAGTATGTCAAGCTGAGCGAGCGAGTAACGGAGCTTTATCCAAGTTTGGTGCGCCAAGTGCGGCCAACAACGGCGGCCTTTGGTCGTTCGTTAACGCTCAGTGGTGAGCGCAACGTCGGCGAAGAGATTATTTTTACAGTAGCCACGCCTTTGGGCCGCTATTGGCGTGCGGTTGTCTTTGATACGTTTGACGGGAGACAATGGCAAAATACCAATGACTTTGCGGTTGAATTTGATGCTGAAACTATTTTGCCGGTCCCCAATTGGCAAGCGCGCGAATCGATTACACAGACGATTCAAGTGTTGGCCCCGACGGGCGATGTCATCTTTGGCGCACCGGATATCTATTGGATCAATCTGCCCTTAGACGCGCAAGTATCGCCGGCGCCAGCCACAAGTATTACAAGTGCCTCCGCCGTCGAGGAGACCGAGGCCCCCGCCGTCGAATTTACCTATGCTCGTTCGCGCCAAACCTTAGATATTGGTGATAGCTATACGGTGTTGAGTCGCCAAACCACTGTCACCCAAAATGCCCTGGAAAACGCGGGAACCGATTACCCGGCCTTGATTACGGATAAATATCTACAGTTGCCGGAAGATTTTTCGCCGCGGATTCGAGAATTGGCCATTACTTTAACCGATGGCTTGCCTACGGCCTATGCCAAGGCCAAAGCGGTGGAAACCTATTTACGCACAATTGACTACGATGACGCCATCCCTGCACCGCCACAAGATGTCGATCCACTGGAGTACTTCCTTTTTGATCTCAGGCGGGGGTATTGTGATTATTATGCTTCGGCCATGGCGACCATGTTGCGGAGTGTCGGCATTCCGGCAAGGACGGCCAGCGGTTATGCGGAAGGCTCCTATGATGAGGAGAGCCGCGTTTTCTTTGTGACAGCGGCGGATGCCCACACTTGGGTGGAGGTCTACTTTCCAACCTACGGTTGGATTGAGTTTGAGCCAACCGCGGGAGAAAGCACTCTCACCCGACCGCAAGAAACAGATTCCTCGACCAGTTCCGAGCCAATTACCACTACCGACACACTCAGTAATACGGCCCCGCCAGTGGATAACCCCATGGCTGATCCGCTGATGAATCCTGCTGAGGAGAACGCACCTTTGCCCGATTGGGGCGGCGCGCCGCCAAGCAGTGGGGCGGCACGTTGGCCCTGGTGGGTTTGGGCGATCCTGACCCCGCTCTTGGTCCTTGCTGGTTTTATTGGCCTGCGCTATGTTCCGCTCTGGGGGCCAACCCAATTCACACCAGAGCTGCCCCCCATTCTCTATGCCCGCATCCAACGGTGGACAGAACGCATTGGGCTACGTTTACCAGCCAATGAAACGCCCTATGAACATGAGCGCCGCCTCGGCCAAGCCTTGCCCGAAGGAAAACCCTTTACCCGCCAGATTGTACAGACCTATGTGCGCTATCAGTTTGGGCCGCCAACCGACCGCACGGTCACCTTTAGCCCAGCCGGTGCTCCCCCGGAGGAAGGGCTAGGCCAAAGCTGGCAAGCGCTGGAACGGGTCTTCTGGAAAGCATGGCTACGGAAATTTTACGACACCGTCCTCCGCCGCCGTGGCAATCCGTATACGTTGATGGGGAAATGAATCGTAGGTAGAGACTCAAAATTTTGAGGATAGATGGTAGTAGAGACTCAAAATTTTGAGTCTCTACTACTACCATCTGTCCTATTGTATTGGGGCGAGGAGAACCAGTTGCGTCTCTTCGGGTAAGTTGCTCTTGGTGATTTTAAGCATTTCTTGGGGCTCGGGCGCGGCGGTGCCAAATTCCTTCATGAATTTTTCCACGGGTTCCAGGCTGTCGGCCAAGGATTCGGTGAGCCCGGGGTGGCGATAGTGCATGGGGATGACGATTTTGGGTTCAAACGCACTCACGACCTCGACCGCATGGGTTGGGTCCAGTGTAGAACCGCCGCCCACAGGAACAAGTAGCACATGGACTTCACCCACATTCAGATCATCGATCTCGGCCTGTGAGGGCACTTCGCCCAAGTCGCCAAGATGACCCACCACGAGGTCCCCAAAATCAAAGAAGAAGATCACATTGCGTTCTTTAGCATTGGGTGAGTTTTTGCGATGATAGGTCGTCGCCCCAGTGACAAAAATGTTCTGTAGCTCATACTCCCCTGGCCCTTCCAATAGACGCGGCTCGCCTAAAACGCGATCAACGGCATTGTGCCCTGGCTGATTGTGGCTGACTGTGACGATGTCGGCGCGTGGCTTGGGCAAGGTCAGCCCAACCGAACGATCATAGGGATCACAGAGAATCGTGACACCCCCTTCGCGAATTCTGAAACAAGATAACCCATACCACGTAATATCCATAAAGACTCCTGTTCATACATAACTCAAGTTGTGAGCACCTGCCACAGTGGGTGCTCTGTGCGAGGGTGGGGCGCAACTTGGGTTATATAGTCTTTGCTATCAATTGGTTACGCACCTGGACAAGTGCAGACAGGTCTGGAAAATCTGTCTGCGCGCTGGACGCGATCTCCTCTTTGCCTGCGTGATCGGAACAAATGTTTCACACTACTATACCGCAATTTTGCCGATTTTGCTAATTTTTGGGCTGCTGGTGGCCGTGGCAACCACGCGTCAGCATGTACTGCCCATGGCTGCTTGTCCACCAAATTTTGATCGGAAAAGGCGTTTTGGTTGCGTGGATCATCTGGCAATGTTATGATTACACCGTTCAAGAAAGGCAGGAGACAGCTAATCGTAAACACCCCCTGAACAGATTGTCTTTGCTCATTTATTCAACATTGCAGCATTGCATCGCTCACCCCAGCGTATGAATATCAATAAAGGAGTTATTCATGCAACGTGATGAAATTCGCAATATCGTCAATGCAGAGTTTCAACGTTCTCTCGCCGAAAGTGGAACCCAGATCACCGCGCTGCCCCCGAACCAACTACAGGCCCTCGCGGGGGCACTTGCCGATAGTGTCTTTGCAGCGATTGCTGCTGTGGAAGATGAGGAGACAAGCCTTGCTCCCCTTCCCCATAATCTTGTTAGACCAACAGGAGAACCGGAAATGACCCAAGATGTACCAGAACAAAAGCTTTGGCGCGGGCGGCCCTATCTGACCATTGGCACCATCTATGAAATTACTTCGCAGCGCATCCGGGTGATCAAAGGGGTATTCGGCAACCATATTGATGAAGTCGAGTTAATCCGTGTCCGCGATACAAGCGTCAAGCAACATCTCGGCGAACGGATGTTGGATGTTGGGGATATTACGATTCTCAGTAATGATCCCTCCCACCCAGAACTCGTGCTCAATAACGTGAAAAACCCGCTTGAAGTGCGCGAACTGATCCGCGGTGCTGTGAATAAAGAAAAAGATCGCCGCGGCCTCCGCTATCGCGAAGATATGTAAGCGCAAAACGCCACGGTATAAAATAAACAAGCTGTATGCAAGCCGCGTGTTTTACCCTAGAAATCTGACAGGTTTTGCAAAACCTGTCAGATTTGCGGCTGTATGTCTCTGAATGAAAAGGTGCCTTCATGGCAGTACACCCCTTTGACATAGAAGCAATCATCGCCATTGTGCAAAAGGCGGGACACTTAGTCTCAGAGATGCGCCGGGGTGGCTTGCAGCAGGTGCAAAGCAAATCCGTCGTCATTGATCTAGTCACCGAAGCCGATCTGGCAAGTGAAGCGTTCCTGCGCAATGCATTGCAGCAGCGCTACCCCCAAGTCGGCTTTTGGGGAGAAGAGAGCAATCAACAGCCAACCGAAGAATTTTTCTGGCTTGTCGATCCCATTGATGGGACGACCAACTTTGCCAATGGGATCCCCCACTACGCGGTCAATGTTGCGCTTTGCCAAGGGTCGGCGGCCATTCTTGGGGTGACTCTCCAATTACCGGCCGGGAATGTCTACTGGGCGGTACAAGGCCAAGGTGCCTTTTGGCGCACGGCGGATGGGCAGCAACAACGCCTGCAGGTCAACCGTTCCACCCAACTCAACCATGCCTTGGTAGCCACTGGTTTTCCCTATCATCGGGCGGAATCGACCGATAACAATGGCACTGAATTTGCCTACTTCTTACCCCGTTGCCAGAGTGTACGCTGTCTCGGCGCGGCTGCTCTGGATCTAGCCTTTGTCGCCCATGGGCTGCTTGCTGCTTGCTGGGAAGGTTGGCTCGGTCCTTGGGATGCCGCCGCGGGCGTCCTGCTGGTACAAGAAGCCGGTGGCTCTGTCACCGACTATCGCGGCCAGCCATGGCAACTGCCCGGTCAACAGGGCCTCATCGCCAGTAATGGTCAACCGACCTTGCACGAAGCTCTCTTCACGGGCATCCAAACGGCCCGTACCCAACTGACTGAAACGCGGATCGCTTTATAGAAACCAGTTGATCCAGCCCGGCGCACCGGTACTCTAGGGCGGCTTTACCTCAAATATTGGCATGAAGAGCGGCGCACCGGTCTTTGGCACACCAGAAGGGGCTTGGGCCATGGCGATCGGTGCCCAACTGGCGCGGCGCTCCCACTTGCCCTAGCGCGGCAGTGGTAGCCTGAATACAGCCAAAGTACCGGATGCCCAATCGGCCTATGAGACTATGTGGATCACTTAGCCCGCGGTGATGGCGCACACCAACTTTTTGATGCACGCGGTCTTTTTGATGCACGCGGTGGGGTGGTTGGATGGCGGCTTGACCGTCGCCTATGAGAAGATTATCATTGACACCGAGGGCCTTGCTATGTTCCAGACCTTTTGGGGCGGCCACCACTTTGGTACGCCGCACACCCAAGCGCGCTATGCAACTGAATTTCACCCCACCTGCTTGGGCGACCGCCAGAACTTTGAAAATTGGCAGCAGGGTGGTTCGTTAGATACCGCGCAACGGGCCAACCGCATCTGGAAACAGTTGCCCGAGGAATATGAGGCATCCCCCTTGGAGCCAGCCATTGAGCAGGCATTGCGCGCCTTTGTGGCGCGCCGTGAACGCGAATTGGTCGGTATGAAATTGTATCGTTAATTGGGGGTATATCAATGCGTCATCCATTCCTTACGCCTGCGTCGATCCAGCAAGCGCCCGCGGACTATCTCGCTGCCACTGGGGAAATCTTTGCACTATTTAACACCCAGGATTCAGGGAATGTCTCCTATGGTGTGCAGATCGACGGCGAACGCTATTTTGTGAAAACAGCCGGTGATCCTGCTGACACTCGCCCCTATTTGTCCCATGCGGCGCGCGTAGCGCTGTTACGCAATGCCGTGCAACTGGCCCACAACAGCGAACATGCCGCGCTCATTCCGCTTCGGCAGGTGGTTGAGTCGCCAGTGGGGCCGCTCTTGGTCTATGCTTGGGTTGACGGCGAGTTAGTTGGCGTCTCCAGCAGCCAGCGTGAGAACCCGACTTCCCCCTATCAGCGCTTTCGGGCGTTACCATCCGCTGAGCTCTTAACGGCGTTGGATTTGATCGTCGATCTCCATGACTATTTGGCGGCGCGGGGGTGGGTTGCCGTCGATTTTTATGACGGTTGCTTGCTCTATGACTTTGGTCGTCAAAGGTTGCGGATCATGGATCTGGATACCTATCACCAAGGTCCTTTGATCAATACAATGGGGCGTATGTTCGGCTCCTCCCGCTTTATGGCCCCCGAAGAATTTCAGCTCGGTGCGCCGATTGATCAGCGCACAACCGTCTTTACCTTGGGGCGTACCGTGGCCCTCTTCCTCTCCGATGGCACCCTCGACCGGCCACCCTTTCGGGGACACGACGCACTCTATCAGGTTGTCTATCGAGCTTGTCAACCGGAGCGCACCGATCGCTTTGCTACCATGGCGGCTTTTGCGGCGGCTTGGCGGCAGGCGCGCGGCGCATCCTAAATCTAGCGGCAAGGAATACCTCCTGTGACGACTGAACCTATCTTAACCGTAGCCGACTATCTCCGCTTACCCGCGGTGCCACCGACCGCCGTAATCGCCTATGGAGATGCGCCGGAACACTTTGGTCATCTCTATCTCCCCAGCCAAGGCACGGCACACCCCGTTCTGCTGCTTATTCACGGTGGCTGTTGGCGCGATCAATATGGGTTAGCGCCGTTGGGGCGCTTTTGCGCGACCTTTGCCGCCTTGGGGATCGCCGTCTGGAGTCTAGAATACCGGCGGTTGGGCAACGGCGGCGGGTGGCCTGTAACGTTCGTGGACATTGCCACCGGTACCGACTATCTGCGAACGTTGGCGCAACGCTATCCTCTGGATCTTCAGCGTGTCGTCGCGGTCGGTCATTCGGCAGGGGGCCACTTGGCTTTGTGGTTGGCGGCCCGTCATCGCCTGCCTCCTGCTTCGCCCTTGGCCCATCCCGATCCATTGCCGCTCCAGCATGTCATTGCGCTGGCTGGCATTCCGGATCTGGTTGATGCGGCCACACGTAATCTCTGTGGTGGCGCAGTGATCGATTTACTCGGCGGCACCGTGGCCGCGGTGCCGGAACGCTACCAGGCTACCTCGCCCCACGCGCATCTACCGCTCGGGGTTCCCCATCATCTCCTGATCGGCACCGCCGATCAAGCGGTGCCGGTGGTACACAATGATGGCTATGTGGCGGCGGCTCAGGCCCAAGGCGACGCGGTGCGCTATACCGTCCTGCCCGCAATCGGCCATTTTGAGCTTGTCACCCCGGGGGCGCGTAGCTGGTCAGTGGTACAAGACGCGCTTGTCTCTGCCTTTGCTGCTACTGCCACCTAAGCACGCTGCTCATAAAGTGTTTGGGGATGCGGTGTGCGTATCGCCCGCGCAAGCCCGCTTTAGCCCTTAGCTCCCCGGGGACGCGCCATGTACTGCTCTCATCGACAGGCAATGCCCCGGCACCGCGCACAGTTACGCGTTCAATGCCAGCGGTACCCCAAATTCTGTCCCTAGCTCCTGCAACTCATTCACCACATACGCGGTCAACGGAATGCCATTGCGGAGCCGCTCTTGTTCCGTCTCATGCTCGATCTCACCGGCCACATAGATGCGTTCCTGCCCAGCCATTTTGGGCGCGGCATGTAAGGCGCGGATCATGGCGTCCATGTCCCGTTTGAACTCCTCTACCGAGCGGAAGAGATCAATCCGCATCGCCACGAAGAAATGGCCGTCGGTATTAAAGCCCATCTCCTTGCCTTCGTAGAGCGTGTGCCAACTGCCGGAAAGAATATTGCACAAGATCGAGACCATCATCATCAGGCCATAGCCCTTATGCCCACCTTGTTCGCGCGTGCCGCCCAGCGGGTAAAGATTGCGCACTTGGCCTGGATCGGTGGTTGGGTTGCCATTGGCATCCGCCCCCCAACCCAGTGGAATATTGAGGCCATTGTCGCGCAGCATGGCAATGCGATTGAAGGGGACGGTCGAGGTCGCCATGTCAAAGAGATAGGGTGGCTCTTCGAGCGTGGGAAAGGAGATGGCTAGCGGATTCGTCGAGAACATGCCCACGGAGCCAAAGGTGGGCATAACCCCATATTGGCTACCGCCGGGATAGAAGCGGCCTGTCATGCTGACCCCGATCATATCCTGTTGCAGCGCGAGCCAAGGATAATAGCCGGCGGCACCATAGTGGTAGCTATTGTGCATGGCTACGAGGCCGATCCCATGTTGCTGTGCTTTTTGCATAGCCAAGCGCATGGCCCACGGACTGCCCACCAAACCCAACGCACTCTGACCATCGACGCGCGCCGAAATCGGTGTTTCATGGTCAATGGTAAATTGGGGACGCAGGTTGATCAGCCCATTAGTGATCTGTTTGTGGTAAATTGGCTTCAAATTGCGCACCCCATGCGTTTCTACCCCACGCCGACTGGCATAGAGCAGAACATCGGTTGCATCTTTGGCATGTTCTGGCAAACAGCCGAGGCGTTCAAAGATCGTCTGCACAAAAGTATGGAGCGCATCCGCTCCGATCCGGGCAACATATTCCATTGGTTCCTCTACTTCTAGCGAGATAAAATGGGCTGGCTGACATGGCAAACCGCCACGGATGACAGTGCAAGCACCTTCTCGATCAAGAAGGGAGCAGACGGCCATGTTGCCAAGTTAGGGTCCAAACAGCATTCATCTAATGATGTCCATGGGCTTCTTCAGACCAAACAAGCGCAGTATATCACTAGCAAGATCGCAATGCAACCAATGCGCTTCCCTGCTTGCTTGCACTGTGATGACAGAAACTGGCAGGCCCAATCAAGAGAGGGCAGGGTTTTCTATCACCCTGCCCTCTCTTGAGACTAACACTTTAGCCTAGATGGATAGAACGATTAGGGGGTAGCGATGTTGATGAGTGGCAAATAGAGCCGATTGTTCTGGGCTGGCTCATGATCCTCATCCAGATTGGCTGGTTGCAAATAGAAGCCGGTATTGGCAACGGGGGCTTGCTGACCAGGCATTAACACCAAGAGCGGCGTGCGACCCGTCAGCGGATCGGCATTGGGGTCGCCATTGTCATCAGTATGCGGGCTGATCCCATAGCCATCGGGGCGCACGAACTCAAGGGAGTAGCTACCCGGCGGCAGATCCGCGAAGCTATAAGTCCCGTCGGCGCTGGTGACAACCGTGGCAATCGGCTGATTATCACTGTTATAGAGAATGACCGTGATCCCAGCTAGTGCTTGTTCGTTGCTATCATGGAACCCATCCCGATTTTCATCAAGCCAAACACTCCCAATGATACTACCTAGCAGCGGCGGATAGCTGAAGTCCTGGTCGCGGTTATCGGGCGTGGTCGCGTCGATGGTGACCACACTATGGCTATCGGTGCCGCCATCGGCGTCGAAGGTGGGACTGGTGGTGACGGTGACCGGTAGGGTGCTGGTGATGACGGTGACGGTGTAGGTCCCTAGCGGCAGGTTGTCAAAGAGATAGTAGCCTGTGCTGTCGGTGGTGGTGGTCAGGACATTGCCCAGGCTGTCGGTGAGATGGACCGCGACACCGGGCAAGCCGGGTTCGCTGCCTTGGGTGCCTTGGTTGCCACCACTGCGGTCGGCGTCAAACCAGAGGGTGTCGCCGATGCTGCCCAGGAGCGGCGGATAGCTGAAGTCTTGGTCGCGATCATCGGGGGTGGTGCTATCAATCGTGACCACACTGCGACTATCGGTGCCGCCATCGGCATCGAAGGTGGGCGAGGTCGTCACCGTCACCGGTAGGGTGCTGGTGATGACGGTGACGGTATAGGTCCCTAGTGGCAGGTTGTCGAAGAGATAGTAGCCTGTGCTGTCGGTGGTCGTGGTCAGGACATTGCCTAGGCTGTCGGTGAGATGGACCGCGACACCGGGCAAGCCGGGTTCGCTGCCTTGGGTGCCTTGATTACCACCACTGCGGTCGGCGTCGAACCAGATGGTATCACCGATGCTGCCCAAGCGTTCGTTAACGCTGATGACGGCAATATCGTGGTCATCTTCATCGTCATTCGTGTTGTTAATTTCATCGTCGGTGACGGGGCCATCGTTGTTGGGATCGCCATCCGGGGTGGAATCAACATCAAGAAAGGGGAGTCCGTTTTCCGTTAATACGCTGAAGATTTCCGCTGTGTTCGTGATCGTCCCGCTGGTAACGGTCACGGGTAGGCGCAGGACCAACGTCACGGTGGCGGTGGCGTTGGGGGCTAAGGGTGCCAAGATGGTCGTGGTGACCGGTGTGGTCGCACTCCAACCAGGATTGTCGGCTTGGTTATAGGTTAGCTCGCTCGGCACGGTGTCGATGACGACGATTTCGGTCGCGGTCATGGTGCCTTGGTTGATCACGTTGACCGTGTAGGTGATGCTGCTGCTACCAGGGATGAGCGGTGTATCGGAGACTGCCGCAATGCTTTTGCGCAAGGCGAGATCGTAGCGTTCGATTTGGATGAGATAATCTTCCACTTCGCCATTGCTGGCTGCCCCCGTGGCGGTTAGGCTTGGATCATGGCTCAAGCGGAAGCGCGCCCCGAGTTGCTGCTGGCTGTCGGCCGCGGCGGGCACGCTAAAGCTAAGCAGAACCGGTTGTGGATCACCGGCGCTACTGACCGACTGCGTTACCGTCTCGCTACTATCGAAGAGGCCGTCCCCGTTGAAATCGATAAAGCCATAGAGAATGGCGTCGGTGCCGGTGGTATTGACGACCGTGGCCGTGACCACAACCGTCTGGCCTGCGACAAAGTGGGGGAAGGTCAGCCCATCCTCGTCGTCGCCGTTGGTATCATCCCCATCGGCAGTAGCCGTTGGTTGGCCGTCGCTTTCGCTGTCTTCGGTGCTGCCCAAATAGAGACCGGGGATGACAACATGGCGCGGGCCATCGTTGGCAAGCAGGGTCGCATAGTTGGGGGAATTCGTTGCGTTGCCGTCGGGTAGGTCACCAAAATCGAAGCTGACAAAGCCAAAGTCGATGGTGAGGTTACTGTTGGTGCTGCTATCACCATCATCGTCGGGTTCGGTTCCGGCGGCCAAGGTCACCGGTTGCGTGCTGACTTCACCCGTCGCGATGCCTGGACCATTGTCGTCATCATTGCTATCGTCGTTGATATTGGTGGCGCTGGTTGGGTCAAAGGAGCTGAATAAGTTCGCCAAAGGAGCGCCCTGGGCAAAGTTCGCGGCGGGGATGGTCACGATATAGTTGCCTGGGACCAAGCCAGTGAAGAGGTAGTTGCCATTGAGGTCGGTGGTGGTCGTCAGGATGGGGGAGACGCTCCCGCTAATGGCTAGCGTGACGGTGACCCCGGGGATGCCCACTTCACCGAGGCCAGGTTCATAGAGGCCATTGTTGTTGAAATCGCGCCAGACGAGGTTGCCCAGGCTCAAGGGACGCCAGAAGCCGAAGTCGAGGGTCAGATTGGTGTTGTCATCATCGTCGCCATCGACATCCGGTTTGCCGTTAGGCTCATCGTTGTAATGGAGGGTGATGGTGGCGCTGTCGATGTGGCCGCTGCCCGCGGTCCCAATGCCATTGTCATCGCGATTTTCATTGTTGTCGGGGTCGTCGGTGGTGGTTATGTCATCACTGCTGACATAGCCTGCTAGCGCATTGCCCGCGTTGAAGTTGCTGTCCACGATGCGCACGCGATAGGTGCCAGAGATGAGATTGGTAAAGGTATAGTAGCCGTTGGCATCGGTGGTGGTGGTGATGGGTTGAACCCCGTCAAGCAGGGGTGTGCCGTTGCCGTCAAGCAGTTGCAGCACCACACCAGCAAGGCCGGGCTCACTATCGTCGATGCCATTATTAAGTTCGCCGACACCGTCGCCTTCATCGCGCCAGACGCGGTTGCCCAGGCTCAGGGGTTGCCAGAGGCCGAAATCGAGATTGAAGTTTGTGGTCGTGCCGGTGTCGCTATTGCTGCTTTCGTTAGTATCACCGCCGCCGCCAGGGGTTAGGGCAAAGGGTTGGCTGACGATATACGCACCAACGGGCGCGCCATGATCCGTGTTATTGCCACTGTCATCGGTGGTTTGGCCGGTGCTGCTGACATAGGCGGGTGATGGGGGGGTGACACTGATCACATAGGTGCCGCTGATGAGGCCGGTGAAGGTATAATACCCACCGCTGGTGACGGTGGTGCTGAGCACTGTGCCATTCGGATCGAGCAGGGCCACCGCCACGCCATCCAGCGCTGGCTCGCCTGCATCGACTTGGCCGTTATTGTTGTAGTCTTCCCAGATGTAATTGCCAACGCTGAGTTTATAGAAGCCAAAGTCCAGAGTTTGATTGCCATTGGCATCGATCCCCGGTAAATTGCCACCATCGCTGACTTCGTCATCGCCAAGCGTTGGCTCATCGCCCGGGGTGAGGGTGATTGCCTTGCTGGCTACGCCCAATGCCGGGAGCGGATCGCCGTTGTCATCCTGATCTTGGTTGTCATCGGGGCCAGGTGCGCTCGCCCCATTGCCATCGCTGTTGACATAATGGACCAGGGCACCGCTGCCGGTGAAGTTGCTCGGGCTCACGACGACGATATAGGCGGTGTTGGCACTTGTCGTGGGGGTCAGTTCGGTAAAGTGGTAATAGCCCTCGCTGCTGGTTGTGGTGCTGGTGAGGAAGGTTTCGGTGCCATCGAAGCTGCCATTGCCGTCGCTGTCATAATAGAGTGCCAGCACGACATCGGCAATCCCGGTGCTGCTCCCGGCGGCATTGCCACTGCCATCGTTATCTAGGCCGTCGTTATTCGTATCATACCAAACCCGGTTGCCAACACTGACGGTGGGCCAGAAGCCGAAATCCAGGGTATGGTCATTGTCGCCGGCGTTGCCGGTGGTAAGTTCAATGACGGCAAAGTTACCCGCGCGGCTGCCGTCCGAGTCGATGGCGTCGGGTAACGTAGTGCCGCCGTCTACATTGGCTGCCGTAAGTTTGTAACCAGCCAGGGCGCTTTGGGTTGTGTCGATGCGCACCTGGTAGGCTGTGTTCGGCAGGAGCCCGCCTACGGTAGACGTGCTGGGCACAACGCCGATATGGGCCGGCACCGTGACTGAGTAGATGGTGCTGAGGCGGGGATCACTTTCATCGATGAAGTAGTAGGCTCCGTCGTTGCTGGTGGTTGTGGTGACGAGGAGCGTGCCCGTAATGTCATAGAGTGACACGGTAACGCCGGGTAGGGGTTCTTCGGATGGATCTTGGATACCATCCATATCGCTATCGGTCCAAACATAGTTGCCGATCTCCAGTGGAGCGGGGTCGCAGAGATATTCGGCGTCACCCATGCCAGCTGCTTTCCCAAAGGTTTGGAGATTGGTGCCGGTTGATGTGGCATATCCGTCAACCGCCGCCCCAGTAGCGGTGCTGAGCCACTTCAACCCCTGGGAATTGAATTGAGTGGGATCAAAGGCGGTCATCACCACTTCGTTAGAGCCAAGCCGGATGCTGACACCGCCGGCGGCTGTTTCATGGTGACTAGCGTCGGACCCTTTGTAGGCATCGCCATAGAAGAACTCGCCATTGTTCCCGTAACTGTCGCTGGAGGAGTAACCCGGTGCTGGGCTACCAGGGGTGACTGGGTCGCCGGGATCGTTCTGTCCCTCTTCCAGGAGAAATCCACTATCAGTCTTTTGGGCATAGAGAATATCACCAACCGAGCCATATTGTAAGGTTGTGGTATCGTTACTGATGGCCTTGCGATTCGACCAACCTGTCTGATGCCCAAAACGGTCCGTAATGCCGAGGACCATCGAGCCATCGGGGGTCAATTCAATATCCGAGAGCATGGGCGATGGCGCGCTGCGAAAATTGGCACAACAGCCATCGCTTGAGGTCCCATTGGCATTAATATCGCTATCGCTCCAGGTATTCATCCAGCGCTGCCAAGTGCCCAGGCGTAGATTGGTGCCCGTGGCCATTTGGTAATAGGGCTCGCGCGCATAGTCGAAGCCAAAGCTCAGCTCTTCGGTGAACGCGGTCGGGTTAGTGGGATCAAAGGAGAGGACATAGCCAATTAATTCACTGGGCTGTTTGAGGGTGCTCGAACTAGCCGCATCACAGACCGCGCCAAGGTAGGCCCGTTCTGGCGTTACCTTGATGGCAAAGGGCCGCAAGGTGCCATTGGTACAAGTGGGGGCACCGGTGATGGTCTCATCCGAGGGGCCGCCCGCCACAATGTTATAGTGGCGTACCGCGCTGCCGTCTACGGTATTGGGATTGGTGACGGCAGGCGTCGCTTGGGTCAGATCCAGCGTCACAATCGTACGCTGATTGAGGTTGACCAGCCAAAGGGTATTTTCGCCCGGCACGTTATCAATACCACCCCAGCCAACGGTGCCGACTTTGGCAAAGGCATCCAGGTCAACCGTCGCGGTGCTGGGTGTATCCGAGAGGGCATAGTTCGTTCCAGTGCGAGTCACTGAACCGAGATCGAGGGTGCCGCCATTACTGGCCGTCACGCCTTGGAGATCAAAGCCACCCGCTAACGTGGGCGATGCGCCATTCAGATCGGCGACGTAGATCCCGTCTAGCCCACGGGGACCTAACCCAACATGGCGCTTGAGAAAGGCCGCGCCATAGAGCTGTTTGGTCCACTGGTCGTAGCTGATGCTCCAGATGGAGCCCATATTGCCAAAGGTGGCGATGGTCACCGGCGAACTGCTGTGATCGTCTGGTATCATGCGGATTGAGCCGTTGCCGCTGTTGGTCCCCGCGCCTGTGCCGCTTTCGTAGCGGCTATAGGCCACCTTTGGGTTTGTTTGGCAATACTCGCAGGGGACATTCACGGCCAAATTGGCTGTACAGGAAGGGGCCGCGTGAAACTGAACGGTCGTTCCCGAATTGCTGCCAGCTGGACCGCTTTGGAGGGTATCTGGAAGATCGCTAAATTCGAGGCGGATATTGTTACTGGCTCCAAAAATGCCCGCCAAAACATAGCTACCGTCGGTCTGAACAAGCGTTGAGCCAATGGCCGTGCCAGCATCATCATAGGCCGTCACGGTGATCGGCCCTGGTGTGCCGGTAAAACCTGGTTCACCACTATCTTGGCGGCCATCGGCGTTAAAGTCCCGAAAGATTACCCCGCCCAAGTCATTGGCGCCCGTGCTACATGCGGCAATCGGGTCCAACGTGGGTGCGTTGGGCATTGCTGCTGCTGTAGATGTGAGACTTTTGCCATGAGCAACAGCCGGTGCGGGGAGGAGTTGCTGTACAACTGGCGGTGCAAAAGAGAGGAGCGATGGCGGGATAATTGCAGACAATAGGGTGAATACTAAGGTGCCCAAGAAAATGGTACGACGGATTCGTCGTACCATTGGGACACTTGGGCTAAACAAACTAGACATTTCTTACTCCTACATTATTTTTGTGGTTCGGGAGTCCTTTATCGTGAGCTATGGCAAAGTCATTTCTAAATGGTGGCGTGCCTTTACAGCGTCAACTTACAGGTTAATTTACAGAGACCCATCCCTGGCTAACCCCGTTGTGGCTTAAGCTTTGGTAATCCGCAGCCATGTTCTTGTGATTTCCTTTGATCGACAAGTGAAAGTAGGAATCGATAACCAAAGCTACGGAAATTAGCCCGCAAAATAGCCTTGCTTTTACACTATACTTGACGACTTTTACGGAAGGCATCGGACAAAAATTGTAATTTTCTAGAAAGTATGCCTAAAAAACTGTAAGGTTATTTTTCTGAACGATGTTTGTATCTCTGGAGTTCCTTACGACGTGTTCCTTGCATATTTTTACGTAGTTGCTCACTTTGGGAGCTTATTTTTCAAAGCTATCGCTTTGTCGCCAAGGAAAGTACCAATAAAATAAGCTAGACCAAGGTTGGAGGGCATCATACCCATCCTATCCTTGGTCTAGCTTATCGAAATCATTTATGCGGTTAATCGTTACCTACCGGAGAGCTGACAGGTTTTCAAAACCTGTCAGCTCTTGTCCAAGTGTGTAACGGTTACCCAATCAATCCCCGCTGGTCGGTAGGGGTGACATTGCTCTAGTTCTATTGGCTACATTGCAACGATCTCATCAAACTGCAATTCATCTAATTTGGCAAAGAGGGCGGCTTGTTGATCGGCTGGCAGGGACCGATTGGGCAGACGCGGCGCACCACAATCAAAGTCCAAGCGTGTCATGACAGCTTTGAGCGCGCTCATAAAGCCAACATCGATCATGGCCCCGGTGAGCTTATTGGCGGCTAATTGCAATTCGACACCACGGGTCAGATCGCCTTGTTGGATGGCGGCTTGCATTTGGCTATACAGGCCCTGCATAAAGTTCAGGGTGGAGCCGATATTGCCACTGGCCCCGACCATGGCGGCAAAGGCACATTGCTCATCCATCCCCGAGAAGACCGTCCATTCGCGGTTGCCCAGTTCAACAATGCGGCGGAATTCAAACATATTCGGGCCGGTATATTTGCTGCCAGCCAGGGTGGGAATCCCCATCAGGGCACGCATGAGCGCCACGGCATCGGTTGGGCCGCCAAAAATGTAGGTGAGGAGGGGCGTTTCGGGCGCGGCGGCACCGAGCGCGGTGAAATAGCCTACGGTGCTTGGTACGTTCGTGTAGAGTGGGGGGATGATACTGGCGATGGCGTCGGCACCCGCTACTTGGGCATGGCTGGCCAAAGCGGTGGCATCCGGCAGTGCCACGGCACCAACATGGGCAATGACAGGAACGCGGCCATTGACCTGTTCGATGACCGCTTCCAGCGTCTGTTGGCGCTCGGCCACTGTCATATACACCCCTTCGCCTGTGCTGCCACAGACATATAACCCACCGCTGCCTTTGCCGATCAAATAATCGACTAAGCGCCGCAATACGGGGACATTGACTTGATTGTCAGCCGTAAAGGGGGTTAGTAGCGCCGGCCAAGCACCTTGAAATTGACTCATGATAATTCCTTCTAACTAGAAAAAGATGGGATATACAACCCCGTTCAATAGGGAGACAAACACCGCACCCTTTGTCCTCTAGCGCTATTGTAGCGCTAGAGGACGCCAGCGTCAAAGCCGGAGAAAAGCGCTCTAGCGGTTGCGTAGTTCCACTTTGGCGACGGTTACTTCCTCCAGGAAAGGTTCATCGACAATGGCACCGTTGCCAGGGGTGGTCAAGACGCTCAGCGTGCTGTCGTCGTTGAGGGTAAAGGGATTGGTAACAATATCGCGCTTATAATAGCGATCGTTGGCGCTAATGTCACCGGGCAAGGTAAAGTTGGGTAGGCTGGCCAGGGCGACATTGGTCGTGCGGCCAATGCCCGTTTCGAGCATGCCCCCGTGCCAAACGGGAATCCCCGCGGCTTGGGCCATATCATGAATACGCTTCGCATCGGCCAGGCCGCCAATCCGGCTGGGCTTGACATTGATGACGCCACACGCCTTTAGTTCCAGCGCCCAACGGGCATGGTCGGGCGATACAATGCTTTCATCCAGACAAATCGGACTCTTCACCTTGCTTTGAAGCTTGGCATGATCAAAAATGTCATCATGGGCGAGGGGCTGTTCAATCAGCAGCAGGTTAAATTGATCCAGTTGGGCCAGATGATCGGCATCACTGAGGTGATAGATGCTGTTGGCGTCCACTTGGAGCAGGAGATTGGGCCAGGCGTTGCGGACGGCGCGGGTGGGCTCAATGTCCCAGCCGGGCTTGATCTTTAATTTAATGCGTTTGTAGCCAGCGGAAAGATAGCCATCCACCACCTTGAGCAAGGTATCAATGTCTTTCTGGATTCCCACACTGACGCCGACCTCGACCCGGTCGCGTGTGCCGCCTAACATTTCGGCTAAACTCTTGCCTTGGGCGCGGCCAAACCAATCCCACATGGTAAATTCTAAGCCTGCTTGGGCCATGCGATTGCCACGGATCTTGGCAAAGGTGGGCGTGACATCTGCGGGACCTTGCAGATCCTTCTGGAAGAGCATGGGGATGAGATAGTCCTGCATCATCATCCAGACGCTTTTGGTGTTCTCTTCATTGTAGAAGGGATGCTGACCGACGGGCGATTCACCCCAACCGGTAACACCTTCGGCATCGACACGCACAATAATGGCATGACAACCCTCTTCGCGCCAACCACTGGTCTCGAAGGGGGCCACATAGGGCAAAAAGACTTGACGTAGTTCGACTCGTTCTATACGCATAGTTGTACTCCTGAGAATGTAAGCAAAAGTCTCGCTTCCAAGAAGCTCCGAATGTGAGTTTTGTCCACACTTGACCGGCTTGCAAAAACCGGTCAAGTGTCAAGGAGCGCTGTTTAAACCGCTGCTAACGGTGTTGGGGTCAAAATATAGTGCCAGCCTTGGTTGGTCAGATGCAGACAATCCACCATCTGATAGCCTGCCCCAAAGGCTGCTTCTAAGACCTCCCGCATATACATCCGCCAGACCTTGCCTAGCTCTGGATCGGCGCGCCGAATGACCCCAATATCATCCGGCACCGGGAGCGCGATGGGCGCGCCTGTAGTAGGCACTGCGCTATCCAGGGGTACCCGAAACCCGGCGTCGGTCAATGAACTGGGCAGCACTTGTAACGCTGGGTAGGCGGCTTTGGGGGTGCTGCGATCAAGCTTATTCTGCAGGGCTTCTTCCACCCGTTCACTACGCAACCACCAATCAACCTGACAACGGTCGCTGGGCGCGCCCCGGTTGAGTTCATCGTTGAGCTCGCCATAGACATTGCGATAGTAGGTCTGGCAGACCGCGCCAAGCCGGTGAATATTAAAGACCCCGTTGGCCCGGTAGAGTGGATCATAGGTCCAAGTGACCCAATCAGTAACCCCTTGGGCCAAGACTAATTCGCGTTGTTTGAATTTCAGCAACACCCCCACGCCGCGCCCTTGCCAAGCCGGTAGCACACCCGCCATGTGGCTACAAATTTTGAGACGTTTTTGGCTATCGATGCCCAACCACCACAGCGCCATCCCCACCATGCCGTCTAGATCGGTCGGCCCATCGTCGGCATAGGCTGCGAGCACGCCCCCCCCATTCTTGGCAATGGTGACGAGCACATGGATCGGGACATTTTCATCGTCCCCGCTGCCCCAAATGCGGTTGGTCAGTTCCTGAAAGTAATAGCAGGCTTCGTAGGTTTTCAGCAGTTCAAAGCGGAGTGCCATAGGTTTGCTCTTCGGTGAATGAGTCGGTGGGCTGGTGGTAGGTAGAAAAGGGGACGACGACAATGGTAAATACGGCAGCTGGTTACCTGTCTCTACACCTGTGTAATGGTGATTAACGCGTTGGTTGTCTCGTGTTGGACTAATGGGTTGCGTAGGGGGCGGCCAAAAGCGGGGGCAGAAATTTCAAAAATGTCGCCCGGCTGTACGTGGACGCCAGCCGCAAAACTCAGGGTCGCCGTGCCATAATAGTGACAATGGACATCGCCAGGGCGACGGAAGCCGCTATATTTGAAATGGTGATGTTCGATGTTGGCAAAGGTGTGGGTCATATTGGCTTCGCCGGTTAGAAATTCACCCGACCAGACCAGTTCGCCATTGCGAAGAATGGCAGAGGTGCCACGAATATCCGCGGGTGGGTCACCGATCAACAGCTCTGGGCCAAATGAGCTATTCCGCAGTTTGGAGTGGGCCAGATAGAGATAATTCTGCTTTTCCAACACATGATCCGAATATTCATTGCCCAATGCAAAACCTACCCGTAAGACTTCACCGCTATCCCCAATCACATAAATGCCGACCAACTCGGGCTCTTCGCCGCCATCCAGGGCATAGGGGGGCAGTTCTAGCGCTTGGCCGGGTGGGACAAGCCAACTACCATCGCCTTTGTAGAACCACTCTGGCTGCACGCCAATCTGACCGGGCGCGGGTTTGCCACCCTCTAGCCCTAACTTGAACATTTTCATCGAATCAGTCAAGTCATCACTATTCAGCTTGGTGTGCATAGAATCACGGGCTTGGGCGCTGCCGAGATGATCCAACCCGGTGCCCGACAGAATCCAGTGAGCAGGATCGGGATGGTCGATGGGAGGGAGAAGACGGTTGGTGGCCACGACCGCTTCGTAGGCGACTAGTTCGTCGCTTAGGCGCGCTTCAATGGTGGCTGTGAGGGGCTGGGCGGCCCGTTGCGCTTCTAACACGAGATCGCGCACGGCAGTGGTTGACTGCAGCACTTGTAAGGTTGCTGCGTCACGAACCAACGCTACCCGCCGCTCACCGCCTGGGGTGAGAAATTGAACTAACCGCATGAAGTCGCTCCTTTGCCTAGTGCTGCGAAGAGGTAATTTTTACAAATCACTTGATGAGAGTACCAGTGTACGACTAGAACGTGGATTTGTAAAAATTAAACAGCCAAGCCCCTAGACTGATTTCCCTTGTGACCATTATGCGTAATATGATAACAAAAGAGTGCTTTCTTTGCATCTTTATGGATAGATGAGGGATCGACATGGGCTGGCTGACTAGGGGACCAGCACGGTGAGACTAGTCCCGTGAGATTTTCGGGAAGGGTAAGCAATTAATGATGACACAACGATTGACCTTGATTCTAGGCGGTGCGCGCAGTGGGAAGAGTAGCCATGCCGAGACCCTGGCGGCAGCGTGTGGTCAGCAGATTCTCTATGTGGCGACGGCCCAAGCTTGGGACGAGGAGATGGCTCTGCGCATAGCCAACCATCGCGCCCAACGTCCGCCCAACTGGTTTACCCTCGAAGCGCCGCGTGCCATTGGCCCCGCCATTATGGCGGCCTGTCAAGCCAACGCGCCGGAGGTCATTCTGGTTGATTGCCTAACCCTGCTCGCGAGCAATGTCCTGATTACCCTGCCCGAAAGCGCCACCGAAGCCGAAGCGACCGCCGCACTGATGGAAGAGGTGGGTGGCCTGCTGGCGGCCTATGCCCAAAGTACAATCCCCTGGTTCATTGTGAGCAATGAGGTCGGCTTGGGGATTGTGCCAGCCTATCCGCTAGGCCGTCTCTATCGCGATGCCTTGGGGCGCGCCAATCAACGCCTGGCCGCGGTTGCCGATGAAGTTCGCTTTATGGTGGCCGGTCTACCCATGCTGGTAAAGACAACCGCTTAAAAAGCTATTGAACAGACCCTGGACCCCAAAAAAGGGGTTTGCCTAGTCTGGGAACATTCTGTATAATCTACAGTAAGCTTTTTCCTCGTCTATAATCCAAGCCAATCCCCATTTGCACGCTTGCCATAATTGTTTATCCTGATCGCATTGAAATGTAACTGAGAAGGAAGATTATGCCTAGAAAAGATCCGTCCACGCCCACGAACCCATGGCTAGAAGGTCAACTTTGGTTATCTCGTCGTGCCTTTCTGCGGACAATGGCAGTTACCGGTGGCGCTGCAGCGTTGAGTACCCTATTGCCCGGCTGCGCGGCACCAACTGCACCAGCGGCGGAGAGCGCGAATAGCGATACCCCCGCCGCCAGCAGTGGCCCAGCGATCGGTGGCGTCTATCGCTTAACCGGGGCCGGTGATATTCGTTCCCTGGATCCGCCCGCAGCCGAAAGCAGCGAAGATTGGTGGAGCGCGGGGATGGTGCTCTACAATCTGCTCTACTTCTATGACAAAGATGGGAATTTCTATGCCGATTTGGCTGCCGACCTGCCCACGATCAGCGACGATGGGTTGGTCTATACCATTCCGATCCGGCAGGGCGTCAAGTTCCACAATGGCCGTGAACTAGTGGCCGAAGATGTCAAGTTTACCCTAGAACGCCAACTGTGGCCGGAAGTCTACAGTTGGGGCAAAAGTTACATGGAAAACCTGGTTGGCTATGACGAGGTAATTGCTGGCACGAGCCAAGAGTTATCCGGTACCAAAGTCATTGATGACTATACGCTGGAAGTAACGCTGAAGATGCCACAAGCGGTCTTTCCGGCCTTGCTGACCATGAGCATGAACGCGATCATTCCCAAGCAAGAGACATTGGACGCGGGGGCCGAGTGGGGCACTTCGGTGGTGATTGGCACCGGGCCCTTTAAGTTTGTGGAATGGGCCGCCGGTGAACGGGCTGTCTATGAGCGCAATGCTGATTATTTTAGGACGCCTCCCTACCTTGAACGCATCGAACTCTATCTCAATCTGGAACAGGCCGTCCAGATGCTGCGCTGGGAAAATGGGGAAGTCGAATGGTTAAAAGGGATTCCCAGTGCCGAGTTGCCCCGTATTTTGAGCGATCCAGAGTTGAAGGCACAACTCCGTATCGCCCCAGCCTTGGGCACCAATCGCCTGGTCTTTCACATGGATGTCAAACCCTTTGATGATATTCGAGTGCGGCAGGCGGTGGCCATGGCAATTGATAAACAGGCGGTTTCCCAAAAACGGAGTGGCTTGGTGACGCCGTTAGAAGGCCATTTTACCCCACCATTGCTCCAGTTTGATCCGGAATTTAAGAGCCAATATCCGCTTGATCTAGAAAAGGCCAAGGCTCTCATGGCGGAAGCTGGTTACGGCGATGGCGTCACCGGTATCAAAATGTATGTGAGTACGGATGAAGAGACCGGGCAGATGCTCCAGGCTGACCTCGCGAATATTGGGATCCAGGTCGAACTATTGATTGGTCAGTGGAAAGATTGGCGCGATGCGATTCGTGGCGGCGAAGTGGGGCTCTTTATCTATGGTTGGGGTGCTAGCTTTCCCGACGCCTACGATTTCACCTCGGCGTGGACCACCTGTGCTTCGGTCGAGACTGGATTTAACGATGGCAACTATTGCAATCAGACGATTGACGACTTGGTGGTCAAAGTAGAAGCGCTGCCTTTGCAAGATCCCGAACGGATTGCTGCCTACCGCGAAATTCAGGATATTACCATCAATCAGGATGTGGCCTGGGTGGCCCTCTGGAGTGGACAGCAAGTCGCGCTGGGCCGTAGCTATGTCCATGATGATTTTATGAGCTCGATTTATGGCTGGCCCTATTTGGAAACGGCGTGGATGGAGAGCGTGTAAGGAGTCTGGAGACGGGAGACCGGAGACAGTGTATCTCTAGTCTCTGTTCTTCTGTAATATCTACATTATGACAACTGCTCAGGTCAATTCAACCGTGTTGTCCCTCGATAAAAGTGCAAAAAGGCCGCAAAACTCCTGGTGGCAGGATGTATGGCGGCGTTTTGCTCAACAGAAAGCGCCGCTGGTTGCCGGTGTTCTCTTTCTGATCCTCCTCGTGTTGGCCCTGTTGGCCCCGGTGATTGCCCCGTATGATCCTGTTCAACAGTTTCGCAAAGAAGGGCTTTCAGCGTTGGGCCAGCCGTTGGCTCCCAACGCCCAATTTTGGCTAGGGACCGATGGGCTCGGGCGCGATCTCTTGAGTCGTCTGCTCTATGGCGCGCGTGTCTCCTTGGGGATTGGGCTGGCTGCCAGTGCGATTGCCGTGCTGATTGGTCTCCTTGTGGGTGGCATAGCGGGCTTTGCTGGCGGCAAGGTTGACTTTTTCCTCATGCGTCTAGTTGATCTGATCATGAGTATGCCCACCTTCTTTATTATTCTGCTGCTGGTGGTGATGCTGCGGCCAGGCGTGTGGGTGGTGATCACTGTGATCTCACTCTTCTCCTGGACAGCCCCCGCGCGCGTCTTTCGTAGCCAAATCTTAGCTGTTAAAGAGCGTGACTTTGTCTTGGCCGCGCATAGCTTGGGCGTGCGGCGTCGCCGGATCTTTATCCGCCACTTGCTGCCCCATGTCATTCCCTTGGTGATTGTCTATTTGGCACTCAATGTGCCCAATACCATCTTCGCCGAAGCCAGCCTGAGCTTTTTAGGGCTCGGTGTCCCCCAGCCGATTCCCTCTTGGGGTTCCATGATTCAAGATGGCTTTGCCTACTATCGGGCGGCGCCGTGGATTGCCCTCTTTCCCGGCCTTTCCATCGCGCTGGCCGTGGTTTCGATCAATTTGCTGGGTACTGGCCTGCGCGAAGCGATGGATCCGATGCGGAAACGATGAGATAGAGAGACAGAGAGATAGTGGACAGTAGATACGCAAGATTTTGCGTATTTACCGCGGGAGGACAGAAGGCAGTAGGTAGATACGCAAGATTTTGCGTATTTACCGCGGGAGGACAGAAGGCAGAGGGTAGATACGCAAGATTTTGCGTATTTACCGCGGGAGGGCAGAGGGTAGAGGACAGGGGCGATTTGGAACAATGTCTCTAGTCTCCAATGAAAGTGCTGAATGTATGCTTGGACAATATCTACTGCGGCGGTTGTTGTGGACGTTGATTACATTGGTGGGGGTGACGCTCCTGACCTTTTTGCTGGTCTTTGCCGGGCCGACGGATCCGGCGCGGGCATTGGTTGGCGAAAAGGCAACGGGGGTGTCGATTGAGCATGTGCGTCAACAGTATGGGCTGGATCAGCCGCTCCATGTGCAATATATGACCTATCTGAGTCGGCTCGTACAAGGGGATTTGGGTGATTCGTATTACTTCCGCAAACCGGTGCTGGATGCGCTCTTGGCCCGGCTTCCAGCCACGGCGTTGTTGGCCTTTTCGATCATGTTGATCGGCTGTGTGATTGGGATCCCGCTGGGTATCATCACGGCATTACGCCAGGGCTCGTTGCTCGATCGGGCGACGATGATCCTGGGCTTGCTCTCGATCTCGCTGCCGACCTTTTTTGTAGGGCTTCTCCTGCTCTATTTCTTTGCCTTTCAGCTCAAGTGGTTTCCGGTGGGTGGGTATGGCACCTTTCGTCATCTTGTGCTGCCGACCTTGGCCGTTGCGATTCCGTGGGGCGCTTGGTATGCCATTCTGCTGCGCTCGAATATGTTGGAAGCCATCTCGGCAGACTATGTGCGCACGGCCTATGCCAAAGGGCTGAACACCCGCACCGTCGCCATTCGTCACATGGTGCGCAATGCGTTGATGCCAGTGGTGACGATTATGGGGATCGATATGGCCTCGCTGCTCACCGGCATTGTGTTGGTGGAAAGTGTCTTTAGCTGGCCGGGGATTGGGATGCAGACGTTGCAGGCGGCCCAACACCTGGATGTCCCGCTGATCATGGGGAGCGTTCTCTTTGGCGCGGTGCTCATCGGGCTGGCAAACCTACTGGTGGATATTATCTATACGTGGCTGGATCCCCGCGTGCAACTGGAATGAGAATGCAGGGGGCGATCCGTCGCTGGGTACCGTAGAAATTTGTTCTTTATTAGCATAAAAGCCCCGGCGCGCAAGCCTATTTTCTTGACTGACCAACCGACAGGATTTCTTCATGACAACCCAACTTGACTCGTCACGTTACCCCGTCCGTGTCATCAAACATGTGCGTATTCCCATGACGGATGGTGTTGAACTAGACGCCAATCTCTATCTGCCCGACGCCGAAGGCCCATTCCCCGCGGTCTTTGACTATTATCCCTACCGCAAGGACGATCTCTCGGCGGGGGGAATGCGGGCCCACCACTACCTGGCCGAGCGCGGCTTTGTGGCGATTCGGCTGGATGTGCGGGGAACGGGGAGTTCCAGCGGCACGGCCATTGATGAATATTCTGTACAAGAGCAGCTAGACGCGGTCGAAGCCATTGCCTGGATGGCGCAACAGCCTTGGTGTAATGGCAATGTTGGGATGTTTGGCACTTCCTATGGCGGTTTCAATTCTATGCAAGTTGCCATGCACCGCCCACCCGCGCTGAAGGCCATCTGTCCCATGTACTTTACAGACAACCGCTACACCGACGATTGTCATTACAAAGGGGGTGCCATGCAAATGCTCTATGACAT
>JAHBVH010000055.1 GCA_019637645.1 Caldilineaceae bacterium
TCGCTTCATCGCGCCGACTGTGGCACGCGGCTAGGATCGCCTGCATATCCGCTGGTGTAAATGCAGGTAAAGCCCGCTGCGACAGCCTAGGCAGCCGTACCTTGTCAAAAGGTGACTTTGCTATCAATTCATCACGAACACAATAATTCAGCCATGCCCGAATTGCGCGCCCTATATCGTGCTGGTAGGTATCGGTCAAACCGCGTTCCGCAATAGAGGTCAAGAATTGCCGCAACAGGTGAGCAGTAATGTCCTCAAGGTGGTGTACGCCCTGTTTAGCTGCCCACTTAAAGAAAACCCCAAGCTTGTTTTCGTAATAAATCATCGTCTTGGGTGTTAGCCGTCGTGACTTACAATCGAGTACAGACAGATCGTATGCTGTGGTAATCGTAGTTTTTGCCATAAAAACGCTCCGTGTCCGGTTTAGGCCAGACCACGGAGCGTTTTTACTCCTGTGCTATGCTGTTTAGCGGTTCGTCCCTTGGTTCATAATCCTTAGGTCGGTGGTTCAAGTCCACCCGTCGCCACCAAAGTATACATATAGGGATTACTCTGGTAGTAACACTATATCTAGTCTGTTCGCCTTCCATTTGGAGGGCGTTTTTTTTATGGCTAAGCCAACTGACCTAGGGATTCGTTTAGATCAGGCTGTCGATGAATTCCACATTGATTGCGCGTCAAGACGGCTCACGCCTAAAACTCGTGCAGGCTATAAACAAAAACTAGGAGTCTTACAAAAGTGGGGTGAGCCTCAAAACCTTATTTACCTTGCTGCGTTACCCTTAGCTGGACAGGCTTACGATTTCTACTTCAGCCGCTGTCGATAATCACGCTCAAATTCCGGTTTAAGAGCGACAGCTCTCTGAGTAGCAACTTCTTTGTTGACAATCTGCGCTTTGCCCAGCCCAGCTTAGCCGAGGTCGTAGACCCCAATGCGGTGGCAGACGATACCCAGGCTGAAATCAAATAGCGCCTTTGTCGCTACTTTTCCGAGACGACGATCCCCGATAAGAGCCAATGTTGCCCGAAGAAGAACATGAGAATAGGGGGAATGGCCGCCCCAATGGAGACTGCCATGATCAAATTCCACGGGCTAGACCCAAAGCTAGCGCGGAAGGTGGCGAGGCCGAGGGGGATGGTAAAAAGCTGGTTGCTATTCAGGTAGATGAGCGGCCCCATGAGATCTTGCCACGCGGCTTGGAAGATGAGAATGAGGCTGGTGGCAAGGACGGGTAGTGAGAGGGGTAATAGGACACGCCAATAACTATCAAAGTAGGTACAGTCATCCAATCGCGCCGCTTCAAAAATATCTTCGGGAATCCCGCGGAAGAATTGACGGAACAGGAAGATAAAGAAGGCCCCGCCCCTAAAAAAGGGAATGATTAGGGGATAGTAGGTATTGATCCACCCCAACTCCTTGAATAACACAAATTGGGGGATCATCAACACCTATAGGGCAGCATCAGGGTAGAAAGGGCCACTAGACATTGTCTGCTTTATCGCCCTGATGATCGCCGTGCCCCTCTTCTGGACGCTCTAGCAAAGTCGTCGCCGAGTCACGGACTCGGCGACGACTTTGCTCTCGAACATTTTCCGACTCTTTCGCATGGGATCAGCTTTGAACCGGCTACAGCACAAGGTGGAGGCCGGTGAAGAGAACCACCCAAGCGCCGATGACCAGATAGGGCGCATAGGCCATATGTTGGCCGCGACGGAAACGATGGGCGGCTAGAATGACAATGCTCGCTATGCCACCCGCAAAGATGCCGATCATCAAGGCGGGGACAATTCCGGCCAGCCCGGTGGCGACACCGATCAGCCCCGCCAGCTTGACATCGCCCATGCCCATGCCGCCGGGGAGCAACAGGGCAATGAGAAGAAAGACGCCAAAGCCAGCCAGCCCACCCAAGAGCGCCGCGGTAAAGGTGCTGAAGCCTGCGACCAGCTTGATGAGCAGGAGGACCGGCAACGCGGCCAAGACCATGCGGTTCAGAACGAGCCGATGTTCGAGGTCGATCACCGCCACGGCGAGGAAGAACCACGCCTGAACGGCCACGCTGCGCGCCGCCCACCCCTGGCCCAACTGGCTGACAGCCAGCCACCCAAGCAAGATCGCCGCCAGCCAGATCAGGAGGTAGCGCCAAAGCGCTGGTCTTGGTTGGGTAGCGCTGGTGGCTGGCAATAGCTTTAGCCGCTCGAAAGGCCACCGCCATGTCGCGCGCCAATCCTGACGGGTGGGCAAGGTGTCGGCCAGCCAACTGACCAGCCAACCCGCCCAAAGTCCCCCCAACATCATTCCCAAGCCCGTTACCATAAACACAAGCCTCCTCATCACCACTGCTACTACAGACAGCCTACCTACCTGTAGCTGGACAAAAGGGATTTCCTCTCTGCCAAACTTACACTGCTTTTCCGCTTTTGGCACTAGACATTCCTAGGAAGCCGTTTGGGCAAAAGCTGGATTTATCGGTGGATGAATCTTAAGTTTTTGCCTATAACTTTTTTGTGTCTATGCTCCCTATCTTTCTCTATCGCTTGGGGTCTCTTTCCCTTGTAGAGTAGGGCAGCGCCTGGCTAGGTTACGCAGGCAATGCAACCAAACGCAGACTTTGAGGAAGCAACTACCTATGCCCAAACTTCTCCTTGCCCTAGCCGATGATCTCCTTTCTACCGAGCAACAGGCTACGATCCGGCAGGCGGCTGCCGATTATGAGGTGGTACAAACCACCGATGAACAAGCCATTGCAGGCATGTTAGATGAGATTGAAATTGCCGTCGGTCAATTTCCATCCGCCCTGCTCCCCAAAGCCACCAATCTACGCTGGTTTCAACAGTGGAGCGCCGGTGCTGATTGGCTGCGCGACTATCCAGCGGTGCAGACTATGGACTTTATTTTGACCAGCGCCTCTGGTGTGCATGCCATTCCGATCAGTGAACATATCTTTGCCTTTTTGTTGGCATTGGCCCGCAATTTACCACAGGCTTGGCAGGCGCAACAGCGTCATCAATGGCAGCAACCAGATGAGCAGCCGTCAGCGCCCCCTCAAACCGCTGCACAACGTCCGCAAATTTTTGAGTTGGCGGGCAAGACGATGTTGGTGATTGGGGTCGGGGAGATCGGCGAACGAACCGCGCAGATTGCCGCCGCCTTGGAGATGACCGTGATCGGTCTGCGCCACAACCCCGCACAAGAACTACCCGCTGTCGATCAGATGGTCGGCCCCGATGAACTGATCACAGTCTTGCCCAAAGCCGATATTATCGTTTCAACTGTGCCGCTGACCGACGAAACCCATCACCAGTTGGATGAAGCCGCTTTTGCTGCCATGAAAAAAGGCGTCTATCTCGTCAATATCGGGCGCGGCGGGACCATTGATGAAGCGGCACTGATCCAGGCATTGCAAACGGGGCAAGTAGCGGGTGCCGGGCTCGATGTCTTTGCAGAAGAGCCGCTGCCTGCCGATTCGCCGCTGTGGGACATGCCCAACGTGTTGATCACGCCCCACTCTTCGGGCGCAACGCCCGCCTATGACCAACGGGCATTGGCGATCTTTTTGGACAATTTGCCCCGCTATCTGGCCGGGGAAGAGCTGCGCAATGTCGTGGATAAAAAAGAAGGCTATTAACCCCTAGCCCTGTTTACCGCTGGCCCGCCCTACAAAGGAGTCGCAATGCAAGTCGATTTACACGTTAACGATGTCCACCATACCCTAGCTCTAGAGCCAAGGCGCACCTTGCTGGATGCCTTGCGCCACGATCTCCAACTGACGGGGACCAAGAAGGTCTGTGATATGGGAAACTGTGGTGCCTGCACCGTTCTAGTTGATGGACAGGCGATGTACGCTTGTCTCCTGCTGGCAGTTGACTGTGAAGGGCGTGCCATTACCACTATTGAAGGGCTGGCCCAGCAGGATGAGTTGGCGCCAGTTCAGCGTGCCTTTATCGAGGCGGACGCCTTCCAGTGTGGTTTCTGCACAGCAGGGCAGATTATGAGTCTCCACGCGCTGCTGGACACGACGCCAAAGCCGACCAATGCCGAAATTCTACGGGCCGTCACAGGCAATCTCTGTCGTTGTGGCGCATACCAGCACATTCTTGCGGCGGGTCAACTGGCAGTGACCTATTGCCAACAAAGTAGAACCGCTAGCGGGCAGCCGACCAATGGTCGGGCTATCAAGGAGACTACCCATGCCGATTGAACATATTGCCATTCTGCGCGAAGGCGATGACGGCGAAGAAAAATTGGCCTTAGTCGAAACGATTGCGCTTGCGCCGTGGGACAAAAAAGCGAAATTACAAGTGGTGGGGCGCGCCCATGCGCGTACTGAGGGCATTGAAAAGGTCACGGGCCGCGCTCAATACGCGTATGATGTGCGTCTGCCAGGCCAGCTCTACACGGCTGCCCTGCGCAGCCCCTATCCTCATGCTAAAATTCGCCGGATCGATACGACGCGGGCGGAACAACTCTCTGGCGTCCATGCCGTGCTCAGTTCAGCCAACGCCCCAGCGATTACTTGGTATGCCGAGGAGTGTGGCCTCTTTGCCGAGACTGTCCGCTTTGTTGGCGATGAAGTGGCCGTGGTGGCGGCAGAATCCGAAGAGATTGCTCGTGATGCCCTGCGCCTGATCGAGGTGGATTATGAACCCCTGCCCTTTGTCGTTGATTTGGCAACGGCGCTCCAGCCCGATGCGCCACGTGTCCATGGTAAGGGCAACCAGACCGCCGCGCCGAAGATCTATGAACGGGGCAATCTGGAGCAAGGTTTCCAGGCGGCGGATGTAGTCCTCACCCAGGAATATACCACGCAAACCCAAGTTCACAACTCGCTGGAACCGCATGGTTGCACTGCATTTTGGCAGGGCGATCAACTGACCCTTTGGGAATCAACCCAGGGCATCTTCGAGGTGCGCGAACAAGTGGCAGAGAAGCTGGGCCTACCGGAACACCATGTGCGGGTTATCAAAGAGCACATGGGCGGCGGCTTTGGTAGTAAACAGGTGGCCTGGAAGCAGACCGTCATTGCGGCGCTCCTCTCACGCCAGACCGGTCGCCCTGTGCAATTTATGCTGGATCGGGAAGGAGAAAATCTGGCCGCGGGCAGCCGCGGGCAAACTTGGCAACAGCTACGGCTCGGGGCCAAGCGGGACGGCACCCTGACTGCGCTAGCGGTCGATATTCGGATTGTGAACGGGGCCTATTCCGTGGGCGGCGAGGCCGCGGATGTAAGCGGAATGTACCAACGCCTCTATCGCTGCCCCAATCTCCGCACCGAGCAGGTGGCGGTCTATCTGAACACCGGGCCTAGTGTTGCTTTTCGGGCCCCTGGTCATGCCGAAGCCGCGTTTGCCTTGGAATCGATCCTAGACGAACTTGCCCAGGCATTGGCGATGGACCCGGTAGAGCTACGGCTGCGTAACTATACGGAGATCGACCCGAAGAAGAACAAACCCTTTTCCTCGCCTCAGGCTTTGCGCACCTGCTATGAGCAGGTCACCGCGGCCTTTGGTTGGCAGACGTATCAGCCACCTGCCCCGACAGGCACCAAACGCCGTGGCATTGGCTTTGCTGCCCACGAATGGGGCGGCGGCGGCAATCCACCCGCGTATGCCTGGGTCAAAATCAATGGCGATGGCACCGCCGATGTCATCACCGGCGCACAGGATATTGGCACTGGCGCACGCACGGGCTTGCTCTTGGTCGCTGCCGAAGAATTGGGGCTACCCGTTGATCAGGTGACGGTCCACCTAGGCGATACGGCTGTTGGTCCCTATGCACCGACCAGTGCTGGCAGCGCCACCCAGGTCACGGTGGGGCCAGCGGTGCGGGCTGCTGCTGCTGATGCCAAACGGCAACTTTTGGAAGCCGCGGCCAAGCTACTTGAGGAAGACGACCCCACGCACTTGCAACTCCAGGACGGGGTGATTACCCTCAATGGTAGTACCCAAAGCCGCGTAACTG
Source organism: Caldilineaceae bacterium (assembly GCA_019637645.1). Next base: position 5,960 of record JAHBVH010000055.1, read on the forward strand.
TGAAAGAGGTGGCTGGTCGCTTAGCGCCTCATATGATCTTGGGTCATGGCTTGCGCGGGGCCAATCCGAAGGATGTTTCGATCCGCACCTTTGGGGCTCAGTGTGCCGAAGTAGAGGTTGATCTAGCGACCGGTGAAATCACCCTGCTGCGAGTGGCTGCGGCCCATGACTGTGGCCGCATTATTAATCCGCTTACGGTGGAAAGCCAGATCATTGGCGGGGTGACCCAGGGGATTGGCTTTGCGCTCACCGAAGAGCGTTTTATCGATGCCCAGACCGGCATTGTCCTGAATGCCACTTTAGAAGAGTACAAAGTGCCAACAGTTGCCGATATCCCACCGATTACCAACGCACCGGTGGACTTGCCCGATACAGCGGCCAACCCAACTGGTGCCAAAGGCATTGGGGAGCCCCCCTTAATCCCCACTGCGCCAGCCATTGCCAATGCCGTCTTTGCCGCCACCGGGATCCGCCTGCGCCATGCCCCCCTGACCCGGCGTGCCCTGCTGACAGCTCTGGCAGAACGTAAAGGGCAAGGATAGAAGGAGATAGCCATGCAACCATTTGCCTATGTACGGGCCACCAACCTTGAGGAAACGCTTAGATTGCTCGACCAAGCCGCCACTGGACGAACGCGGCCGCTGGCCGGTGGCACAGATCTACTGACGCTGATGAAGTCCAATATTCTGGCACCAGCCCAAGTGATTGACATTAAGCGGCTAGGCGAATTGCCCCGTGGGATTCAGCGCACGGCCCAAGGCGTGACCATCGGCGCACTAACGACGTTGTCTGCCATTGAGCATAGCGCTTTGCTGCGAGAACTATTCCCCGCCCTCGTCGAAGCGGCAGAAGTGGCAGCTACGCCCCAGTTGCGTAACATGGCCACCATGGGTGGTAACTTGCTCCAACGTCCGCGCTGTTGGTATTTCCGCAATCAACACTTTCACTGTTGGCTAAAGGGTGGTGAAGATTGTCCTGCGCAGCAGGGGGAAAATCAGCATCACGCTCTCTTTGGCGGTGATCCCTGCTGTGCTGTCCATCCTTCGGATTTGGCCGCGGCGCTGCTGGCGCTTGATGCGCGTATCCAGCTGCGCGGCGCGGAGGGGGAGCGCACCTTGCCCCTGGCCGACTTCTTTGCCCTGCCCGCAGCCGAGCGCCGCCAGGAGACGACGCTGGCTGATGATGAATTGGTGCTGGCTGTTGAACTACCCGCCCAACCAGCAGGCGCACGCAGCACCTACCAAAAGGCCATGGATCGCAAGGTTTGGTCCTTTGCGTTGGCGGGGGTTGCTCTCTCTCTGCAACAGCAGGACAACCGCGTGACCCAAGCGCGTATCGTTCTGAGTGGTGTTGCGCCGATCCCGTGGCGCGTTCCCGCCGCGGAAGAGCACTTAGTCGGCGCAGCGATCACCCCGCAACTGCTAGAAGCGGTGGCGACCAAAGCGGTAGAACAAGCCGCACCGTTAGCGCAAAATGGCTATAAAGTGCCATTGGTGCGTAACTTGCTTCAACATGCACTGACGACGCTCACACAGCCGGTTTCATGAACATTAACGATGAAACGCGGTAAGCCACCCGCGCCCACCAGACCCCCGAACGCCACCGGGCTAGCCAGCAACGCCCGCAAAAGCCCGCTGATGAAGGGTAAGCAATGAAACCGGTAGACCTTACTCGTGCGCTTTCGCGCAGCTTGACCGAGCAGACGCTGATTTCCATCCGCGCTGGTTTACCGAAGTTAATGGGTAATCTTCATCAGCGGGCGTTGTCACTTAGCCCGGTGCTTCAGCGCCGGGCGGTCAGCGTATCCGGCAACATTTTTTTTATTCTCATAAACCCGGCACTGACGACGAAAAGCCGCCTCAGCCGCATTCGTGAATTTGAGTTGACCCCCTGGCTATTGTATAGTGATCGCGTAGATGACTATTCTTTAAGCCTTGGGGGTCTGCGCCCAGGTGTGCTGATAAAGCTGCGTGTGCGAAATGAGCGTGAGAAAGTAGAGTGCCAGCATGGTTATGAGTCGTTCTTTGCCTTTGCGCGAGAATGTGCGCCAACGCTTAGGGGCGGAATGGGCCGCGGCGCGTGCGCTGGGCAGTCGCTTACGGGGTGCTTTGGAAAAGGTGGAGAGGGAGCAAGTCGAACCTTGGCTAGAGCAGTTACTCCAACGCTGGGGGGATCCACGGCGGCAACAAGAGGAGCGGCTAGGCGCAGCGCTGTCGGTTGAGCTGATCAGTGTGGAAGAACGTGAACTGAACCGCCGTTTATACTTCTCGGCCTTTTCCTTGGGCGTTGCTGTGATCGGTCGCCTCGTCTATCCACCCTTGCAACTTCTGAGCTTGCCCGGGCTGGCCTATGGTGCGTGGCAGCTCTATCGACAGGCTTATACCACAGTTGTTGATGAGCGACGGCTGGATATCAATGTTCTCATGGCGCTGGTAAACACGGCCCAACTGGCCGGGGGCTACTGGGTGTTGGGTAATCTCACCACAACCTCCTACTTTTTTAGCACAAAACTACTGCGCGTTGTCAAGGCCCGCTTGGAGCAGGATCTGGTCAGTGCCCTAGCGCAACAGCCGCGCCTCGTCTGGACCGAGGTGGCTGGTCAAGTGGTGCAGCGGCGGTTGGATGAACTCCAAATCGGTGAGGTGGTCCTCGTCCATGCTGGCGAAGTGATTCCGGTGGACGGGGTGATTCGTGCTGGTATGGCTACCGTGGACGAGCACATGCTCACTGGGGAGGCTCATCCCGTTGAGAAGGGGGTCGGCGACCCCGTCTTTACGGCAACGCTCCTGCTTACGGGTAAATTAGCTATTACGGTGGAGGAAGCGGGCGAGGCCACCTTGGTGGCGCGGATTGGGGCGGTGCTGGCCCAAACGGTGGACTTCCGCTCCACCCGTCAACTGCGCATGCAAACGCTGACGGATCAATTGGTGCTGCCGACTTTGGGCCTGGCCGCGGTGACCTTGCCCTTTCTTGGGGTGAGCGCGGCGGCCGCGGTAGTCAACAACCATCCCTTCCGGCATCTCAATAATTTTGCTGCCCTGGGCATGTTGAACGCCTTTGTCTTTGCCGCCGAACAGGGCATTTTGATCAAAGATGGTCGTTCCCTGGAGCTATTACATGAGGTCGATACGCTCATCTTCGATAAGACCGGTACACTGACCCAAACCCAGCCGGTGGTGACGGCGCTCCATACAGTCGAGGGCGTGACCGCCGAGGAACTCATGACCGCGGCCGTCGCGGCCGAACAGCACCAACGCCACCCGATTGCCCGCGCCATTTTGGCCGCGGCCCAGGAACAAGGGATCGCCATCCTGCCTATTGATGAAGCAACTTTTAAGGTTGGTTTGGGCTTGGTGGTCAGCGCCGGTGGTCAGACAATCCATGTGGGCAGTGCCCGCTTTATGGCCTTGGAAGCGATTGATCTCCCCGCCACTTTGCTACCCCTGCAAAGCGCCAGCCAAGAACAAGGGCATCTGTTGGTCTGGGTTGCCCGAGCGGGGAGCATCATTGGCGCGGTCGAACTCCAGATGGCGTTGCGGCCCGAGGCCAAGCGCGTCATTGCGGCGTTGCGCCAGCAAGCGCGTCTCCGCGAAGTCATCATTATTTCGGGCGATCACCCAATCCCGACGCACCAAGCCGCGGTGGCGGTTGGCGCCGACCGCTCTTATGCCGAAACCTTGCCGACAGGCAAAGCCGAGGTGATTGCTCAGCTACAGGCGGAGGGGCGGAAGGTCTGTTTCATTGGCGATGGGATCAACGATGCCATCGCGCTCAAGCAAGCCCATGTGTCGATCTCGCTTTCTGGCGCGACGTTGGCTGCTATTGATACCGCCCATGTGGTGTTGATGGACGAAAGCCTGACCCAATTGCCCGCGCTCTTCCAACTGGCCCACCGTTTTGAACAAAATCAACGGACCATGATGGTGCCGGTGTTGGGTACGAGCGTGCTTGGTTTGGCTGGCATCTACTTCTGGGGCTGGGGGTTAGTGGCCTCGACGATTCTCGATCAACTTAGCTTGATCGGCGGCTCTGCTGTGATTCTCCGGCCACGGTTGCTCCCGCAACAGCGTTGAATGTAGCATTTAGGCATAATTTGACAAAGTGCCCTTAGCTATGCTAGGCTATCTAGCAATATGACGGCATTGGCTTTTCTGCGCCACCAGTAGCCTGGAGGCGTTGCCATTGTTTCCCCCCTTTTCCCGTCATAAGCAATAAACGAGTAAGCGTTGAGAGGGACAGGCAGTTCAGTTCCACCGATGTGCAGAGAGCCATCCATTGGGCTGCGAGGATGGTCGTCGGTTCTGTCGCTGTGACACCCTTGAGCTGACCAGGGAACGCTATCCGATGGCGATAGCTAGTAGTTGGTTCCGGTTTGCGCCCGTTATTGCGCAGCGGTTTAATCTTGTGTGTTGGCTGCGCCCATGCAGAAGACGAACCGACAGAGTCTGGGCCATCTCTATTTGCCTGCCAAAATAGGCGTCATGGGTGGTCTAGAAAATGGTGGTGGTACCACGATGCGGCCAATGGCCCTCGTCCTCCAAGGGACGAGGGCTTTTTTTATTGGTGCTGGGAATGGGGTAGCCGGAGACCTGACCGGTTTTCCAAACCGCTCAGGTCTGGCGTTGCGTAACCCCTCTTATAAAGAAAGTGAGCACGAGCATGCGTAGGATTCGGACAACAGCGGTGCAGGAACATGTGGGGGAACGGGTCCAGCTCCAAGGCTGGCTACATACAGTGCGCCGCTTGGGCGGTGTGAGCTTTATCGTCCTGCGGGATGGCTGGGGGACTGTGCAAGCGGTGACGGAGCTAGAGGCCGACTTGGCCCCGCTGACCGCTGAGGATCTCCAACCCGAGACGTTGATCGAGCTAGAAGGTCTGGTGGTGGCCTCGGCGCAAGCGCCCAATGGCGTTGAATTGCACCAACCACAACTGACGGTCCTCAATCCTGTGCGGGAAGCGCTGCCGGTCTTGATCAGCAAGCGCGAGATCAAAGCCCAACTGCCGGTGCTGTTGGATCATGCTGTGGTGACCAATCGTCATCCGGCGCGGCGCGCCGTCTTCCGCCTCAGTTCAGGCGTGATGAGCGCGTTTCGTAGCCATTTGGGGGGCGAAGGCTTTACCGAAATTCAAAGCCCCAAGGTGGTAGCTTCCGCCACCGAAAGCGGCGCGAATGTCTTTGCCATCGACTACTTTGGTCGCCCGGCCTATTTAGCCCAAAGCCCCCAATTTTATAAACAGGTGATGGTGGGGGTCTTTGAGCGGGTCTTTGAGGTGGGGCCGGTTTTTCGGGCCGAGCCCCATGCCACGGCGCGCCATCTGAGCGAGTATGTGAGCTTAGATGTTGAGCTGGGTTTTATCGAAAATCATTTCACCGTCATGGCGGTGTTGCGCAATCTCTTGGCCCATATTTTTACGACTTTGCAGCACCAATACAATGCTGAACTGGCCTTGGTGGGCGCGACCTTGCCCACGGTGCCCACCACCATTCCGCACTTGCATTTTACCGAGGCTAAGGAACTGGTCTACCAATTGCACGGCGTGGATGAACGGCAAGAGCCCGATCTTTCCCCCCAAGAAGAGCGCTGGTTAGGCGCTTGGGCACAGCGCGAACATGGCAGCGACTTCCTCTTTGTCACGGGCTATCCCATGAGCAAGCGCCCCTTTTATACCCATGCCGACCCCGCGCGCCCGGCCTATTCCAACTCCTTTGACTTGCTCTTCCGGGGCATGGAGTTGGTTACGGGGGGGCAACGCCTGCATCGCTATGCGGATTACCTGAGCGCACTGGCGGCCCGCGGTCTTTCGCCGGCGCCCTTTGAGGGCTACTTGGAGGCGTTCCGCTATGGCATGCCCCCCCATGGTGGCTTTGCGATTGGCTTGGAGCGTTTGTTGATGCAACTGAGTGGCGCCGCCAATCTGCGCGAGACGACCCTCTTTCCGCGCGACCTGACTCGGTTAACACCATAAGGGGATTCGTGCAGCGTGATTCGTGGGGAAGGCCAGTGTCACTTTGGGGTATCACTTTGGGGTATCACTTTGGGGTGGCGCTCTGGGGAGTCACGGACTCGCCTAGCGCAACGGATGACCTCGCACCAAAGTTGTGCTATACTCTTTGTATCACGTTGCACAAATCTCATACTCGTTTCATAGTCACGGAGCAAACCATGCCAATTAGCACCTCTTCTTTTGGGGATGAACGCGATGACCGGTATAGCGAATATCAAAGTAATGAACAATATGAAAAAGAGGTGATGGCGTTTCCTGGGATCAGCCTGGTGCAGGCCGAGACTTATCTCAAGCGTTTGGGCGGGGGGGTACAGGAAAAGCTCAAGGTGGTCGAGGGCATTGGTTGGCAGGCCATCATTGACGCGACGGAAGAAGGCGTCAATGTGACCTTTGCCGCCCATGATGAATTGCTCGACGACTTAATTCGCCGGTTTGAAGCTTGGGTCGAGCGTGGCGCATGAGAAAGAGCACCATCCGCGCGGGCAGTAATATTGCCTTTATTAAATATTGGGGGGTGGATGACGCCACGATCAATCTGCCCCAGAATAACTCGATCAGCATGACCTTGGCCGATGCCCACACCACGACGACCGTTGAATGGTTGCCACGCCAACAGCTGGCCCAAGATCGGATCACCCTCGATGGCGTGACCTTGGATGATCGCAAAGCAGCACGGCTGGTGCGCCATTTGGATCGCATTCGCACCCTCGCTGCCACCGATTGGCGGGCGCGTGTGGTGAGCCAAAACAACTTTCCCATGGCCTCGGGCATTGCTAGTTCGGCCAGTGGCTTTGCCGCGTTGACGGTGGCGGCCTGTCAAGCATTGGCTCTGCCATTGGAACCAACCCAGTTATCGGCCTTGGCGCGGCGGGGCAGTGGCTCGGCTAGCCGGAGCTTATGGGGTGGTTTTGTCGAGTGGGATCGTGGTGTGGACGACGCGACAAGTGTGGCCCACCAACTCTATCCTGCTGATCACTGGCTGCTCTATGATGTGGTGGCCGTGGTGAGCGGCGCGGAGAAAGCGGTGAGTAGTGAACAGGGGCACCGGCTGGCAACCAGCAGCCCGCTCAATCGCGGCCGGGTTGACAGTGTGCCGCAAGCCTTGGCCGAAGTGCGCGCCGCGCTGGCCGAACGCGATCTGAGCCGCCTTGGCCCCGTGATCGAGCAAGACGCCCTCATGATGCACGCGGTGATGATGACGGGTACGCCCGGCTTATTCTATTGGCAGCCCGGGACGCTGGAAATTATCCAGGCCATCCGGCAGTGGCGGGAGCAAGATGGCGTGCAAGCCTATTACACCATCGATGCCGGACCCAATCTGCATATTATCTGTGAAGCGGAGACGATCAACACCGTGCAAGAACGGCTGCGCACCTTGGCGGGCGTCCAACAGATCCTCACTAGTCGGCCCGGTCTGGCTCCCTTCGTTGTTGCAGAACCCCTCTTCTAACTTTTTCGGATGACGCAACGTTAGAGCTGACCGGTTTGGAGAACCTTGTATCCCGTTGGCTCTGTCGTCCCCATAACCGCCAACGCAAGACGCGGTCAGCTCTTCGGCACCTCTTCAAACAAGCTCTCCACATCACATGACCGGCCTTGACCCAAGGTCGGTCACTTGCTTGCGCACCCACCTGGCATTGGATTGATAGGACTTTTGCTTGGCTTGGCTGCGTTGTATGGCTTACTGGATTCGTTTATGATTTCCATAGATGGAAATTGTAAGTGAATCGTGAACTCAGATTCTGCATAATTCCGCTACAATAAGGACGGCTGGGGCAGGGCTAGCTTGCTTCAGCGTTCTGGGCTCTCGGCAAGGAGAGCTGCCATCGTCGAGCGAACCAACGTAGAAAAGAGGAGCACAGTCGCTATGTCAGCTACCCATGATCCTGCCCCTCCGTCGTCACCAATATGTCTATTGGGTGGCGCGTCCCTTGTTCCGCGATCCTCGGCACGCGCTTGGGGAAAGCTTTTTCGCGTTTTATTTGTTTTGGCTTTATTGCTTCCTGGGCTTGGGCCTGTTCCTGTCCAAGCGCAAAGTGCTGTGCTGCCTCCTGTCTTTAGTGTGGGCCATGGGTATGTGAATGCGCCCTTCGCGCTGACGCTTACCACCGCAACCGCGGGCGCACAAATTCGCTATACTACTGACTTCACCACGCCAACGGCCAACAGCGGTACCCTTTATACCGGCCCGATCGCCATTGACAAGACGACGGTGGTGCGGGCCGTGGCGTATAGCGCCGATGCGAATCAATCCGCAACGGTAACCCAAAGCTATATCTTTATCGCACAGGTGCGTACCCAGTCGAATACACCAGGGGGAGCGTGGCCGGCTTTCTTTGCGCCCAATAACTCGGATGGCGGACCCTACCCCGCCTACTATGAAATGGCGCCGGAGATTGTCAACCATGCCAGCAACACGCGTGAACTTGAGTCCGCCCTCCTGTCGCTCCCTGCCATCTCGTTAGTGACGGATCAGCCCAACCTCTGGGATGCCGCCGCGGGGATCTATGTCAATGCCCATGAAAAAGGGCGGGCTTGGGAAAGGCCGGTCTCGTTAGAATGGATGGTGCCCGGTGGCAACAGTGCAGCCGGTTTTACGGTCAACGCTGGCGTGCGCATTCATGGGCAAGGATCGCGTCGTCCACATCGTACGCCCAAAAAGACCTTTCGCCTCTATTTCCGCTCGGACTATGGCCTGGGCAAGCTGAATTATCCGATCTTTGCGGCTGAGGGGGCCGTTACCCGTTTTGATCGCATCTTGTTGCGCAACGGGGGCAATCGCTCCTATCCCTACTTTGATCGGGATCAGCGCCGCGAAGCCGATTATATTAATGACGAATTTTCCCGCCGTTCTTTTCTGGCGATGGGTGGCCTCGCGGCCCATGGCACCTATGTGCATCTCTACCTCAATGGGCAATATTGGGGGCTCTATAATGTAACCGAACGGATGGATGGCGAATTCTTGGCCGCGTATGGCGGCGGTGCCGAGGCTGATTATGATCTGATCCAGCCCGATGAAGATCAAAATTATGAACCGGCTGCTGATCCTGGCACCTTGGACGCCTGGAACGATCTGCACGCATTGGTCGATGTCCCCACCGTGACGGACAGCCTCTATCAGCAGGTGCTTGCTCGGCTCAATGTGGTTGATCTAGCCGATTATATGGTGTTGTTACATTACATTGCCAACACCGATTGGCCGGCCCATAATTGGTACACCTATCGCAAACGCAGCGGCCCCGATACGCGCTTTCACCTGATCCCTTGGGATGCCGACACTAGCCTTAATAACCTCAACGAAAATATGACCGTGGCCGATGCGCCAGGATCGCCCGCGCGGCTTTTCCACAAACTGATGACCCACCCCGACTTTCGCCAACTGGTGGCAGATCGCTTCTATGCCCACCTGATCCACAACCAGGGGGCGTTGACCCCCGCGGCTTGTACCCAACGCTATGGTGAACTCGCGAACATGGTCGATCTAGCGATGATTGGTGAAGCGGCGCGCTGGGGAGCCTACGCCAGCAAGATCTACCCCCAAATGACCTTTACCGCCGTTAACAAGGCCCTGCCCGCCTATCTCTACTCACGCAGCATGTCTGCCGCGGATAGCGATCCAGGGGAGTTAGTGAATGACAACCAGCAGAAAAATTGGACCCAAGTACGCGATGCCAAATTGAACAGCTACTGCCCCCAACGCACGGGCATCGTACTAGCACAATATGTGGCGAATGGGTGGTACCAAACCGCCGTGCAAGCACCCACCTTTTCGCCCATCCAAGGGAGCCCCGCAACGGGCGAGACGATCACCATTGACAATGCCGCCAATGGGGGCGAAGGCACCATCTATTATACGCTGGATGGCAGTGATCCCCGGGCGGCTGGGGGAACTATGGCGCTGGCGGCCATCGACGGGGGCGATCTGGTTACGGTGACCCTCGCGTCGGTTACGACCTTGCGGGCTAGAGTTCTCGCCAACGGTCTCTGGAGTCCGCTACAGGAGCGGGTGTTGGTGAGTCAACTGCCTAGCGTAACGCTCATCCATCCATCGCAAGCAATGACGGTAACGGTCAATACACCGGTCGCGCTCCAAGCTGCTGTGCGTGGCGCGGCTGTTGAGCAAGTGGCATTCTATGTGGATAGCGGCACACCGCTCTGTACCATTGCCAGCGCCGCCTATCTCTGTCCGTGGCAGCCAACGACCGCCGGGGTCTATACCGTTAAGGCCACCGCCTACCACGCCACCGGTACGGTCGATTCACCCGCGGTGACGATTACCGTCATCGCGGAAACGCCTGCTGGCGAGCATGAGACCAAACTGTATCTACCCATGATCCGGCAATAGGCGACGTGGCGTGAGGATAATGGCAGGAAAAGAAGGACGCGTCTAGCCGCGGATTAACCATAATCCGCGGCTAGACGCGTCCCACCCTCTGTTTCGCTACCCTTGCGGTGCCAGGTCCCACCCGTTCACTTTGGGCCCATTGCCGGGATCATCGGCGAGCAATTCGCGATAATTTTCGGCCACTTTGCGATACGCCTGGGCATATTCTGCAATGATCGCGGGGCGATAGTGTTTGAACCAAGGGATCGAATAGGTATGCGCGCCCATCTGTTCACTGACAGGGAGGCTGCCCTGTTCGTGGATCAGGTCGCGCTCGGCAAAGGCGATGCGCGTGGGCCGGTCGTGACCATAGACATCGGCTTCGGTCAAGAGCGGATGGAGATGCAGCGGTTTGTTCACGCCGGGTGAACAGGGGGCTCCCTCGGCGCGCACTGCTTCGGCAAAGCGGGTGACCGACAGCCCCCCCAGTTGCGCGGGCCGATAGAGGCCCGCGGGTGCATACCAACCGGCCATATTACTGCCACTGCCTTCGTCTACACGGTGTGGTTGCAGCCCCGGTGTGCCTTCGAGCAGATCCCAAAAATAGTTCATGGCTTTGCGGATCTCGCCAATGCGTTGATCGTATTGCTTGATCTGCACCCGCCCCATGGCCGAAGCCAATTGGTTGATGCGATACTTGTAGCCACCCAGCGGCAAGTAGCGATAGGGGCGCAGATCCGGGGATTCGATGCTGTCGTCGAAGCGCCGATAGTGACCAAAGGCGACCGCTCGCTCATAGATCTTCTTGTCATTGGTCACCAACATACCCCCCTCCCCAATCGCAAAGGACTTGCCACTCATGAGGGACATGGCCGCCACATCGCCAAAGGTACCCAGCATTTTGCCTTTGTATAGCCCGCCCTGGGCATGGGAAACATCTTCAATGACCTTCAGATTGTGGCGGCTGGCAATGGCGAGGATCGCGTCCATGTCCACTGGATGCCCCACATAGTGGACGACCATGATCGCCTTGGTGCGCGGGCCGATGCGGTGCTCAATATCGGCGGGATCGATACAAAGCGTTGCTGGATCGACATCGGCAAAGACGACGCTGGCCCCCAGGGAAAAGACTTGGAGCGCCGATGCCCAATAGGTAATGGCCGGGCAGATCAGCTCGTCGCCGACGCCGAGCCCAACCCCAAACATGGCCCCGTGGAGCGCCGCCGTCCCATTACAGTGGGCCAGCGCGTAGGTGGTGCCTTGCCACGCGGCAAAGTCCTTTTCAAACTCTAGGGTGATATCGATGCCCGACATCGCGCCGCGGCGCAATACATCCAATACAGCCGCTTCATCTTCCTCGGTGACAATCGGCCATTTGAAGAGGTCGCCGGGGTCGGCTTGAATGCTCTTAGCGCCGCCGAAGAGGGCCAGTTGACTTGTTGATTGAGACATGAAAACCTACTCCTGTGATCATAATGTGCAATAAATGACGGGTTAGTTGCACTCTAACAAAAAGGAGGAAGCTTTGTCAAAGCTGCTCTGCTAGTCAACCGGTGCCAACCGTAGGGCGTTTTCGGCATAGATCTTGCGCAACACTGGCGCGGGGAGATCCAGGCTATTCAAAAACTCTTGACAACGATTGTCGAAATAATCACGCCCATAGAGAATGCGATCTTGAAACTCGATCAGAAAATCCTTGCTGAATTCTCGGTCGCGGTTCAGCGCATTCAGGGCTGATCCCGCGGAAAGATCGGCGTAGAGGTTAGGGTAGTCGCGGAACATTTGGGTTACTTTGCCGCCTGGCAGCACCGGCCCTTTGGGATAGGCTTCTTTGTCATAGCGATCATCGCCGGAAATGTGGGCCCAGAAGCCCGGGGCGTGGCCGATGAAGATCGTCTCGGGGCAGGCGCGCACGGCGCGTTCAAAGGGCTCAATCCCGCCGCCATACCACCAGTTGGGGCGCGGATAGCGTTGGCCGGTGTCGATGGCATAGTCAATATGGACTAACACCGGTAATTTCTTTTCACCACAGAAACGGTACATGCGCAGGGCATCCAAGTCATCATACATGACTCGCAGCTTGAGTTCCCCATAGACCTGCACCCCATGAATGGCAATAGCCGCCTCCAACTGATCGATTGCATCGGGGCGGCGGGGATCAGGGGCATAGCAGAGCACAAACTTATCCGGCGCGGCCTGCTTGTAGCGCAGGCAGTTGCTAAAGGGCATGGGGTAGCCATCTTGGATTAACGAAACTTTGAGGTACGGATCGGGAATATACTCATCGCGTGGCGCTTCCCAAGAAAGAATCCAGGTGCGCTCAATGTTGTACAGCGCCATATTCTGTAACGTCTTTTCTAGATTATAACCATGCCAATCGGGGTGATTGTGGGCGTCGATAATCCGCATTGTCGGTAGAGACGCAAAATTTTGCGTCTCTACCATTTGAAAATTTTGCGTCTCTACCATTTGAAAATTTTGCGTCTCTACCATTTTATTCTGCATCTCCACTATTTTATTTTGCATCTCCACCATTTTCAAATCTTGACGATGGCTTAGACGGTCTGTTTAGCAATCTGGATCATGGCCGCCAGGCTGCGTTCGACATCGTCGGCGGTGGTCGCCCACGAAGAGACGCTGATCCGCATGGCGGCGCGTCCCTGCCAGGTGGTGGCCCCGGCCCAACAGGTGCCTTCGCCTTGGATCGCGGCGATGACACGGCGGGTTCGCGCGTCATCGCCAAAGCTGACCAGCACTTGGTTGAGCACCACTTCGTTCAGAATGGTATAACCTGCTGCCGCTAAACCCTCGGCAAAGCGCGTGGCCGATTGGCAATTGCGCTCGATCAACGCGGCTAGCCCTTCGCTCCCCAACGACCGGAGTGCTGCCCAAACCTCTACCCCGCGGGCCCGGCGTGACAATTCCGGCGTATAGGCATCGGGCTCGCGCGTATCGCTCTGGACTAGGTACGCGGCTTGGGCGGCCATCGCTTGGCGGATCAGCACCGGCTCGCGACAGAAGACCAGCCCACTGTCATAGGGTACATTGAGCCATTTATGGGCATCGGTGGCCCAGGAATCGGCTTCCCCGAGGCCAGCCACGCGGTGGGCGCGCTTGGGCGCGGTGGCGGCCCACAGGCCAAACGCGCCATCCACATGCACCCAGGCCCCGGCTTGGCGCGCCGCAGCACAAAGCGGCGCTAAGGGGTCAAACGCTCCCGTATTGACATTCCCTGCTTGCAGGCAGAGAATCGTCTGTGCATCTAGGGGCGGTAGGGCATCGGCCCGCATGCGTCCCTGGTCATCCACCGGCACCCGTATGACCCGCTCGCGCCCAAGACCCAAGAGACTCAGGGCTTTGAGCAGGCTAATGTGTACCTCGTCGCCCACAACGACGGTCAAAGGGGGCGCGCCAAAGAGCCCCTGCGCTTCCACATCCCACCCTTGGCGTGCCAACAGCGCATGGCGCGCCGCGGCCAAACCGGTAAAGTTTGCCATGGTCGCGCCGGTGACAAAGCCGCCACCGGTGCCGGGGGGCAAGCCCAAGAGAGCCACTAGCCAATCCAGCGCCACTTCTTCTAGCTTGGCCGCCACCGGCGACATGACCGTGACGCCGACATTGTTGTCCCAAGCCGTTGCCAACCAGCTGGCCGCCACCGTCGCGGGCAAGGAGCCGCCGGTGACAAAGCCAAAGTAGCGCCCACCCGCGCTGGCAACGGTGGCGGGCGAGCCAACCTCGTCGAGCATGGCTAAGATCTGGGCCGGGTCGGTGGGGGCCGCGGGCAGTGGTTCTTGAAACTCGGCAAGGGCGGCCACTGCGGCGGGCCGCGGCACCACACTGCGTTCATTGACTTCGGCCAAATAGCGAATGCTTCGCTGGGCTGCATCCTGTAAGAGTTCTTGCATGATCCCTCGTTTTCTGCTACTGCGTTCTGCCTAGCTCATCAAGTGCGTGGCGAAAACCTGACAGGTTTTGGGTCGTCTACAATGTCCGCTCTTCCAGCCACGCCTGGGTGATCTCCAAGCCAAAGCCAGGGGCGTCCGAGGGGACCAAATAGCCATCTTTGATCGCTGGCGTGCCGGGGAGGAGTGTCATTTCGGCCAGGGGGACACCGGGCGCAGAGACTCCTTCGGAGCGCTCGCCCCAGATGATGGCGGGCATGGCAAAGGCAAGGTGCTGACCATAGGGGTAGTTCATGCCCGCATGGGTAATGACCGAAATGCCCGCGGCTTCGGCCAGGTGACAGATTTTGACCACACCCGTAATCCCACCGCCCCACAGCACATCGGGCTGGAAGATGTCCACCAAGCGGCGGCTGGCCGCGGTGGCAAAGGTATTGGGTAGATACCAATGTTCGCCACTCGCCAAGGTCTGCCAGGGCAACCGCTGACGAATGGCGCTATAGGACTCTAACGCGTCGGGCATGACATAATCCTCGATCCATTTGAGCTTATAGGGGCGCAGGCGCTCGGCCAAGCGAACCGTGTATTCTTCGTCCATGGCCGTCCAACAGTCGAGCATCAATTCGACGTTATCGCCGACCGCGGCGCGGGTCTCGGCCACCAACTCTTCATTTTTTGCCAGCCCATCGAGGCCATCGTGCAAGCCATAGGGAGTGAAGATTTTGGTTGCTTGGAAACCCTGCTCCACATACCATCCATTATCAAAGCCCGTGGCATAGCAGAAGATCTTCTCTTTCTGGGGGCCGCCGAGCAGCTCATAGACGGGGCGTCCCAGCACCTTGCCCTTGAGATCCCAGATGGCGCAATCGACGGCGCTGAGGGCATAGCTGGCGAGGCCGCCGCCATAGGGTACGGTGATGCGCAACATCATGTCCCAGAGCTTTTCGGTTGCCATACAATTCTCGCCGATCAGTGCCGGGGCGAGTTGATCGTTGATAATGCGCACCACGGGGCCGCCGTGGACAGTCAGGCCAAAGCCCCAAGTGCCATCTTCGCCGGTGACAACCACCGCGGCCCGTTTCCAATCGGGGTAGCCAAGCTTGTTGGGGTAGCGAGAAACGGGCCGCGTCATCCGCAGGGCGCGGCTGGGGTGGCGTGGTGGGGTGGTGGGGCGCGGCCGTAGATCGATTTCAACTGCACGGACAGATGTAATTTTCATGATCGCTCCTTTGTCGGCATGTGCGTTGCTTTGGTTGTTGGTCCAGCCTTTCAACCGAAGTTGCAGCGGCTCTCCGTTTTGTAGTACCATGAGGTTCCTGTATTATACATTCACCTTCGCGCTTGTTGGCAAACCTTACCTTTTGCTCCCACTTGACAGAGGCTTGCTGGCAACTCGCTCATACAATGGATGAAGGAATGACCATCATGGATATGCAAACCGTGCTTGCTCACTATGGTGTGCACGAGGATACGCTCTCCCCAGCGGAAAAAGCCTTTTTGGATCAAAATGGGTATTTGCCGTTGTTCAATCTCCTTTCCCCAGAACAAGTCCAAGCCATTGCCACCCGCTTGGAAGCATTGGCGGCTGCCGAGGGCGATCAGGCCGGGCTAGAGGCGCATCAAGAGACGGGAACCACCCGCTTGGCGAATTTGGCCGACAAAGATCCGCTCTTTGCAGTCTGCTTTACCCACCCCCGTGTTTTGGCGGCCATCGCACGGGTGCTCCGCCAAGACTTTAAACTTTCATCGTTGAACGCCCGTTTTGCCCTGCCGGGGGAAGGCTTGCAACATCTCCATGCCGATTGGCGGGAGGGCGTCGCGCCTGGCGAATTTGAGGTCTGCAACTCGATCTGGTTGTTGGATGATTTCACCGCCGAGAATGGGGCGACGCGGGTGGTGCCTGGGTCCCATAATTCGGGAAAAACCCCGCGCGATGCCATGGAAGATCCCAAAGGCCACCATCCCGATGAAACGATCCTCACCGCGCCAGCGGGTACCGTGGTGATCTTCAACTCACACACCTGGCACGGCGGTACGCTCAACCGCACCGACAAACCGCGCCGCGCCATGCACTCCTATTTTACGCGGCGTCACAATCCCCAACAAACTGATCAGCGCAAATACGTCTCGCCAGAAACCCTAGACCGCCTCTCGGATGAGGCCAAATTTATCTTAGACGTGTTATAAATCCCGTTGTAAAAGCTGGAGAGACAAGAAGAGCTTATGCGTGCTACCCAGAATTTTTTAGCCTTTGACCTCGGTGCGGAAAGTGGGCGCGCCCTGCTTGGTGCCTTTGATGGGGAGCGCCTCACCTTGGCCGATGTCCATCGTTTTCCCAATACGCCGATCCGCCTGCCTACTGGGCTGCACTGGAATGTGTTGCAATTGTGGCAGGAGATCAAACAGGGCATCACCCTCGCAGCAAAGGCCATCGGCGGCGTACCGACGAGTGTGGGGCTGGACACTTGGGGGGTAGATTTTGGCTTGCTCGACCGGAATGGGGTGTTGGTCGGGTTGCCCTATCATTATCGCGACAGTCGTAATGACGGCATGTTGGAAGCGGCCTACCAAGTCGTGCCCAGCGCCGCGATCTTTGGGCAGACTGGCATTCAGTTCATGCAGATCAACTCGCTCTATCAACTGCTCGCGCTGGCGCGCCAACAGTCACCAGCCCTGGAGATTGCCCAGACCTTTCTCACCATTCCCGATCTCTTTAACTATTGGTTGACGGGGCAGAAGCTCTGTGAATTTACCAATGCTACGACTACCCAATGTTACAATCCCCTGACCGGCACTTGGGCCTATGATCTCGTGGAGCAGCTCGGCATTCCCCCCCACATCTTCCCGCCCATCGTCCAGCCCGGGACAGTGTTAGGCGATATGGCCCCAGCCTTAGGCACAGAATTGGGGCTACCGGCTGCGTTGCCGGTGGTCGCGCCCGCTTGTCATGACACGGGCTCGGCGGTGGCGGCGGTGCCAGCAGCCAATGCCAATTTCGCCTGGATCAGCTCGGGCACCTGGTCGATTGTGGGAGCCGAAGTGCCTAAGGCGGTGGTGAATGAGCAGACCTTGGCCTATAACTTGACCAACGAAGGGGGCGTCAACCAGACGTATCGCCTGTGCAAAAATGTCGCGGGGCTCTGGCTGGTGCAAGAGTGTCGCCGCACTTGGGCGCGGCAAGGCCATGACTATAGCTATGCCCAGTTGACCGAGATGGCGGCGGGGGCAACACCTTTCCAAGCCATCATTGATCCCGATCATGCCAGCTTTCTCAAGCCAAGCGAACCGGGGGATGATATGCCGAGCCGGATTCAGGCGCGCTGTCAGGCGGCTGGGCAAGTTGTGCCAACGGCACCGGGGGCAATTATCCGCTGCGCGTTGGAGAGTCTGGCGCTCAAGTATCGCCTCGTGCTAGAACGGCTAGAGACTATTCTGGGCCATCCCCTGGAGCCGATCCATATTGTGGGGGGCGGCACGCAAAACCGGCTGCTTTGCCAGCTCACCGCTGACGCCACAGGTCGCCCCGTGGTTGCTGGCCCGGTGGAAGCGACTGCTATTGGCAATCTCATTGTGCAGGCCATCGCTTTGGGCCACTTACGTTCCCTGCGCGAGGGCCGCGAGTTGATCCGGCGCTCTTTCGAGGTGGTGACCTATGAACCGACGCCCCAGCGCGAGCCCTGGGATGCGGCTTATGCGCTCTTACAACAACAGCTTGTCTAAATGGTAAGCTGTGATGAAGCTTGATTTGAACAGAAAAATTTGGAGAACCTATGTCGAACCATACCAAAGCCTATGAAGTTCTGGCCGAAGCGTTAGCGGCGGACGGCATTGACATTGCAACGGTGAAGGAGACGCTCAAGGCCCAGAAGATCGAGACGCCGAGTTGGGGCTATGCCAACAGTGGCACGCGCTTCAAAGCCTTCCCCTGGCCCGGCGCCGCGATGACGACGCGCCAAAAAATGGACGACGCCGCCATGGTCCACAAGATGACGGGCATTGCGCCCTCGGTGGCGATCCATATTCCGTGGGACAAGCCGGAAGATGGCGATTATACGGCTATGCGTCAATATGCCGAAGCGCAAGGGGTGACCATCGGCGCAGTCAATCCGAATGTCTTTCAAGATGTGGAATATAAGCTAGGCTCGCTGGGCAGCCCGGACCCGGGTGCGCAAGAGCAGGCGCTCGATCACTTGTTGGAATGTTGCGAGATCATGACCAAGACCAACAGCGACATTTTGAGCCTCTGGTTTGCCGATGGCACCAACTATGCTGGCCAAGATAACCTGATCGCCCGCAAACGCCGCTTTGAAACGCATCTGGCGACAACCTACCAACATTTGCCCGCGGACAGCCGAATGTTGGTGGAGTATAAATTTTTTGAGCCAGCCTTCTATAGCACCGACATTCCCGATTGGGGCACGGCCTATGCGTGGTGTTTGAAATTAGGCCCACAGGCGCAGGTATTGGTCGATCTCGGCCACCATGCCCAAGGGGTGAACATTGAGCAGATCGTTGCTTTCTTGTTGGATGAAGGTCGCTTGGGCGGTTTCCATTTTAATAATCGCAAATATGCCGACGATGATCTGATCGTAGGGAGCACCAACCCCTATGAACTTTTCCTGATCTACAATGAGCTAGCTGCCGGTGAACAGAGCCAAGACGCGACGGTACGCACAACCGCGCAAAAGGTCGCCTATATGATCGATCAGGCCCACAACATCGAAGGCAAAGTCGGTGCGATGATCTACTCGGTGTTGAACTGCCAAGAAGCCTATGCCAAGGCGCTCTGTGTGCCGCGGCAGAAGCTGGCCGATGCCCAAGCCGCGGGCGAAGTATTGGCTGCCCACCAAGTGTTGACCGACGCCTTCCGCACCGATGTCCGCCCCTTGTTGGCCCAAGTGCGCGAAGAATTAAGCGTGCCGGTCGATCCCATGACGGCCTATCGCACCAGCGGCTACCAGGCCAAAGTCGCCCAAGAACGGGGCCTTTCCCAGTCGAGCGGCGGCTATCAGTAGGCGCAGGCCGCGGATAGACGCCGATGAAGAAGAAAAATCGGCGTCTATCCGCGTAAACCCGCGTCCCAATGTTCTCTGGTTGGCGTAAATTTTCTCCGGTTTATCCGCCGCATCAACGCAATCCGCGTTCTATTTGTAGCCTGATTGGTATCTGCCTTTATGTTGACCACCTTGCTTGCGCAAATTGCTCCACAGCGGAGCACCCAATACGCCACACTGGCCCGCACACTCGCGCTCCCGGAGCTACTCCTTTCCCCGTTAGGACCGCAGATCAGCGCTAGTGAATTGGTGACGCTAGGTGGTCAGGAATTTTTGCGTTGCGACCTGGCTGCCGAGCCAACCCCGGCCCAACGTTATGCATTGGGCATGTTGGCGATGACCAGTGCGTTCTTCACCTATTATGCACACATCGGGGAGGTCGCTGGCCCGCTGTTGCGCCCAATCGAGACGGCGTTTCAGCCAGCCTTGCCACCCGATCTAGTCGCGACGCGGCGCTACCGTGGGAAGACCAATGAACTCTTCACCCACTTCCTCTGTAACCTCGCGCGTTTTAGTAGTGATTTCCCTGATCAGCCTTGGTCTGAGCTCCATCTATTGGACCCGCTCATGGGGGGAGGGACCACCCTCTTTACAGGTTTGATGTTGGGGGCAGGGCAAGTGGCCGGTATTGAACAAGATACGGAAGATGTCCGCTCGACGGCCACCTTTTTGCATCAATATTTGCAACAAGAGCGCGTCTCCCACAAGATGCAACCCGAGCGTCTCAAGCGGCTGGGGCTGCGTTGGTCCTTCACCATTGGCAAAAAGGAGAGCCGCACCTGCCTCATGGCGAACGGTGATACGCTGGAAGCACCCGCCTTATTGCCTGGCTTTAAGCCCCACCTCATTGTCGCCGATCTGCCTTATGGTATTCAACACCAAGGTCAATTGCTCAGCCTCCTGACGACTGCCGTGCCGATCTGGGTGACTATGCTGCGCCGGGGCGGGGCCTTGGTGTTGGCCTGGGATGCCACCCGCTTTGCCCGCAGCACCATGATCGAGCAGTTGCAGGGCTTGATCGACTTAACCATTTTAGATGCACCACCCTATGATCAGCTGGTGCATAGCGTGGATCGCGTCATCAAAGCGCGCGATGTGATCGTTGCCCGGCGCTGATAGGGTTCCGCGCATATACGACTTTGTAGCAATTCTTGCATCCTCTGCATTGACGAATCGGCTCGATTGCTCTACAATAGGGCTAATCTCTAGCCGTTGTCGACTTTTCGGTAGTAACTCCCTTTGCATTGTTGGCTGATGCAACTACATCTGAACCTAAGCGGCATCCAAAACCTGTGTCCATTGTAACTCGCCCACAGAAAATTACTGTTGGTTGATTGGGCTCATGCCCTGGTCAAACCTTCCTGTGTACACGGTACACAACGTTGGTTGCTGTTCGAGACTGCCAGCTAGAGCTTCTTCGTTCGTCATGTTGAGTTGATAAGCATTTTCCGGCCTATTCGTCTATCGATTTGCTCCCTTTTCCCTGGAAAGGGAAGGCAAGGTCTTTCCTGCAAAACGAGTTAATAAAGATATCCTTGACACCTGACTGGTTTTCAGCGTCTTGTATCCCATTGGCGCTGTGATCCCCACAACCGCCAATGCAAGCGGCTGTCAGGTGTGGACTGGTCATAGCCTTTCCCATCACGTTCAATTGGGCTGTGACCAGAACAACGATCTCTTGAGCGCTTACACAAGCCGCACGTTTCGATCAAGCGCGTGGTCAGGCTTGGAAAGCCTGACCATGCTGGGACGGCGTAAGCCCTACACTTGTTCTTGCTGCAAGGCTTTGTCGCCGGTTGGCTCTGTGGTTCCCACAATCGCCAATGGAAAATTAGGTGCTTGCCTGCTCCTGTGGGCTAGGCACTCGCCCCTTTGCTACAGGCTATGATCAAGCTTATCGTATCAACTGGTAAATACCGAACTACAGACCAAAGGAGAAATCTCATGTCAGAAGCGAATGTGAATTTGCGGGCTACCCTTTCCCGGCGGCAGGCGTTGAAATTGATGGGTGTCAGCGCAAGTGCCGTAGCCCTAGCGGCCTGTGTCGCGCCCTCTGCACCAGCCGGTAGCACCGGGGCGGAAGCGGGCGCAGCCCCTGCCCAAGCGCCTACCTCTATGGTGGTAGCGCATCGCAAAGAATACTTCCAAGAGATGGAGACGATCTTTGCTGATGCAGTGAAGGCATGGGCGGCTGAAAATAATGTCGATGTGGAAACGACCGTTGTCGCGGCCGAAGCGACGGAAGATTTCGTGCCCAAAACCTTGGCCGCGGTTGAAGCCGGGAACCCACCAGACTTCATCTACCATGTTCGGTTGACCCAGCAACTCTACTTCTATAATGCGCTCCAAGCGGTGAGCGATACGGTGAACCAAGCCATTGAAGCCTATGGGCAGCCTTCTTCGGGCCATACGCGCAACAACCAAATTGATGGTGAATGGTGGGCGATTCCCTACATCAACAGTGGCGGTGGTCAATTCGCGCGGCGTAGCCTCTTTGAGGCCGTGGGGATCGACCCCTTGACGGATCTAGGCACCTATGACGCACTGCGCGATGCCTGTTTGGCCGTCTCAAAGCCCGATGAGCAGATCTATGGTTGGGGCCGTACCGTCAACAAGGGGGGTGACGGTCAAGGTGGGGTGACCGAAATTCTGCAAAACTGGGGCACCCAGATCACCAATGCGGATATGACCGAACTCACCTTCAACTCGCCCGAAACCCTGGCCGCGGTTGAATGGCTGACTGAACTCTACACGTCGGATAAATATGCCCCCGCATTGCCACCAGGGGTCTTGGCTTGGACCGACTCCAGCAACAATGAAGCCTATTTGGCGGGGAATATTGCCTATACGGCCAATGCGGCCAGCGTCTACGCCAAGGCCAAGGCTGATGGTAACCCCATCTTTGAAGATACCGTGGTCTTAAATACGGCAGTTGGCCCTCGTGGTGAGCCATTGATCGGTGGCGGTGGGGATGGCCAGATGTATATACCGACGGGGGCAAAGGCTACCGATCTGGCGAAGCAACTGGCTCTACACCTGCTCAACCCGGATATCTTCCTGCCTATCTCCTTGGTGTCGGCGGGGCTCTTCTTGCCCGCCTACGAAGCCTATCTGAGCATGCAACCCGTGATCGATGCCTTTACAGCCGATCCCAATCTACAGCGTCTCTCGGAGCAACGCCAAGGTGACTTTGTGGGGCTTTCGGATCCGGCTGATCCCAATCCCTACTTTGATGCCCTCCAGGCGCAAGCGGTCTTCAACGATCTCATCCTCGAAGTGATCACCCAAGGGGTATCCCCGGCAGATGCCGTGGCGAACGCCGAAGCGCGCATGCGTCAAATCGGCGAGGAAATGGGCGCAACCTTTGGGTAAGCGCTTGCCATAGGAAGAACTACTCGCAACACGACCAAACCGGTTTGCTCTGTTTGGCCGTGTTGCTTACACTTAATTCGTTGTCCATCAGGCAACAAATTAATTTCAACTTTGCGTTGTTTCATCCCTACGGGACCAGACAAGGAACCCAACCCGGGACAACGCCCTGATCCACTTGAAAGAACGAAGTTATGCATATCGAAGCGCCGCGTGAATTGATCCTTGAACTAACCCGCCACTATGAAGGGGAGCGCGATCCGAATGGTCGTCCGCATGTATCCGATGATCTCCTAGAGCGACTCAAACCAATTTCCACGGAAGAAGCCTGGGGCGTCCTCCGCAAACATGGCTATCATCTTCAATTTGAAGGCGGCTGGACCGAAGTACACCCGGGCCGCATTTTGGTGGGGCGCGCCGTGACGGCCATGATGTTGCCGCACCGGCCTGATTTTCATGAGTTGGTTGAAGAGCAGGGCAAGGCTGATGGACGCATTGGCGGCCAAAATTCATGGGTCATTGATACGCTGGAATTGGGCGATGTCATGGTAGTAGATATGTTCGGCAAGGTGAAAGATGGCACCTTTGTGGGCGACAATTTGGGAACTTCGGTCAAAACCCGCACGCGTGCGGGCGCGATTCTCGATTGCGGCATCCGTGACCAACGGGGGCTCAGCCAGTTGGATGATTTGGCGATCTTCTGTCGCGGCTTCCATCCTTCGGCCATCAAAGATGTGACCTTGGCCGGGATCAATCTGCCGATTCGGATTGGCGAAGTCACCGTCTTGCCAGGGGATGTGGTCTTGGGGACACCTACCGGGGTGACCTTTATTCCGGCCCATTTGGTGCAAGAAGTGGTCGACCGGGGCGAAGATATTATGCGCCGCGATGCCTTTGGTCACTTGCGCCTGCGCCAGAAGCGTTACACGCCCGGCGAAGTCGATCGCGCGTGGTCACCCGAAATTGAAGCTGACTTTCAACAGTGGTGGGCCGCGGGGCAACCCGAGGAATAGTGGAACGCACCGCCCTAATGAAGGGTAAGAAATTAAACCGGTAGACCTTACTCGTGCGCTTTAGCGCAGCTTGACCGAGCAGGCGCTGATTTCAATCAGCGCCGGATTAGCTTGATACGCTCCCCAATTATACAGTGGATTTACACCGATAGCCGGGCCAAATGCTGACGGCGTCCGTCTGTACATCCTGATCCATTGGTAGGCAGAGAAACGCTATGCACTTGGGGTCATTCTCTGGGTGTATAGCGTTTTTCAGTAGGAACGCCACCGCGCTCCCTTCGTGTGATCGGGTAGATTGACCGGCCTACCACGTGCGGGGCACAACTTGGGTTATGGTAGGATACACCCCACCTTGCTTGGTACTGTTCCAGTAGATCAAAGGAGTTTCTTATGGCACAACGAGCCGAGTCTTTGCCCGCGACCGCCTTCCGCACCGAGCCACCGCGACCGGTGATGCAGCGTATCTTTGGTCGTGATTGGAAAATCGCCTTTCTCTTTATCGCGCCCATTGTGATTTTAATGACAGTCTTTATTGGCTGGCCTTTTTTCAAGGCGCTCTATACCAGCATGACGATTCGCACCCTGGCGCGCGAAACCAAGTTTGTCTGGTTCGATAACTACATTCGTCTCTACCAAGACACCTACTACCTCCAGGCTGTCCAAAATACGATTGTCTTTACCGCAGGCTCGATTTTCTTTAAGTTGCTCTTGGGCTTGTGTGCCGCGCTCTTGTTACATGCCCAAAAGCGTTGGCGCAATCTCCTGACCGGCTTGATCCTGCTGCCGTGGATCATTCCTTCGGTGGTGCAGGCGTTGGCCTGGCGTTCCATTTTGGATCCGCTCTTTGGTGGCTTGAATCCCATTTTGATGGGGCTGGGTGTGATCAGCCAACCGCTTGCCTGGCTGGCCGATCCCAAATTGGCGATGATCAGCGTCATCGCGGTCAATGTCTGGGCAGGCATTCCCTTCTTTACCGTAAATATGCTGGCCGGGCTCCAATCAATTGACAACGAACTCTATGAGGCGGCGCAGATCGACGGTGCCAATGGCTGGCAACGCTTTCTCAACATTACCCTGCCTGGTCTACGCTATGTGGTGGCGGTTGCCACGTTGCTCTCGACCATTTGGACCTTTAACGGCTTTGAAACGATCTTCTTGCTGACCGGCGGCGGCCCTGGCAATGTGACTAAAGTCTATGCCATCATGGCCTATGAAAAGGCTATTCGCGGTCTCCAATTTGGCCCTGGCACCGCGGTGGCCTTTAGTTTGACACCGGTGCTGGCGATCTTTATCCTGATCCTTTCCCGCTACATGCGGCGTGATGTCACGCGCGATGATGACGGCACGGCTTGGCAAGATCGGGTCATTGATGCCATTGGCTGGCTCTTCGGCACCATTGGCAGCATCATCATCTTCCCGATCATGCTCGTGGGCCAATGGCTTACGCCGCTACTGCCCACGGGGCAGAGTAGCCGCCGCCGGAGCCAATGGATCGGCGACGTTGCGCGTGGCTTTGCCCTCGCGCTCATGCTCCTGTTTGTGCTCTTCCCTTTCTACTGGATTTTGATTACGGCTTTTAAAGGGAATTTGCAAATCGGCCAGCGCGCGGGCATTTTCTGGCCCGACCCGTGGACGTTGGAGCAATTTGAGCGCCTCTTCATTGAGCAGCCATTCTTCCGTTGGTTCCAAAATTCGGCCATTGTTAGTGTGACGACCACGGCCTTGGCGGTCTTTATTGCGGCTTTGGGTGGGTATGCGCTGGCGCGGCTGCGCTTCTTGGGGGCGCAAACGCTGACGACCATTTTGTTGATCACCTATCTGCTCCCTGGCGCGTTGATGTTTATTCCCCTCTACGGCATTTTGGCCGATCTGGGTGTGATCAACACCCGCTGGGCTTTGATCCTCACCTATCCAACCGGTATGATCCCCTTTGCTACTTGGTTGCTCATGGGTTACTATCGTGCCATTCCCGAAGAATTGGAACATGCGGCCATGGTCGATGGCGCAACCCGTTTGCAAGCCTTCCTCCGCGTCACCTTGCCCTTGACCGCCCCGGCCTTGCTCGCCGTGACGCTCTTTGCCTTTACCAACGCCTGGAAAGAATTCCTCTTTGCCTTTGTCTTTATCAGCAGCGAGCGACTGATGACACTGCCGGTGGGGCTGGCCCAAACCATCTTTGGCGATGTCTACCCCTGGGGTATGCTCATGGCTGCTTCGCTGATCATCTCGGTGCCTGTGGTGATCTTCTACATGTACGGCCAGCGCTTTATGGTGGCTGGGTTGACGGCTGGCAGTGTCAAGGGGTAAGATAGAGATTAGGTGGCTATCTTATTTCTCGGAGGGGTTATGAGTAGTGTAGCAACGGTGTTGCTGCCAGTAGATCCAACCTGGCAAAGTGTAGCTCCCCAAACTATTATCTTAAATGATGTCAGTTGGGAGACCTACGAACAATTGTTAGCGGAACATACAGGGAGTGGTACACATTTTGCCTATGATCAAGGAAATCTAGAAATTATGGTCTTATCTGTGCAGCATGAGACATTAAAACATATCTTAGCGCTGCTCGTTGATCTGATTGCTGGTGAAATGGAAATTGATATTTATGCAGCAGGCTCAACTATATTTCGCCGCAGAGACAGTAAGCTTGGCTTTGAACCAGATGCCTGTTTTTATTTTCAAAAGGAAGCACTGGTTAGAGGCAAAGATAAGATCGATCTCTACATTGATCCGCCGCCTGAGCTTGTTCTTGAAATTGACATTACCAGTCCGACGCTCAATAAGTTCCCCATCTTTGCCGCGTTAGGTATAGCAGAAGTATGGCGTTATGATGGAGAACGCGTAAGGATTTGGCGGCTGGATGCTGGCTCTTACCATGAACAAGTAGAAAGCCAATTACTGCCAAAGGTAACCAGTATGATTCTGACGGAATTTCTGGAAAGTGGTCGGCAGCTGAAGCGCACTGCTTGGTTGCGCCGAGTACAGACCTGGGTACGGCAACTAGCGCAATCCACTTAGCCAACCTTCCAATCAACCGATAGTACCTTTAACAGTCTAGAAGAGAAAACCAATGAAAATCACGGATATGCACGTTACCCCCATTGCCATTATCGACCCGCCGCTCCTCAACGCGGCTGGACTCCACGCCCCCTATGCCCTGCGCACCATTGTGGAGATCGTCACCGATAATAACATCTATGGCCTGGGGGAAGTGCCGGGCAGCGTCGCCAGCACCAAAGCTTTGGAAGCCGCACGCGAAGTGGTGATTGGGAAAGATCCCTTCCAACTGAATGCCATTCAGCAAGGCTTATTTGACCGCTTTGGCGCGGATGGCGCCGGCGAGCGGGGCGAATCACCGTGGGATAAACGCCGCATTGTCCATGTGAACAGTGCCATCGAAGTCGCTTTGTTCGACATTATGGGCAAGGCGACAGGCCGTCCCGTTTGTGATCTGCTCGGCGGGCGGGCGCGTGAACGGGCTGAATTCTCCGCGTATCTTTTCTACAAATATGAAGGCGCTGGTGGCGCTTTAGGGTTTGGGACCGATCCCAACGCCACCGGTTGGGCCGCAGCCCGCCAAAAAGCCGCGCTCGACCCCGCAGGCGTGGTAGCCCAAGCGCAAGCCATGTGCAAATATTTTGGCTTTAAGTCGATCAAGCTCAAGGGCGGTGCCATGCCACCAGATGAAGAGGCGGATGCCATGATCGCTATGGCCGAAGCCTTTGGCCCGGGCACACCGCTGCGGCTAGACCCCAATGCGATTTGGACGGTAGAGACAGCCGTGCGTATTGGCAAGCGGTTAGAAGGCGTATTGGAATATTACGAAGACCCCGTGCGTGGGCAGGCCAATATGGCTAAGGCGCGGCAAGCGCTCTCCATGCCCTTTGCTACCAACATGTGTACGACTTCCTTTGATGATCTTCCCGGCAGTGTCCAACTGGGCTCCGAAGATATTATTCTGAGTGACCATCACTTCTGGGGTGGGTTACGCGCTTCGGTTGAACTGGCGCGCATCTGCAAGACCTTTGGCCGCGGCCTTTCTATGCATTCCAATAGCCACGTTGGGATCTCGCTCATGGCGATGGCCCACCTTGCCGTCGCCACGCCCAATCTGACTTACGCCTGTGACACGCACTATCCGTGGCAGTCGGAAGAGGTCTTGGTCGGTGGTCGGATTCCAATTGAAGATGGTGGGATCACCGTGACCAATGAACCCGGCTTGGGGATCGAACTGGATCGCGCCGCGCTGGCTCAACTGCACGAACAGTACAAAGCCTGTGGCCTCACCGAGCGCAATGATGAGATCGAGATGCAGAAGGTGCAACCCGGGTGGAAATTCCAAGCGACCCGTTGGTGAAGTCCGTGACAACGCTGCTGGAAGAGAGGATACCCATGACCCCCGCTCAACAACTCGCACTCTGGGCTGATCAACTGCGCGCCATGGCCGGGCAAGGCTTGTATTATGCACAGGATGTCTATAACCAGGAGCGTTACCACAAGATCCAAAGCATCGCCCTGGAACTGATGGCCCTGGCTACGGGTGATACCCTAGCGCAATTCGCGCCCTTGCGCGATACGTTGCTCGTGCATCCTACCCCGTTTGCTGTGGGCGATGCCGCTATCATTGACGAAGCTGGGCGTATCTTGCTCATCCAACGCGCCGATAATCAACTGTGGGCCATGCCCGGTGGCGCGTTGGATGTGGGCGAAACTGCCGCGGCTGGCGTTGTGCGAGAGGCGCTCGAAGAAAGTGGTGTCCATTGTGAGGTGACGGGGGTGGTGGGCATCTTTGACTCGCGGCTATGGGGCGCCCAAACGCGCCATCATCTCTACCAACTGACCTTTCTCTGCCGACCACTCGCGCTACCACCCGTCGCCGTGCCTTCCCACGCCCATGAGGTGTTGGGCCATCAATGGTTTGCCGAAGCCGACCTACCACCGGACCTCGATCCGAATCACATTGGGCGGATTCCCATCGCCTTTCAGGTCTGGCGCGGCGATCGTCCACCCCACTTTGACCTGTAGCCACGTCCAAATCAACGAGAATAATCAATAATCAATTGCTAATTATTAATTAGCAATTGATTATTGATTATTGCCTTCCTCTATCTATTCAAATACCACTTCGCCCGTCGCCCCGTCAAAGGTGCCAATCTGGACAAATTCGCTGCCCTCAGCATTTAACTGAAAGATACCATAGAAGACCACATCCTGATCGCCATTGGCGTCTAGATGGGCTTGTACCGAGGTGCCAATATAATGGTTGGCGATCATCGGCAGGATCGACTGAACCCCTGGGCCACTATTTCCTGTTGCTAGCATAGAGAGCATGGCAATGTTGGCGGCATCATAAGCATAGTTGGTGAAGGGACCGGGTTCAGTGCCAAACTTGGTTACAAAGGCATCGATAAAAGGCTGCGTGTTGGGGTTCGCCCGGTCGGCAAAAGAGACCGAGGTTAAGCCCGCTTTGGCTAGGAAGGCGGCCTGGGCTGGATCGCCTAAGATCTCTTCATTGACCAAGTTCTCGACGCCCAGCCACTCAACGCTACCCAAATTCTGGTCGGTAACGGCCCGTTGTAAGAGTTTTTGCGCATCGCCCAAGAAACAGATACAGAAGAACGCGGTCTTCCCCGTGGCGGCTAGCCGTGCAATTTCGCTGCTGATCTTGCTGGCTTCACCCGAGAGGTCTGCCGGTTCGGGGGCATAGGTGGTGACCGACACTTCGCCGTCGGTGGTAAAGTTGGCTTGGAAGGCCGCGGTCATGCCATTGCCAAAGGGATCATCGAGTTGGAGAATTACAATGTTCTGGTATTCGCGTGCCATGGCAATCTGTCCAAAGGCTTTCCCCGCGTAGGTATCGGGCGGGTACATGACCCGGAAAATATAGTCGTCGGCAATGGCGGCGGAGGGCGCACTCGATGCCGGTGCCACGATGACCACCTGATTTTCATCGGCGAATTGTTTCGCGCCTAGCACTTCACCCGTGGTAAGCGGCCCAATGACTACCTTGGCCCCACTGCTTTGTACCACCGTCTGGACGGCCTTGGCCGCGCCATCGGGCGTGCCGGTCGTATCAGCGCTGGCGGTGGCAAATTGAACCGACGAACCAGCCGCGCTCAGCTCTCCATTCATCTGCTCGACGGCCAATTCAACCCCTTTTTTGAAGTCGGTGCCAAATGAACCCAAGGAACCGGTCTCGGGCAAGGCAATGCCCAAGGTGTAGGTAACTGGCCCACCTTGGCCCGGTGCCGCGACTGGCTGACAAGCTGCCAGCAGTAGCGCCACCACCAGGAGGATGCCCACGGAAAAAGATCGATGTTGCATGGTTTAGTCCTTTGTTTACACAAGAAAGTGGATGGATGACCCGCGAAGAATGGAGAACACTATATAATAGTTGAGCCACGGAAGCAAGTTGCTTGGTGATGATTCTGCTTTATGGTAAGATTCCCTTGGTCTACTGATTGACCTACCTAATACAGCTCACAAACCTGGGTGGTATGGCTTGTCTCCTTCTCTCTTTTACGATTCCCTAATTCGCTCGCTGGAAGTGGGTAGCCTCTACGCGCTGATGGCGGTTGGCCTCACCCTGACGATGGCGGTGATCAAACTGCCCAATTTTGCCCACGCCGAATTGATCACAACGGGCGCGTATGGCGCGTTGGCTGTCTCTTTGTTGGTGACGAGCCATCCGGTTGTGGTCTTGGGCGGCGCGTTTGTGAGCGGCGCGATCATGGCGTTGCTCTGTCATTGGCTCGTCTATCGACCTTTGGCCGCGCGCAAACTTTCCACCTATACGCTGATCTTGGCCTCCTTTGCCGTCGGCATGATCTTGCGCTATCTCTTCTTTTTCTTTGTGGACCGCTACCGATTATTTGAAAAGCGCATTGCCGTGCCCCAGACCATCTGGTTTCAAAATGATCTGCTGACCCTGACCAACATCTTCTTTTGGGTGCTGCCGATCAGCGTGGGTTTGGTGATTGTGCTGACGGTATTGTTAACGCTCACCCCGTTGGGCCGCCAGATGCGGGCCTTGGCCGACAACGAAATGCTCGCCAAGGTGATTGGCCTCCCGGTGGGGCGGATTCAGGCCCTGACTTGGCTCTTGGTCGGTGGCCTGGCTGGGATTGCCGGTGCTCTCTGGGGCCTGTATACCAATGTCCACCCACTGACCGGCTGGTTGGCAATTCTCTCCGTCTTTGCCGCCACGGTGCTGGGCGGAATGACCAGCTTTCCCGGCACGATTCTTGGGGCCTACCTTGTCGGCCTCGCCGAAAACCTGGGGATGCAAGCGCTCAACAGCTATCTCGGCGTCGATTTTAGCATCAAACCAGCCGTGCCCTTTGTGATCATCATCGGCGTCCTCTTGCTGCGACCAGATCGCGGGAAAAATAAGTAATGGAAAATGGAAAACTAGGAATTATTATTTTCCAGTATCAGCTTGACTCACTGACGTGCATGAGCTTCCAAGCCAGATCATTACAAATTAGCCATTGATTATTGATTATTATGTACATTGACTTCACCGCCACCCTGATCGCCCTCGTCACCTTTTTCGGCATCTCGGCCATCATGGTCTTGAGTTTGAATTTAGAATATGGCTTGGCGGGCATTCCTAACTTTGGGCAAGCGCTCTTTGTTTCTGTCGGTGCCTATACCGCTGCTTGGAGCTATACGCGCCTGCTCCCTTGGTTGGCTGGGCAGGCGGGGATTGACCCTTGTGGCACTACCCTTGGCCCGGCCTTGCAACTCCGTTCCGAAATCATGCGGACGCTACCGCTGATCGCGCTGACCAACTTCTTGATCACCCTGCTCTTGGCTGCCCTGATCGGGGGCTTGGTCGGTTGGCTGGCCTCCTATCCCGCCCTGCGCCTCAAAGAGGAATGGTACTTGGCGCTTGTGTTGTTGGTGGGGAGCGAAGTCGTGCGGATTCTTGTGCGCAGCTATGACCCTCTGATCTGTGGCGACAATGGCATCTCTGGTTTGGCCCAACCCTTTGCTTGGTTGCCAGACCCCCGCAGCCGCGCGGTGGCCTTTGCGGCTTTTGTCCTCTTGACCGCCGGCGGGCTCTATATCTATTGTGAACGCCTAACCCGCTCCCCCTTTGGTCGGATGCTTAAAGCCATCCGCGAAGATGAACGGGTGGCGTCGGGGCTGGGGAAACCGGTGGCGCGGGTGCGCGGTCAAGTCATGTTTATCGGCTCGGCCTTGGCCGCGGTCAGCGGTGTTTTCTTTGTGGTGAACTCGGGCTTTGCTAGCGCCAATGACTATGGCGTGGCGTTAACGCTCAACGTCTGGGTGATGGCAGTGCTGGGCGGGCTAGGCAATCACCGCGGCGCACTGTTGGGCGCATTGGTCATTACTGTGCTAGAGCGATTGACAGCCATCTTTGCCATTCAAGCCAATGCGCTGGGCCTGGCGTGGAACTTTAACTACATGCGCTATATGCTCTTTGGCCTGATTCTCTTGCTCATGCTGCGCTATCGGCGGCAAGGGCTGCGGCCAGAACCGGTGCAGACCACCGACGCACATCGTCTCGTCGCACCCAGTGAGCCGATCCAGACAAGCAGCAAGTAACAGGGATGATGTAAAAGCGATGTTGACTATTGAGCATCTTACCAAATCTTTTGGCAATCTGTGCGCCGTCAATGATCTGTCGCTCACCGTGCCGACAGGGAAAATGATCGGGCTGATCGGCCCGAACGGTAGCGGCAAATCGACCCTCCTCAGCTTGTTAGGCGGCCAACAGCGCGCCGATCAGGGTCGGATCTACTTTGCCGGGGAAGAGATCACCAGCCTGCCCAGCGATGTTCGTTTTCAGCGTGGGCTGGTGCGTAGCTACCAAGAGCCGTCGATCTTTCTCCGCATGACGGTGTTGGACAACATGTTATTGCCTGTCAAAGGACAGCAAGGCGAACGTCCTTGGATCGCCCCCTTTCACCGGCGGTGGCAGCGCCAAGAGCAGGCGGCCAGCCAACAGGCCGCGACCGAACTCGAGCAGCTCCGGCTGCGGCCCCACTTTGCCAAGCCCGCGTCCGACCTTTCGGGCGGGCAGATGAAATTGTTGGAATTGGGGCGCAGCTTGCTGGGGCAACCCAAACTCTTGTTGCTCGATGAGCCAACCGCGGGTGTCGCGCCCGCGCTGGCCCATACCATTTTCCAGCAGATTGACCATCTCTGTCGTACCCAAGGCTTGACCTTTCTGATCGTCGAACATCGTCTCGAGTTGCTCTTCGATTTTGTGGATAGCCTCTATGTCATGCACCTAGGCGGCCTCATTGCCCAAGGCACCCCTGCCGAGATTAGCCAAGATGCGTTCGTGCGCGAGGTCTATTTTGGTGAGTAAAAGCTGGTGGGTGCGATAGGGGCGCAAACAAGGAAAAGTAATGCTAACAGTTGACCAACTTTCGGCGGGCTACGGTAAATTGACCATTTTGCAACAGGTGGATCTGCGGATCGCATTGGGGCAATTTGTGGCTATTCTAGGGCCAAATGGCAGCGGCAAAAGTACGTTGCTCAAAACCATCTTTGGCCTGACTGACCGGACCGCGGGTACGATTGATTTGGCCGGCCAATACTTGACCTACCTTCCGACCGAAGCGATTCAACGGCTGGGCATTGCCTATGTCCCCCAGCGCCACAATGTCTTTGCCGCGCTCACCGTGCGCGAAAACCTGCAATTGGCGGCGCGGACTCTCCCGGCCACGGCGCGGACCGCTCGCCTGGCCGAATTGTTCCGCCTCTTCCCGATCCTTGAGAGCCGCCAACGGCAACGGGCGGGTAAGTTGAGTGGAGGCGAACGGCAAATGTTGGCGATTGCGCTGGCCTGGTTGGCTGGCCCACAGTTGATGTTGCTAGATGAGCCGAGCGCCGGTCTCTCCCCGCTGATGGTGACCGAAGTTTTCAAAACACTCCAACAGTTGAAGGAGCAAGGCTTGGGGCTGGGTGTCGTCGAGCAAAATGCCCGTAGTGTGCTGCGCTTCTGTGACTATGTCTATGTACTGCGCGAAGGGCGTGTTGCCTTCCAAGGCGCGGCCGACGAACTCCTTGCCAATGAGGAGATTGTCAAGAACTATTTGGGTGTCCACACGGGGAAGTAATGAGAATCGGAGTTACGCACTTGGGCTAGACCTGACAGGTTTGCCAAACCTGCCAGGTCTCTGGTCACGCTGATCAACTGCGTAGCTTCTAGGGAAGATCTTTCAATTCACAAGCCAATTCCCCAGCCAGAAAGCGAGTAGCTGATCATGAAGCAAGTGCAACGGCCCGTCACACTCACCCCTGAAGCCTTTGAAAAACTATATACCGTCTCCACCGCTACGCTAACCGCGCAATTGAGCAAGCATGGCTTCCGCAATACCTTTTTGCCTGGGCTCTATCCTCTTCGCCCGGATCTACGCATGGTGGGCTATGCCTTTACCCTGCGCTATGTCCCCATGCGTGAGGATCTGGTGGATGAACTCTATGATAACACCAAAAATATTCAGCGCATTGCCGTAGAAAGTGTGGAGCAAGACGACATCTTGGTGATCGACGCCCGGGGTGATACACGCGCCGCCACCTTGGGCAATATCCTCGCCACCCGCCTGATCGCGCGTGGGGCACGGGGTTTGGTGACCGATGGCGCGCTGCGCGATACGCCGGGCTATCGCGAACTGGATCTCCCCGCCTATGTCAAAGCTGCCCACGCCGCGACTTCTTTTAACATTCACCATCCGCTTGAGATCAACGTCCCTGTGGGGTGCGCGGGCGTTCTGATCATGCCCGGCGATCTGCTGGTGGGGGATGGGGAAGGCGTGGTGGCGATTCCAGCCAAGCTCGCCGAAACCGTGGCGCATGATGCCTATGAACAGGAGCGCCTAGAAGAGTTCATTCAACAGAAGATCGCCGGTGGCGCGAGTATCCATGGCGTCTATCCACCGGATGAAACCACCAAGGCCGAGTATGCCGCTTGGCGCGCAACCCGCTAGCCTCTGGTGACCTTTCAATTTTGCCTACCATTGGTGCTGAGCAGCAGCGTGCCATCAGCGAGGAAGGTAAACGCATTGACATCCTTGGTGATCCCCACATCCGAGCCGTCAAAGATCATCTGCCAGCTGTTGTTGCTAAAATCTCACAGTGGGTGCCTTGGGGCTGCGTGACGCCCCGTTGATCGATCCCTGCAACCAGCGCTGTCGTGCAAACTGTATCATCTCCCCATCCAGTGCTTGACTACCAGCTAGCAGGGCCTGACTCCAGGTTGGCCCGCCGTTGTCGGTCAGCGGCCCCAGGTTGGCATAGCCATTGGGGAGGTCGCTCGCTAGGCGGATGTCTTCTGGCAAACAGCTGCCGTTGCCGTCCAGGTTATGGCTAAGGTCACCGCCCTTTTTACTTGATCACCGTCGCGGTTGCGCCGCTACCAGCAAGGAATAGATCCTCGGTAATGTCCAGATCCCCAATCGCATTGGCATCTTCTCGAGGGTATCGCCTTCGTCGTCCACCGTTGTGAGAAGCGTGTCGGTGACAGACAGACGACATAAAGCCGTAGCCGCCTGTGTCGTGGGGGCCAGCCACGCCTGAATGCCAAGTCATGTCACAAGCAAAAGAAATAGCAGTGCGACCGCGCGCCGACGGTGCACGGCAGGTAGCCCTTGGGGCTGTCTTCTGATCAGTGGTGCAACTGACATGATGGTTTCCTTTCCCAATGGTTGTCGTAGCGATGCGGTTAGATAACCCGGTCTAATGAGTGGGGTGTAACGCTGTGCCGATTGAATGCACTGCAGCGCGCGCGGGCAAAGGTTACACGCCGCGAGAAACTTGTTTTCTTCGATTAACTGCGGACCTTTCTGGATGTGGGAAGGCGGTTGATCAAGCCGATTGGAAGTTGGCTCCCCCAGATGATAGGGTTCTGATTTTAACGCTGCGTTAAAGCCGAGAAGACAAGATCCTGTCAATGTGCTTACTGTCATTCGCCTCGAATTGGCAGGGCAATCGCGAACCCTCAATAAGCAGGGTTAAAACCCGCTTTTCGCGGTTCGCTGCCGGATTGCTCCGAACGCGATCACGAAGTTCGCGATTGCCCTGCCCGAATTGGGGGTGGCGCTTGGCAGTAACGCGCATCACTGGTAAACTATAGAGAGCGTATTCATCTAGCTGCCAATGATCAACCCAGATGTATCAACCCAGATGCATCAACCCAGATGAACAAAGTATGAGGAGAACCCTATGCAACTCACCCGTCACCAAACCGCTGCCGGTCCCCGCTGGGCCGTGGATGGTCATTTCCTGCCCCAAGGACTCACCTTATCTGCTCTGTTAGCGCTTCCTCAAAGTGGCTTGATGACGCTGTTGTCGTCGTTGACTGCTGGCGAAGCCGTTACGGATGAGCACGCGCTGCTGGCGCCTGTCGAGCCGAACCAAGAGGTGTGG
Organism: Caldilineaceae bacterium; assembly: GCA_019637645.1. The sequence goes on from JAHBVH010000055.1 coordinate 42,030, forward strand.
GGCAGTGGTGTCACCTATCTGCGCAGCCGCGACGCCCGCAAGGCCGAATCGACCGTGGCCGATGTCTATCAGAAGGTCTATGACGCCGAGCGCCCTGAGATCTTTTTCAAGCAATTGGGCTGGCGTACCGTCGGCAGTGGCGATGCCGTCCGCATCCGTCACGATTCGCACTGGAATGTCCCCGAACCCGAGGTGACCCTGGTGATCAACGCCCATGGGGAGATTGTTGGCTATACCGTGGGCAATGATATGTCGTCGCGCGATATTGAGGGCGCTAACCCGCTCTACCTGCCCCAGGCTAAAACCTACAATGGCTCGTGTGCCGTCGGCCCGGCCATTCAACTGGCAAAAGCGGATCAGCTGACCAATCTCACCATCAAATTGCAGATTGAGCGCAATGGCGATCTCGTCTTTGAAGGGGAAAGCTCGACCGCGAATATGAAGCGTAATTTCCCCGAATTAGCCGCATACCTCTGTCGCGAATTGACCTTCCCCCATGGCGTGCTGCTGATGACCGGCACCGGGATTGTCCCCGGCGATGACTTCTCCCTGGTCATGGGCGATTTGATCCGCATTGCAATTGATGGGCTGGTACTGGACAACCGCGTGGGGTAGGCTGACGATGACAACGCCCTTACAGGATTTTGTGGCCCCTTTGACCGGCCAACTGCCCGAAGTCTACCACTGGCCGGGGGCGAGCTTTGCGGTGCAGAGCTATCTGCATCCGCTGCTGCCACCGGTGGACTTTATCACCTCGGTGCGGGTGGTTGTCTTGCGCCAAGGCGAAGTCTTAGTGGTGCAAGATCCGAATGGGCAGCATATTTTGCCGGGTGGACGCCGGGAAGCTGGGGAGAGTTTGGCAGAAACAGCAACGCGGGAAGTGGCCGAAGAGACGGGCTGGCAAGTGTCGATGGGGCCGTTGCTTGGCTTCAAGCACTTTACCTATCTGACTCCACCAACGGGTCGGGCGCCCTATCCCGCTTTTGTACAAATTGTGTATGTTGCCAGCGCCGTGGCGTATCGGCCCGAAGCGCGTGAACAAGATGGGTATGAACTCGGTGCAGAATTTATGCCCCTGGCACAGGTGGCCGTAACCGCGAGTGAACAGCTCTTCTTGGCCGCCGCGCTGGCCGCGCATCCTAGGATAAGAGAGGAAAACAATGCAAACGTTTAAAAATCTAATCGGTGGTGAGTGGGTCGATGCTGCCAATGGCGCGACCTTTGAAAATCGCAACCCGGCCAAGACCGATGAGGTCATTGGTAACTTCCCCTCGGCTACAGCAGAGGATGTGCTGCGTGCGGTTGAGGCAGCCAAAGCGGCAGCCCCAGCTTGGGCCAATCTCCCTGCCCCGGCGCGTGGCGCGATTCTGGACAAGGCTAGCCAGATTATCGATGCCCGCCAAAAGGATCTGGCCGCCATTCTCACCCGCGAAGAAGGCAAAACTCGGGCCGAGGCCACGGGCGAAGTCTTGCGTGCGCGCGATATCTTTAAATACTATGCCGGGGAGGGTTGGCGCGCTGGTGGCGATGTGATCCCCAGCAACACCGGCGGCGAATTGCTCTATACCCGGCGGGAACCCTTGGGCGTCGTTGCTTTGGTCACGCCGTGGAATTTCCCCATTGCCATTCCGGTCTGGAAAATGGCCCCGGCCCTCATCTATGGCAATACGGTGGTCTTTAAGCCCGCTTCGTTTACGCCAGAAATTGCCTATCGTCTTGTCGAAGTCTTGGTCGAAGCTGGGCTGCCCAAGGGCGTGGTCAACCTCATTACCGGCTCGGGGCGCTTGGTGGGTGATGTCTTGGTCGGTAACAAAGCAATCAATGGCATTAGCTTTACCGGCTCCTACAGTGTGGGCATGAAGATCTATGAGAAAGCCATGCCCAACTTGGCGCGTGTCCAGTTGGAAATGGGGGGCAAGAACCCCATGATTGTCCTCAACGATGCCGATGTGGACAAGGCTGTGCAGCTTTCGGCCATGAGTGGCTTTGGGGTCACCGGCCAAGCCTGTACCGCGGCCAGCCGGGTGATTGTGGAAGAGGGCATTGCCGATGCGTTTGTCGCGGCGTTAACCGCCAAGGCGCGCAGTATGGTGGTGGGCAACGGGTTGGAAGATGGCGTACAAATGGGGCCAGCCGTCAGCGAAGATCAATTGCAGACCGACCTGAGCTATGTCAAAATCGGCAAGGACGAAGGGGCCAAATTGCTCACTGGCGGTGACCAAGCCAAAGCGGGCGGCTATTATGTCCAGCCAACGGTCTTTGACGAGGTGGACATTAAGATGCGCATTGCTCAAGAGGAAATCTTTGGGCCGGTCATCAGTGTGATCCGGGCCAAAAATCTCGATGACGCCATTGAGAAAGCCAACAACATCCAATTTGGGCTCTCGGCGGGGATTGTCACCAACGACATGCAAAAGGCGTTCACCTTTGCCAACCAGATCGAGGCGGGCGTCGTCAAGATCAATGAGCCGACCACTGGCCTCGCGCTCCAAGCCCCCTTTGGCGGCTTTAAGAATTCCAGCGCCAACACCTTCAAAGAGCAAGGCGGCGCGGCCATCGAGTTCTACACCCGCACCAAGACCATCTATGTCGGTCATGGCTAGACCGTAACACGAGAACTTTGGGACGCGGATAAACGCGGCGATACGCGGATTTGTTTTAATCCGCGTATCGCCGCGTTTATCCGCGTCCTATTTTTTACGCGGTTGCTCTACCCAATCCAAAAATGAAGAGATTTGAACGTCGCCTGTAATGGTGCTACACTGTCCGATGTTATCGTAACCCACAAACTCACGAGCGGAGGAGAACCAATTTATGAAGATTACAGCAGTTAAAACGGCGGCCACCCGCGGGCACGGTATGCACCTTTGGGTGAAGATCGAGACCGATGCGGGCGTCACGGGCTTGGGGGAATGTGTACATGGCGGCACCCAGGCCATTGCCATTATCCACTACCTCGCGCCCAAGCTGGTTGGGCGTGACCCCTTTGCCGTAGATGCCATCTTTGAAGAGATGCGCCGTAGTCACGTCTTTGATGGCGGCGATGCTGGCGCGCTGATCACGGCGCTCACCGGCATTGAAATCGCACTTTGGGATTTGAAGGGCAAGGCGTTAGGCGTGCCGGTGGTTGAACTGTTGGGCGGCAAATTCCGGGACCAGATTCGGGTCTATGCCGACTGCCAAGTGGAACCGGGCATGGATTTTGCCGAGATCAAACAAGTGGTGGAAGGGGTTGTCGAGAAGGGTTTTACCGCGCTAAAAATTGACCTGGACATTGGTGTCTATACCACTGGGCGTCAATTTGATCGTGCGTTGCTGCGCGATAAGTTCAACTACACCGCTAGCGAGCGCGAACATGAGCTGATGCTCGAGATGGTGGATATGGTCACCGAAGCGGCGGGCTCGGATGTCGCGGTGGCGGCGGATGTCCATACGCGGCTGGATGTGCCAAGTGCCATTCGCTTGGCGCGGGATTTGGAGCCCTATCACCTTATGTGGCTGGAAGAGCCAGTCCCGGCTGAGAATGTCGATGCCATGCGCGAAGTGACCCGTTCGACCACCACGCCCATCTGCTCGGGTGAGAATCTCTACCTGCGCCACGGCTTCCGCGATCTGATCGAGAAGCAGGCGGTCAACATTATTATGCCCGATATCCCTAAATGTGGGGGCCTGTCGGAATGTCGCAAAATTGCCAACCTCGCCGAAATCTACTACATTCCCTTTGCGCCCCACAACGTTTCGTCGCCCATTGGCACCTTGGCTTCGGCCCATGTCTGCGCCAGCGTACCAAACTTCCTGGTGCTGGAATTCCACTGGTTGCACCGCGACTACTGGACGACCATCATCAAGGAAAAAGAAGATATTATCAAAGATGGCTTCATCACCATCGGCGACCGCCCCGGCATCGGCGTGGAATTAGATGAAGAAGTGGGTCGCCAATATCAATACCCCGGCACCACCTGGTTTGCCTAGGCAGCGACGGGGGAGGAGACGCCTTACAGCTGACCGGTTTTGCAAAACCGGTCAGTTGTAGACTAATCAGCCATCGCCCATGCCGTTGTCGGTGTGGGCGTTTTTGATTGGAGCATGGCGAGAAAGTCGTCAACCGGCAACAACGTATAGGGTTGCTGGGCTGGCAAAGGCGTGGCTGGCCGCAATGGCGCCGGCAAGTGTTCCAGGCTTTCTTGAAAGATCTGCTCAACCGCGGGTGTTACCCGTAGCGCCAGCGATGGGGCTGTGGCAAAGGATGAAGGATGTGGGCTGAAGGCTGAAGCGGTGGGGTAGAGATAGACGCTTTTGAGCCGTGTGCGTAGCATCTTCCAGGCATAGTCAGGTAGGGCAACTTCCGCGGCATCAGGCGTTAGATTCGCTGGCCAGAAGATGCGGTTGATTTGATAGGTAAAGATCTGTTGAATCATCGCCGCGGCTGTGGCTGGCCCGGTGATCCACTTATGATCTGGCCAGACATCCAACCAAGACCACGCATGCCAGATGGTTGGTGTGGCGAGCGGGAGTAGCCCCTGGCGGGTCTCCAAGTGGGCATCACGCGCCCCGACAAAGGCAAAATGTTGGGGATAGTCAAAGAAGTCATCATCGCCACGCGCCCGCAAGGTGTCATAGAACGCTGTGGTCAAGGCCAACAAGGCATAGCCGGTGTGATGGACACCCGCTTCCAACGTGGGTGATACTACCCCGATCCGATCAAGGGGATGATAGTCGGGGCAAAAAGCCGCGAAAGCGACCGGTTGGTCGCCGGTGGGGGTCTGCCGCCAAAAGGCGAAGTCATTCGCGTTGATGCGACTACTGGTATGCATTCTACCCTCCTACCTGAAACAATGGTCGATGGATACTGTGAAAAGTAATTTGTAGAACGTGATTCGTAGAACGTGCTGGATGCGGCGTCATTCGGGGAACGGGCTCCCGTTCCACCTTGCTTTAGCCCTCGGCCTGGGTTCGTTTGGGCGCGCCAAGACGATAGGCCAAGACACAGAAGACTGCTAATACAGCTGGCGCGAGCAGGGCTGTCATGGCGGTGGTCAGTGAACTTTGGTCCGCGAGATAACCCGTAAAAGACGCTCCCAGGCCCGCGGGCACCCAGCCAAAGCCCATGACCAACCCCGAGGCCAGCGCGATCCGCTGCGGCCAAGCATCGTGGGCAAGGAGGATGACGGTGGGGTAGTTTGCGCCCAAGGCAAAGCCGATGACGATCAGCGCAAAGAGCTGGACAAGCGGCGTTGCACCCAGCCAAAGCCAGAAGGCTGGCGCAATCATCAAGTTGGTGAGGATCGCCACGGTCCAAACGCCAATCCGGTCGGCTAGCATGCCGCCCAGTAGACTGCCCGCGCCCGTGGCAAAGAGGAAGATCGATAAGAGCTGTCCCCCTTGTTCCAGCGAGCCCCCATTCCCTTGCACCCAAGCGGGCAGATAGGTGACAAAGGCCACTTGAAACCAAGCCCGCGCCATGGTGCCCAAGACCAAGAACGCCATTCCAAAGAGATAGCTCTTCGGGATAGTGGTCGCTATAACGCTCTGCGTCTTGGTGGGTAAGGGCAGCGGATTGCGGGCCAAGTGGAGAAAGAGCGCGCTGACCACCAGGGCAATGGGAATGATCATCAGGGAACTGCGCACGCCCAGGTTATCCAGCCAAAGCAATAGCCAGGTGGGGCTCACCGCCGCGCCCAACGAACCACCTACCGAAAAGATCGCCATTGCTGTGCCGCGGCGGACACGATTCTGATGGGTGACATTGACCACCCCAGCAGGATGGTAGGCGGCGGAGCCAAAGCTCGCGAGGGCGACCAGCAGCGTGAGCACAAAAAAATTGGGGGCAAAGCCAACCAAGCCCATGAGGACGCCAAGCCAGAGAATGCTAAAGGCAACGACCCGCTCCGCACCAAAGCGTTCGGGCAGAAAACCGAGCAGTGGTTGAAAGGACGCGGTAATAAGATTGTTCGCGAGAGCCAAGAGCCCGATTTGGGTGAAGCTCAACCCCATTTGCAGGGTGAGCAAAGGGTAGAGCACCGGCATAAAGTTGTGGCAAAGTTCCAGGGTGAAATGGCCCAACCCGGCCCAGTAAATTGGCAACAAGGCCGAACCGGCGGCTGGCGTACGAACGAAAAGTTTTGTCATAGATGACCTAATCGTGGCAACAAAGGGTAGGATCTTCGGTTGATTAAACAACCCTATGGGTCGCGGCGGAAACAGGGGGAAGTGGCTAGCATGCTGGATTGCCCAAATGCACAAAAAACGGTGCATAAAAAAACCGGTAAATGAACTTGCAGTTCCCCCGAAGCGGCTAAGCCGCACTGCAAATCCATTTACCGGATGACTAGTATTGTATATCATTGATTGAAAAGGGTCAAATCGCGGATCAATAAAAAATAACAAAAGTAGGCAAAACAAACGAATGGATCTGTAGGAAGTTGTTCCTTTACGCTATAGGAAAATGCGCTATCAGCGCAGCAGGGTTTGTACGATAGTTCGCGTGCGTCTCTTTGCTTTTGTATCTTTTTTCTATATCGCTCGTGTACCGATATCTATCTTCACCAACGTGATCCTGCTTTATACTAGAGTAGAGATTGATATCAGGAAGGGAACTGCAATCAAGTAGGTCGAGGAGTATAAAAATGATGGTGGCTGAGCGAATAGATCCAAAGTGGGAAGAATTGGATCATTTATTGACAACTGCAATCGCCATGACGGATGCGCTGGAGTATTATCTGATTGAAGGTAATATTTATCGCGTCGTCATGGTGCGCCGCAAACATGGTTTTGAGCGTATGATCATGTCGCTCGGCGAGTTGCTCACCCTTCTAAATACCGTGGCCGCTCGGCGCAACAATAGTACCGAAGAGCAACTGGCCCAAGTAGACGGCATGTTTGGCACGGTTGATCGTGTGCAACACCAATTACATGATCGACTGCATGAGATGGTTGTGCGCGAAATTATGGCGCGGCTGGATAGCATCAACTGGTTTCTCCACGACTGTGAAAACCATAAAGAGGGATGCCGCCTTGCCTATCCACAGGAGATTCATAATCGCCAGCGGATCGAAGAATTGACCAAACTCCTTGGCCCGGAAATCACCGACGCCGTGACCGAGCGCATTGATCGGATTGACCAACGCATTCGCCAGGCCACAACATCGGCAGCCTTTGTCTGGCCGGCAGCGATGCAAATGCTCTATCCCATCGAGCGCTATTGGTACTTATACGCCCTACCCCAGTAAGCCGTATAAGTACCAGGAACAGTATCGTTGGGATGGTGAGCCCACCGCGTTTTACGGTCGCGATAGACAGCATTCATCTGCCAGCTACCTCTTTTCCTCAGCAAAGCGCTGCTGTGACTAAGCTTTTTCCTTCTATCAATCGTGCCTGCCCCTTACTTCTGCGCTTGTTCTAAAGCACCACGGAGTAATTTTACGCGCTCATACGCATCACGGATTGTGGTAAATTGACGGCGCAAAATGGTTAATCGATCCTCGCGGGTTAACTGGCCTAGCACATCTTGGTAGGCGGCCAAGAGCAACTCATCGGAGCGTTGGCATTCTGCAAACATGGGCGCATCTCCTTGCGTAAGCATGGCTTCAAGATTCAGCCACGCTTGGTGCAAGAGGCTGGTCAGTGAGCCGTTGGTTTGGGGCGCGTGGCCGCTGGCTTCAAGCAGGTCGCCCAACTCGTCGGCAATCTCTTTCCGTTGCTGCGCATACTGCTGCAATAAAGTGGTATATTCGGGGTTAGTCATGGCTGTGGCGGCAGTTTCATAGCCTTCCTGGCTATCGCGATTGGCTTCGAGGAGGTCAGCAAATAAAGCTGCTTCCTGAGGGTCGAGGGGAATGATCGGGCTAGATGAATGAATTGTCACAAGGCTTTCCTCCTTCCTGGCGTATGCCAGTTGCGTTTGGCTAATTTGGCTCGGAAACCCTCTCGCCCGAGCATAATCTACCGTAGCAGAGGATTGGGCAGCCTTGCTCACTCTGGGTATAGGGCAAAGATATAACCTCGGATAGAAAGCGATGCCCACAAATCGCCATAATCGACTGACTCACTGCCTGTTGAATAGACCCGACTTACCTACTATGGCAACCGCACATGGCACTGTTGCTAGTAGGCTATCACTAAATCCTATAGCATCAGTTGTGACTTTGCGGTGTACCATTGCCTATCACATGCCCTACTGTCACGCGGTAGACTAGCGCCATGCTCTGCTTCTCTCCGAGCTATTAATACCAGAGCACCAGAGCGGACTAGTTTTTATGAACCTTCAGCAAGTAAAGCGGTCATTGTGCTGGCCGGGCATGGAGCCTTGTTACCGGATTATTTTCTTGCCCTATCTAGCGAACAATAGCAGTTTTGTTGCCAGCTCTTTATGACAACATAACAGAAGCAGCGTGCTTAGAAAATAGGTGAACAATGCGCGTCGTGGTCGTCAATCAATCAGAACAACTAAGGCAAGTTCTCCAATATGTCATTGAAAATGGCATTGATGTCGAGTTAGTCGGTGAAACAACAGCGCTGCAAGCGTTGCCCCAACAGCTTCGCCAACTGCGACCTGAATGGCTCTTTTTGCTGCAAGAAGAATATAGCCATTTAACCAACATTGTCGATGACTTGTTGGAACGCCAGCCCACGTTGCACATTATCCTTCTTACGGCTGATGGCGAGCATATTCGCTTTCAACGCGGCTCGGCTTTGCAGCAAGAGATCGAGACTTGGCCCCAGTATAGCCTAAGTGAATTTATTCACTTCTTGAAGGAATTTGATCCATCACCCGTGGCAGTCAAATCATTTGAAAACGTGGGGGAAGGGGGACCGCCAAAGTTTGTCCACCAACCAGCCAATGCTCCTGAGCAAACCCTATAGGAGAAGCCTTATCGGAGAACCTTATCGTAGAAAGGAGAAACAATGACTTTGCTTGATAAACAAATGGATCTTGTGACCAAAGAATCGCTGCTGGAGTTACTTAGCGAAGAACAAGGCCCTTGCATTTCGATCTATCTGCCGACCGAACGCAAAAGCATAGAGACGCAGCAGAGCCCCATCCGCCTCAAGAATTTATTGAATGAGGTCGCAGCGACCCTGGCCGCGCGCGGTGAGCGCACCAACGATATCCAAGAGCTAGTTGCCCCTGCCCATGATCTGGTCAATAATCGCCGCTTTTGGCAATACCAAAGCGACGGGTTGGCCTTGTTTCTCTCGTCGGATCGCCTAGTCACCTATCGTGTCCCCTTTCCCTTTCCAGAAATGGCGATGGTCAATGGTCGTTTTTATCTGCGGCCATTATTGCCCCTGGTGGATGGCGATGGCACCTTCTACCTGCTGGCTTTGCGCCAGGGTGGTGTACGCTTGTTGCAGGGATCACGCTTCCAACTAACCGAGGTCGAGCTTGATGATGAGACCCCCAATAGCCTGGCCGAAGCGCTCCGGTATGACGAATTTGAGTCGAATGTGCGCTTTCACATTGGCTCACGGCCGAGTACGGGGAGCACACGTGCTGCCCCTGATCGGGGCAACCCGATCTACCATGGCCAAGGGGGGGCTGGTGATGATGCCAACCTGAAAGAGCAAGTCACCCGCTTTTTCCGCCAACTGGACAATGGCGTACGCGACCGCTTAGAAGATAGCACACAACCGCCGCTGCTCCTGGCTGGCATTGACTCCCTGCGCGGTTTATATCGGCAGATCAACCAATACCAGGGCTTGGTTGATGAGGATGTGACTATCGATCCAGAAACGCTTGAGCTTCCCGCCTTGCATCAGCGGGCCTGGGAACAGATCGGGCCGCGCTTTGATGCCAAGCGCCAGGAAGCGCTTGACGCCTATCATCATCTGGCGGGTAACCAGGATCCGCGCGCGGCCGCTGCGTTGCCGGAGATTGTCGCTGCCGCTTACTTTCAGCGGGTCGATACGCTCTTTTTGGCCCAAAGCGGCACCAAGTGGGGCACCTTTGACCCCGCTACGAATCAGGTAGAACAACATGATGTTCCGCAACCAGGTGATGAGGAATTGCTCGATTTCGCTGCAGTGCACACTGTGCTCAATGGTGGCAGCGTCTATATCGGCCCAGTAGAAACACTCCCTGCCGGTAAACAGGTCGCCGCCATTCTCCGCTACTAGCCTGTGGAAGCACTTTGGTTACCCAGAAAGTAGAGAAATGAGGATACCTATGGACCGTGATCGCGATAGGCGAACAACCATCAACCAACTGATTCACGCCAACACCGAAAGCAAACGGAATTTCTATGCCGCTGCCGCACAGATGGAGAATCGTGCAATCAAGCTATTGCTCAAAGCCTATGCCCAAGAGCGGGCGGGCTTTGTCGGTGAATTGGAAGCGCGTACAGGGAGCGGCGATGATGGAAAAGCGCACTCCGCCTATTCGCCAGGCTTCTTCCAACGGGGCTGGCTCGACCTGAAATCGGCCATGGTGGTGCGGCGCAACCGACGTCATCGGCTCTTGCTCGAAGAGTTGTATCAGCTAGAAACCGATACGGTTGCGCTTTATGCCAAAGCGACTGCGGCATCTTTGCCAGCGGATCTTCATGCGGTGGTGACGCGCCAAGCCGAGCGGGTGCGCATTATTCACCAACGCGTGGGCCTGCTTGGCGAAGAGCTAGAGCGGCGCATTGCCGTGCGCCTTTTTAACCAAGATGAGGATGTGGAACAGTCGCTGGCGCGTTTACAAACCATGGGTATTCCGCCGCATGAGATTTCTGTCATTCCCATTGAACGGATCGCTGCCTACAGCACCGCTAGCACCGAACGGGCACGGCCACGCGTGACGCGCGAAGCGATTTTGACGGGTGGCCTTCTGGGTCTTGTTGCTGGTGGGTTGCTGGGGCTGCTGTATGGGTCATTTCATCGCGCTTATTTCCCCGAATTGGGGGGCTTGCTCGCAACGACTGCCACGGGCGTGCTCTGGGAGATGAGCCTGCATGGGGCGCTGATCGGGCTAGTCTTTAGCCTCATTTTCAGTACACTCATTGCGAGTAGCGCGGCTGAAACCGATGCCTATCTTTTGGACGACAGCTTTCAGAATGGCGACACGGTCGTGGCTGTCTTTGCCGATCCCCGCCAGATTGACAAGGTAGAACGTACGATTGGCTTGATGCATGAACACGAGATCAAGCCGGTTGCGGTGTAAGCGGCCCGCACCTATCCCCTGTCGAGAGAGGAGAAGCTAGATGTTACGCAGTGCAGATAAATTACGGGGCTTTACGATTGCCGCAACCGATGGCGAGATTGGTCATCTGCATGACTTCTATAGACTTTTTTATCGATGAATTGACCTGGACCGTGCGCTACCTGCTGATTGAGACTACCACTTGGTAGTCGGGCAAGCGTGTGCTGGTTGCTCCCGAATGGATTGAAGCCATGCGCTGGCCCGAATCCGCCATCACCGTACGCGCAACTCGCGTAAAGATTAAGCAGAGCTCTGAGTATGACCCGGTCGAGCCGCCTCAACGCAGCTACGAAACGGATTTATACGCTTACCCCAACAGGATCAGACCTGACAGGTTTACCAAACCTGTCAGGTCTCGCCCGCGATCTCGACCAAACTATCCTATTTACGGAGTGGCCCACGCACTAGGTTGACTATGGAGACCAGCGTTAAAATACCAACGGCGGTGGTTAATTCGCGCGCCGACTTGGCAAGGCGCTGCCGGCTACCGGGCCGCGCTTCGGGAGCGCTGGTTGCGTCTTCCACCGGGGGCTCTTCTGCGAGCAATTCATGTTCGCGCCACCGGGTGCCTTTGGTACGCGCATAGACCTGGGTAAATTCTGCCCCGAGGAAAAAGATCTGGGCCGAGTAGTAGATCCACAGCAAAAGAACTGCCAAAGAACCTGCCGCACCATAAGTTGACCCAATGGTGCTGTAGCTCAGATAGAGGCTGATCAGATAGCGGCCAATCGAAAAGAGAAGGGCCGTGGCTACAGCACCACTCCAGACATCGCGCCACGCAATGGTGACATCGGGCAGAAATTGATAGATGAGGCCAAAGACGAGAATTGTCAGTAGAAACGAAATGATAAAGTTGGCAACTTGGGTAAGCATACCCATGCCGGGCCACCACAGATTGAGCCAATCCGTGGTGATGGTGAGGGTTGTGCTAATGACCAGTGAGAGGACCAGCAAAAAGCCACAACCTAAGACCATGAACAAAGCAAAGAGGCGGTTGAGCACTACGGCGCGCCAGGGGCTGCCCTGTGATGGGGGCGCGTTCCAGATGAGGTTCAATGAGCTCTTGAGTTCACTAAAAACACCGGTGGCCCCATAAAACAGAAAAAGAATCCCCGCAATCGTGGTGATAAGACTAGGCTTCGCCGCGTTGGTATTGCGCAGAATAGTCTGGATCAAGGCGGCACTTTCGGCATCAATGTAATAGGCAATTTGATTGATCAACTCACCACGCGCAGCATCTTGACCGTAAATCGCGCCGGCAATGGCTGTGGCGATGATGATGACGGGTGCAAGCGAGAAGAAGGTGTAATAGGCCAACGCCGCTGATAGGTGGGCCGCATTATCGGCATTCCATTCTAGCAGGGTCGTTTTGAGCAAATGCCAGGTTGTAAAGCGCTGTAATGTCTCTTTGTTGACAGGCGGGTTACTCATAAGAAATCGCTTGGCTTGGTGGCTGTGGGAATGCGGCTGCTGAGTGCTAAGTCGGGCCATGACCGCGCAACTTATAGATAAAACCCATCAAAGTCGCACAAATAGATGGGTATGTCTCTGTGTACGAATGTGCGACTTTTATATGGTTTGTCTATTAGCACTCAGCAACCGCATGACGTGTCACAATGCCGCTCGAACGAAAGGCTTATGCCTGTGGTTCAACGGGTACTGCCACGGGTTGCGGGAGGCCGCCACTGACGACGACGCGCCGGGCTTCCAACATGTTATCCAAATTCTCGGCGATTCGATTGATGCCAATGACGTTATCAATAATGATAGGCTGGGGAAATGCTGGTGTATTAACAATCAGGCGACCTGAGCGACCGATTAAGTATTCAAAGAAATCGGTGATCTGTTTCGTATATTGAAGACCGTCTGTCGAAAAGCGTTCTACATCTTGCAGCAAGCCTTTGTGGTGGAGCAATTCATTATTACTGATCTCCCAGTAGTTAAAGCGTGTGCTGATAAACATGCCGATCAAGAGCAGGGCATAGATGACAAAGAGCGCAAAGTAAAAATCTGGCCTCGCGGTCAGTTCCAGTGACTCAATAAAATCGCTCACCGGTGCAATGATGTGATAGCGCCGGTTGAGCTCAACCAAAAGCCACGCCAAAGCCACACAGGCCAAAACTAAGGTCAAGGAGGTGCTGCGGGGAAATTCAAAGGTGATTACCATTAGGTTCACCGCAAAGATCGTGAGAAAGAGGGTGCCCCAAAATTCCCAGCGGCTCATGGTCTCTGCAGTGAGATAGGTGCCAATACCAGCGGCCAAGGCCAAGAGCGCAGAAGGCCAGAGAAAGAGCATTTTCGGCCATGCGCGCAAAATGATCTTGTCTGGGATATGATCGGAAGCGGTATATTTTACCTGTGCCATAGAAAATCCTTTCTGCTATACGGCTACTTCTTGTGTTTCCTGGAGCAGTTGCTCCAAGCGGTCTACCATATTGCTGACCCGCGGTGACTTGGTTTCGGCTGCGTTCAGCGTTGTCCGTAGCTCGGCAAATTGTGCTTGTAACTCTTCCCAAGTAACTGGTTGCGTTTCCGGCGCTTTCTCGGTGCTACGCTGGTTGGGCGGCAGCGTAATAGGCGCATTCAAGAGTTCATCGAGGATGATCTGCAAAGTAAGTGCCACTGGTGGGGCTAATAAGAGCCCTGTGATCCCCAGGGCTTCGACCATCGCCATCATGACAATGATGACCAATACAACGCCATATTGACTGCGATCATAGAGACGGGGCTCTAACACAAACTCCATGATCACGAAGATCACAATCGTATAGAGCGCCGCAGCAATCGCCAACAGCGGCCCATTGAGAAAGGCCAACGCCGCGATGAAGGGAACCGCAAAGAGGGCCCCGGCCAAGGGAATAAACCAAGCAATCGCCCCAATCGCGGCCAACAGAAAGGGATATTCAAGCCCCATGACGCGGTAGCCCGCGGTGAGGAGCGCGCCCGCCAAGACGCTTTGGAGCACTTCGCTACGAATATACGCACCCACATTGCGTTCGAGCGTATACCAAAGCTCGCGCATGCGTGTCCGCTGGCTAGGTGCTAAGAGCGAAAGCCATAGGCGCTCAAAGTGCAACTGATCGGCTGTCCAGTAGACACTTAACACGAGTGCTAGAAACGCTTGACCAAGAAAAGCGGCAAAGCTTTGCGTAAAGCCCATGACGCGGCTGGCGAGGGCCGCTGGTTGGTTCTCCAGCAAAAATTGGCCCACAACTTCGGTCGAGGGCAAACGGGCAAAGAGACGGCTGTTGGCCGTGGCCCCCTTTTGCATAAACGCATAACCCTGCTCATAGAGGTAGGCCAAGTCCTGCGTAAGCGCTTGCAATTCGGTCGCCAACGGCATGGCAAGTAAGACGACCAAGGTCAGCGCACCCACCACAACCAGGCCATAGACCAAGAAAATTGCCAACCAGCGTTGGCAGCCACGTTGGATCAGGCGGTCGATGGGGGTGCGCACGGAGCTGGCAATGAAGATGGAAAAGAGGAAGAGCAACACAATACTACGCAATTGCCAAAGAATGAGGATCAAGGCTAGGGTTGCCAAGGTGGTTGTGATGGTAAGCGCAAGCTGTTTCATCGCCGCTGCTCCTGTTGGGCTAGATAGTTTTCCAGGCGGCTGGCCACACTCTCGATCATATCCTCGGCTTGTTCGATCTGGGCATCGTATACTGGGTGCGCACTGTGCCGCGCCTGTTTCCGTACATCCTGGGCCAGCTCTTGCGCATTATGGCGCAGCACCGCAAAGCGGCTGCGCGTGGGCTGTGGCTGCACGTCGAGCAGGGCGGTGCTCTCTTCAAGAGTAGGTGTGCTAAAGAGCAGACGACTAACCAGAATCTGCAAAATGGCTGCCAGTGGAATAGCCAAGATCGCGCCGACAATGCCAAAGAGCAGACCAAAGGCCGCAATGGAAAGGATCGTGATCAGCGGATGGACGCCCACCGAGCGATCCATAATACGTGGTACCAAAAAGTTATTTTCCACCCCTTGGATCAACAATAAAGCAAGCACCACCCAAGGGGTCTTGCTGGGGTCGGTGGAAAGGGTCAGCAAAATGGCGGGTACCGCGCCAATCGTGGGGCCCAGCACCGGGATGGCTTCGGTGACCCCATTGATCAAGGCCAGTGACAGCGCGTTGGGCACGCCAAGCAGCCAAAAGGCAACCAAGGAAAAGAGGCCGATGATCAGGCAGAGGAGCAACTGACCGCGGAAGTAGCCACCGATCTTATCTTCAATTTCCATGATCAATGCGCGCAACTGGGTGCGGCGCTCAAAGCGGGTGCGCAGTAAACTGCGCCGAATGATCATGTCGCCTTCCACCAACCAATAGTAGGCTAAGAGCAATACCCCAATGAGCAAGAAGAGCGTCTTTCCCAGATTGCCCAACGCCCGCCCCAGCAGCCCAATCGGATCGAGGGGTTCGCCCATGGCTGTCGCCGTCATGGGAAGGCGATCGATGGGTAACGATAGTGCAACGGGCAGGCGCGCTCCAGCCAGTTGCAATAAGCTATGCGATGACTGTTGCAAATAGAGGCGCAACTGGGTATAGTAGCTGGGCAGCTCCTGCACAATATCGACAAGTTGGGTGACCATCAGCGGGCCAATCAACCAGACAAAGCCCACCAACAACCCAAGCAGGCCCAAAAAGAAAGGCAGGATGCCAAGGGCCAAGGGCAGGTTACGTTTCCGGAGCCAATCGGCCAAGGGCCTGAGCGCAGTGGCTAAACTAAAGGCCACAAAGACCAAAAAGACGATCATGTAAAACTGGTAGAGCAGCAGAAAGCCTAGGCCAATGCCCACGGCAATGAGGGTTGCCCAAACCACTGTGCGCATTGTCCAATGGGGAGTAAATGACGCGGCAACGGCAACTACTGGATCATGACCATTCTGGCGTGCCACTTTTTCACTCATGCGCACGCCTCGCTTGATTTTGCATAATTTGCTCGGCTCTTCTGGCTCTATCACGCTCTAGGCTAGGAGTAAGATAGGGCCAAAGGCATGGTCGCTCTATGGATGAAGATAGAGAAGGAAGGTATAGGGTACGATACAATCCTTACGAAAGCTGATGCAGCTAACAAGAAGCCGACTGAGAGCACAAGCAGGATTGCCGAGAGGGGGTCTATGCCTTGAACTGTATCTCAGGGCTATACCCAAGGCTGTGGTCAAGCGAAAGTTTCCCTGCATAATTTAGTATAGTGTTGATTCAGGTCTTTACCCTTGTTGTGCGCACCGCT